>NZ_CP043727.1:0-314010 GCF_009831415.1 Yersinia canariae | reverse complement strand
AATTACAAGATGCCGTTATCCAACTGGAAATAGTCATCGAAACCAAGGGAATCATCACACAACAAGATATCACTCGCCTCGACGAGATAATCCATGAGCTATTTCAGCCATAGAACCTCCGCGACGCCATTTAAATCATCAGGTAAAGGAATAACTTTATGAATACAAAATTATTAATTGTCGACGACCATGAGCTGATTATTAATGGTATCAAAAATATGCTTGTAGCTTACCCTCGCTATCAAATTGTCGGCCAGGCGGAGAATGGATTAGACGTGTATAACTTATGCCGCCAAACCGAGCCAGACATTGTCATTATCGATTTGGGGTTACCCGGTATGGATGGTCTTGATGTCATTATTCAACTTCTTCGCCGTTGGCCAAGTATGAAAATACTGGCATTAACCGCTCGCCATGAGGAGCATTACGCCAGCAGGACATTAAATAATGGTGCGCTAGGGTATGTTCTAAAGAAAAGTCCACAGCAAATCTTGATGGCCGCGATTCAAACTGTATCCGCAGGTAAGCGCTATATTGATCCCGCGCTCAATAGCACCTTATTGAGTAAGCTGGCTCAAGGTAATGAGACTCATCAACCCGTTCTAACCCCCCGCGAGCGGCAAATATTAAAACTGATCACTGAAGGTTCCTGTAATCGTATTATCGCGACTCAGCTTTCAATCAGTCAAAAAACCGTTGAAACCCACCGCCTTAATATGATGAAAAAGCTGGATGTACATAAAGTCGCTGAATTGATCCGTTGGTCATATCGCTTAGGTTTAAATGAGTAATGCCAGTAAGTTATCTACATGCTTATTTCTTGTAAGAATGAACAATAAAAACCCCCTGTTAGCATCACGCCAACAAGGGGTTTTTAACTCATAAATAGCTTAATAACTAGCTTTGAACGGGTGTCTGTTTCGGTGCAAACAGAGTTTTCTCATAAGCCTTAGCTTTCTTATGATCAAACTGATGCTCCCATTTAGCGATAACCAACACAGCCAATGCATTCCCCACGACATTCAATGCAGTTCGCGCCATATCTAGAATACGGTCAACACCCGCAATAAAGGCCAACCCTTCTAATGGAATACCGACACTGCCTAATGTCGCCAGTAAAACAACAAAAGAAACACCCGGAACGCCGGCAATACCTTTCGAGGTTACCATCAAGGTCAGAACCAGAATAATTTCTTGCCCGATGGACAGCTCAATACCGTAGAGTTGGGCAATAAATATGGCTGCAATACTTTGATACAACGTGGAGCCATCTAGATTAAATGAATAACCGGTCGGTACCACAAAACTGGTAATAGCTTTTGGCGCACCATAAGCTTCCATTTTCTCGATAATGCGTGGTAAGACTGTTTCTGAGCTGGCGGTAGAATATGCCAGAATTAGCTCATCTTTCAGAATTCGAATCAATATCCAAATACGCAGCTTACACAATCTGGCTACGGTGCCCAATATCACTAAGGCAAAGAAGAGAATAGCGGCGTAAACCAGCACAACCAATTTGGCGAGAGGGATCAGTGAGGCAAAACCAAAGTTGGCGACAGTCACCGAGATTAAGCCAAATACCCCGATAGGCGCATAACGCATAATCATATGTGTAACTTTGAACATGCTTTCAGATACTGCTTTAAACACATTCAACAGTGGTTCTTTGGTTTCTTTTGGCAATGAAGACAGCCCTAAACCAAACAACACTGAGAAGAAAATAATTGGCAACATATCGCCTTTTGCCATAGAGGCAAAGACGTTGGCAGGGATCAGCGATAAGATAGTGCTGACCAAACTGTGGCTACCACTTTGAACTTGTTCGGTGGTTTTTTCATACTGGGAAATATCAACCACGGTTAATGCCGACATATCAATGCCGTGCCCTGGCTGGAACACATTCGCCAAGGTGATCCCGACAATAATGGCAATGGTCGTGATAACTTCAAAATAGATGATGGTTTTTAGACCAATTCGCCCAAGCTTTTTCGCATCACCAACACCGGCAATACCCACTATCAAGGTTGAAATAACAATCGGCACCACAATCATTTTAATTAAGCGGATAAAAATATCGCCCGCTGGGCTTAAAATATTACTAACCAACCATTCTCTTGATTCAATTTGGTTATGCAGAATTGCACCAACCAAAATACCCAATACCAGTGCAATGAGTATTTGCCAGGCCAGACTTATTTTTACACTTTTCATACCCTAAAAATTCCTCAAAGCATCCTATAAAATGCGAGTTACCAAGCATCTTAAATAGAATACTTAATCATTAAATACGGGGCTATAGTTGATCGTACTTATGGTTCAGCCTCCCGCCAGCCGTCCACGTTATAAATCAGTATCATTTCTGGGCACTCCTCTGCAAGCCTTGTTTACACTAAGCCTACATCGTAGCAGTGCATAATATCGGTCAGAATAATCATGCATGACCAGTAAATATTTGTTATTAAAAAAGTAAAATCCATCAATGACAAATAACAACCACATCCATCAGTAGAAAAAATGAGCTAAATTAAATTATCATATAAACCTTAGTTATGTTCTATTTCTGAATGCATTATGTTTCCATTCTGTTAAATTTAATTTAGGACAACTCCCGCTCACCAAGAATATTCTTAAAGAAAAGTTGTTTTTATTCTGAAAATGAATATGAAGAAGTCAAAATAAATAAAATATTAAAATGCATATTTATGCTTTAGCATTTTTTATTTATAAGTACATATTCCTAGTTCGAATATATACTAATTTTTAATTACAGTTAGGCATTAAAATAATATTAACACGGCAATTGTAAATGAATATTTTATTTTTTGGTTAACAATTAATACCGTATAAAATTAATCACGTCACGTTAATATTCCTGACAGTGCTAGCATATCAATATCTTCTTTTCATACTGAAAATGAGCTGACGACCACATTTCCTTTCCTTTATAGCGTAGTCAGACGGCACCTCTTCTATCCTTAAGATATCGATTCACCACTCAGCGCATTAAGTAAGTCTCTAAATCAACATCTTTTATGCGTGATCTGCCGCCCAAAAAAGAAACAAAACATCCCTTCACAGTATAATTAACTTTTGATTGACATATTATTAACAATCTCAAGGAGAACGATTATGAGCCAAATACATAAGCACCCTATTCCAACTGCAATTGCAGAACATGCCCTGATAAACCCAGAACAATACCATCAATATTATCAACAGTCGGTGCAGAACCCGGATGAATTCTGGGGTGAGCATGGCAAGATTATTGATTGGATTAAGCCATATAGCACGGTGAAGAACACGTCTTTCGATCCCGGTCATGTCAGTATTCGCTGGTTTGAGGATGGCACGTTGAACCTTGCGGCCAACTGTCTAGACCGCCATCTGGCAGAGCGCGGTGATCAAACTGCAATTATCTGGGAAGGCGATGACCCGAATCAGTCTAAAAAAGTCACATACAAACAGCTTCATCATGATGTATGTCAGTTTGCCAATGTGCTGAAAAGACTGGGCATCAAGAAAGGTGATGTCGTCGCTATTTATATGCCGATGGTGCCAGAAGCCGCAGTTGCTATGTTGGCTTGTGCTCGCATTGGTGCTGTTCACTCCGTTATTTTTGGTGGTTTCTCACCTGATGCCGTCGCTGGCCGTATTATCGACTCTAACTCAAAATTGGTGATTACTGCCGACGAAGGCATCCGTGCTGGCCGTGCAATTCCACTGAAAAAAAATGTCGATGAAGCGCTAAAAAATCCCGCGATTACCAGTATCAAAAACGTCGTTGTATTCCAACGCACCGGCAATGCCAGCTACTGGAAAGACGGGCGAGATTTGTGGTGGCATGACCTGATTAAAGATACTTCTGCCGACTGCCCGCCTGAAGAAATGAATGCAGAAGATCCATTATTTATCCTTTATACCTCTGGCTCTACCGGCAAACCAAAAGGGGTATTACATACCACCGGCGGCTATCTGGTGTATGCCGCACTGACCTTTAAATACGTATTTGATTACCACCCAGGTGATATCTACTGGTGTACAGCGGATGTTGGCTGGGTTACCGGGCATAGCTATTTGCTGTATGGCCCACTGGCCTGCGGTGCAATTACGTTAATGTTTGAAGGTGTGCCTAACTATCCGGGCGTTAATCGCTTAGGACAGGTTATTGATAAACATCAGGTTAATATTCTGTATACCGCCCCGACGGCTATCCGAGCTTTAATGGCCGAGGGTGATAAGGCCGTCGAAGGTACCCAACGCACTTCGCTGCGCATCATGGGGTCGGTCGGAGAACCTATCAATCCAGAAGCATGGGAATGGTATTACAACAAAATTGGCAATAGTAAATGCCCAATTGTTGATACCTGGTGGCAGACTGAGACCGGCGGTTTCATGATAACCCCACTCCCCGGCGCAACCGAGTTGAAAGCAGGTTCTGCTACTCGCCCATTCTTTGGTGTTCAACCAGCACTGGTAGACAACTTGGGTAACCCGCAAGAAGGGGCTGCCGAAGGGAATTTGGTCATCACCGACTCGTGGCCGGGTCAGGCTCGAACCCTGTTTGGCGACCATGACCGCTTTGAACAAACTTACTTCTCTACTTTTAAAGGCATGTATTTCAGTGGTGATGGCGCACGCCGTGACGAAGATGGCTACTACTGGATAACTGGCCGGGTTGATGATGTGTTGAACGTTTCAGGCCATCGTTTGGGCACCGCAGAAATCGAATCAGCGCTGGTATCACACCCGAAAATTGCCGAAGCCGCTGTTGTTGGCGTTCCACACAATATCAAAGGCCAGGCTATCTATGCCTATATCACATTGAATCATGGTGAAGAGCCCACACCAGAGCTGTATACCGAGGTGCGCAATTGGGTACGTAAAGAAATTGGCCCAATCGCAACACCAGATATTCTGCACTGGACCGACTCACTGCCAAAAACACGTTCGGGCAAAATCATGCGCCGGATCCTGCGCAAAATTGCCGCTGGCGATACCAGCAACTTAGGGGATACCTCAACGCTCGCCGATCCGAGTGTCGTAGACAAATTACTGGAAGAAAAACAATCAATGCAAGCGCCGTCGTAAATTATGCCGCCTACGGGCGGTACCTTATTTAATGCCTCAAAGGAGAGACTCTGATGAATGACAGCATTTATCAAGAGATTGAAAATAACCCGCGTTTCAAAGAGTTGGTACAAAAGCGTGGTCGCTTTGCCTGGCTACTGTCGCTAATTACCTTGGCGCTGTATGTCGGTTTCATTTTCCTTATTGCTTTCGAACCACAATGGCTAGGCACCCCGCTATACGCAGGTTCCAGCATTACTCGCGGTATTCCCGTTGGTGTGGGCTTGATTGTTATTTCTTTTGTTCTTACAGGTGTTTACGTTATTCGTGCTAATGGCGAGTTTGACCGTCTAACGGCAGAAATTCTTCGTGAGGTGAAGCAATGAAGACTCGCCATTGGTCCGTACTTTCCTTATTAGCTCTGCCTGCGCTGTCACAGGCAGAAGCAATTACCGGCGAAGTTCATCGCCAGCCGCTCAACATTCAGGCGATTGTGATGTTCGTGCTGTTTGTCGGCGCAACACTTTATATCACTTACTGGGCGTCTAAACGTACCCGTTCGCGTGGAGATTATTACACTGCGGGTGGACGTATAACCGGCTTCCAAAATGGTTTGGCGATTGCCGGTGACTTTATGTCTGCGGCCTCATTCCTCGGTATTTCCGCATTGGTCTATACCTCCGGTTACGATGGCCTGATTTACTCCATCGGCTTTTTAATTGGCTGGCCAATCATTCTATTCTTAATCGCTGAACGTCTGCGTAACCTGGGCCGCTATACTTTTGCCGATGTGGCCTCATACCGGTTAAAACAAAGACCTATCCGCACCTTATCTGCCTGTGGCTCATTAGTTGTAGTGGCTTTGTACCTGATTGCACAAATGGTCGGGGCGGGTAAATTGATTGAGCTGCTGTTTGGTTTGAACTACCACGTCGCTGTGGTGCTGGTCGGCATGCTGATGGTGCTGTACGTCCTGTTCGGTGGCATGTTGGCCACAACATGGGTACAGATAATCAAGGCGGTATTACTGCTGGCCGGTGCATCATTCATGGCTATCATGGTGATGAAATCGGTTAACTTCAACTTCAACACATTATTCAGCGAAGCCGTCAAAGTTCACCCTAAAGGCCTGTCAATCATGAGCCCGGGGGGATTGGTATCTGACCCAATATCAGCCTTGTCTCTAGGTCTGGCATTGATGTTTGGTACTGCCGGTTTGCCACATATTCTGATGCGCTTCTTCACCGTGAGTGATGCAAAAGAAGCCCGTAAAAGCGTGTTCTATGCAACAGGCTTTATTGGCTACTTCTACATATTGACCTTTATTATTGGTTTTGGCGCAATCTTATTGGTCGGCCCAAATCCAGCCTTTAAAGATGCGGCTGGCGCATTGCTGGGCGGCAATAATATGGCAGCAGTTCATCTGGCAGATGCTGTTGGTGGGAGCTTCTTCTTAGGCTTTATCTCAGCAGTCGCCTTTGCAACTATCTTGGCAGTGGTCGCCGGCCTAACCCTCGCGGGTGCTTCTGCGGTTTCACATGACCTTTATGCCAGTGTGATTAAGAAAGGCAAAGCCAACGAACGTGATGAGCTGAGAGTTTCAAAAATTACCGTTGTCATTTTAGGATTTGTTGCCATCGGTTTAGGTATTTTGTTTGAAAAACAAAATATTGCCTTCATGGTTGGATTAGCATTCTCCATCGCGGCCAGTTGTAACTTCCCAATTATTTTCATTTCGATGTATTGGGAAAAACTGACCACTCGTGGCGCAATGATTGGGGGCTGGCTGGGGTTATTGACCGCAATAATTCTGATGATTTTAGGCCCAACTATCTGGGTTACCATCTTGGGGCATGCAAAACCAATCTATCCATATGAATATCCTGCATTATTCTCAATGATAGTGGCATTCGTCGGGATCTGGTTCTTCTCCATAACGGATAAATCAGTAGAAGGGCAGCAAGAACGCTTACGTTTCAAAGCCCAGTTTGTGCGGTCACAAACGGGATTAGGGGCTTCTCAGAGCAGCTCTCACTAATCTTGGTTGATTCACAAAAGGCCCCTTGGGGCCTTTTTTTATGGTTTTAGCCAGCGATCTAGCCATGGGAAAACCACATCTTGCTGCTCTTGATAAAATACATGCCCCAATGCGGGCCAATTGCGGGTGACCAACCGTGATTCTGCATTTTGTGAGCGCCAAATAGCATGCACTTTGTTATATGCCTGTTCCACGGCATCCGACGGGAATAACTTATCTTTTCCACCATTAAAAAGTAACATCGGCTTTGGTGCGGCTAAACTGGCAATATCAGGAAAATCTAACTTATTGGCAATACCTGGATGCAGCATGTAGAAAGCGGATTGCCCACGAAGCACATTATTACCCGGTGTCATCAGGCCTTGATAGTTACCAAACCAGGATATAGCCGCTGTCGCGGCGACCTTATCTGACAATGCCGCCAATTGCCAAGCGCGGTAGGCTCCCATAGAAAAACCAAGTACACCAATACGTTGCGAGTTGACCGACGGCATCGTCGCCAGAAAATCAACCGTTCGCATATCCTCATAAGCCATGGTTCCCGCTAATGAGCGACCAAGATTAAAGAAATTACTGGCTAAAGCTTGCTGCTGCTCATAACTCATTGGGCCTCTGTCACCCCAGCCAATCGCGTCGATGGAGAGCACCACATAACCACGTTTCGCCAATTCATCGCCAATGAATTTACCGCTAAAGAATTTATCCGCCCATGCCTGTGCGGAAGCCAGCTGCGCACTATCCCCCCATGGACGAATCATTTTCTCTTTGCCGATATCGAACTTGGAGCCATGGTCATGCAGTAAGACAATCGCCGGATGAAGTCCCTTGCTCTTTGGGGTTAATAACAAACCCTGAACACGACTCTCATCCGTGATGTTAAATACAATTTTTTCAGCAACATAGCTGCCACGGTCTTGCTGATCTATTTTTTCTGCAGAGAATGCGATTGTTGAGTCGGGAGTAAGCAATGCCTGCCGGAGGGTTTTTCGAGTATCACTTTTCCATAGTGAGAAATCTGTATAGTTTCCAGCGAGCCATGAGCTTTGGTATGTCATTTGCTTTTTCAGCTGTGGATAAAATACCGGCAAGTTATTTTCAGTAATAGCCGCTTTTTGGTATGTCACAGGGCTTGCCTGAGCTGTTGTGCAAGTAAGTGCCGTAACCAATATTGCGGTATAAGCAAAGAGACCAGCATTCATTTAAACCTCAGTAATCAAAACATCGTTTCAATTTTGTACTCGATGATTCTAAGGGAATAAAGCTTTTTTTCTGTGGGCGAGGTTATAAAAATGGCAGAAAACTTAACGCGGCAGACAATTCGTCCAAACACATAAACATTCGGTTAGTTTAAAGATGTATTTATATCCGAATATCGGTGTATTCGATTCGTCATCCATTCAATCACACCTAAAATGTACAAATAAAAAAAGCCCTCTGCACAGCAGAAGGCTTTTCTATATCGCGCACATAGCAAAAACCCCACGCTTTTGGCATGGGGTCTCGGCTTGATTTGATGCCTGGCAGTGTCCTACTCTCGCATGGGGAGACCCCACACTACCATCGGCGCTACGGCGTTTCACTTCTGAGTTCGGCATGGGATCAGGTGGGACCACCGCGCTATGGCCGCCAGGCAAATTCTGTCTAAACTAACCCGCTATGCAATCCTACACACAGCCAGCCAGCCCAATCTCGGAACGTCGCTGAAAATCTCTCTCAAATCACCAAAACACCTTCGGTGTTGTAAGGTTAAGCCTCACGGATCATTAGTACTGGTTAGCTCAATGCATCGCTGCACTTACACACCCAGCCTATCAACGTCATAGTCTTTAACGTTCCTTCAGGGGGCTTAAAGCCCCAGGGAAGACTCATCTCGAGGCAAGTTTCCCGCTTAGATGCTTTCAGCGGTTATCTCTTCCGAATTTAGCTACCGGGCAATGCCATTGGCATGACAACCCGAACACCAGTGATTCGTCCACTCCGGTCCTCTCGTACTAGGAGCAGCCCCTCTCAATCTTCCAACGCCCACGGCAGATAGGGACCGAACTGTCTCACGACGTTCTAAACCCAGCTCGCGTACCACTTTAAATGGCGAACAGCCATACCCTTGGGACCTACTTCAGCCCCAGGATGTGATGAGCCGACATCGAGGTGCCAAACACCGCCGTCGATATGAACTCTTGGGCGGTATCAGCCTGTTATCCCCGGAGTACCTTTTATCCGTTGAGCGATGGCCCTTCCATTCAGAACCACCGGATCACTAAGACCTACTTTCGTACCTGCTCGAGCCGTCACTCTCGCAGTCAAGCTAGCTTATGCCTTTGCACTAACCTCACGATGTCCGACCGTGATTAGCTAACCTTCGTGCTCCTCCGTTACTCTTTGGGAGGAGACCGCCCCAGTCAAACTACCCACCAGACACTGTCCTCACCCCGGATCACGGGGCCGAGTTAGAACATCAAACATTAAAGGGTGGTATTTCAAGGTTGGCTCCACGCAGACTGGCGTCCACGCTTCGATGCCTCCCACCTATCCTACACATCAAGGCTCAATGTTCAGTGTCAAGCTATAGTAAAGGTTCACGGGGTCTTTCCGTCTTGCCGCGGGTACACTGCATCTTCACAGCGAGTTCAATTTCACTGAGTCTCGGGTGGAGACAGCCTGGCCATCATTACGCCATTCGTGCAGGTCGGAACTTACCCGACAAGGAATTTCGCTACCTTAGGACCGTTATAGTTACGGCCGCCGTTTACTGGGGCTTCGATCAAGAGCTTCGCCTTGCGGCTGACCCCATCAATTAACCTTCCAGCACCGGGCAGGCGTCACACCGTATACGTCCACTTTCGTGTTTGCACAGTGCTGTGTTTTTATTAAACAGTTGCAGCCAGCTGGTATCTGCGACTGGCTTCGGCGCCGAGAGCAAGTCTCTTTACCTAATGCCAGCGTGCCTTCTCCCGAAGTTACGGCACCATTTTGCCTAGTTCCTTCACCCGAGTTCTCTCAAGCGCCTGAGTATTCTCTACCTGACCACCTGTGTCGGTTTGGGGTACGATTTAATGTTACCTGATGCTTAGAGGCTTTTCCTGGAAGCTTGGCATCAACTACTTCATCACCGTAGTGACTCGTCATCACACCTCAGCGTTGATAAGCAACCGGATTTACCAAGTCACTCCGCCTACATGCTTAAACCGGGACAACCGTCGCCCGGCTAGCCTAGCCTTCTCCGTCCCCCCCTTCGCAGTAACACCAAGTACAGGAATATTAACCTGTTTCCCATCGACTACGCTTTTCAGCCTCGCCTTAGGGGTCGACTCACCCTGCCCCGATTAACGTTGGACAGGAACCCTTGGTCTTCCGGCGTGCGGGCTTTTCACCCGCATTATCGTTACTTATGTCAGCATTCGCACTTCTGATACCTCCAGCAACCCTCACAGGTCACCTTCAACGGCTTACAGAACGCTCCCCTACCCAACAACACCTAAGTGTCGCTGCCGCAGCTTCGGTGCATGGTTTAGCCCCGTTACATCTTCCGCGCAGGCCGACTCGACCAGTGAGCTATTACGCTTTCTTTAAATGATGGCTGCTTCTAAGCCAACATCCTGGCTGTCTATGCCTTCCCACATCGTTTCCCACTTAACCATGACTTTGGGACCTTAGCTGGCGGTCTGGGTTGTTTCCCTCTTCACGACGGACGTTAGCACCCGCCGTGTGTCTCCCGTGATAACATTCTTCGGTATTCGGAGTTTGCATCGGTTTGGTAAGTCGGGATGACCCCCTAGCCGAAACAGTGCTCTACCCCCGAAGATGAGTTCACGAGGCGCTACCTAAATAGCTTTCGGGGAGAACCAGCTATCTCCCGGTTTGATTGGCCTTTCACCCCCAGCCACAAGTCATCCGCTAATTTTTCAACATTAGTCGGTTCGGTCCTCCAGTTAGTGTTACCCAACCTTCAACCTGCCCATGGCTAGATCACCGGGTTTCGGGTCTATACCTTGCAACTAGACGCCCAGTTAAGACTCGGTTTCCCTACGGCTCCCCTATTCGGTTAACCTTGCTACAAAATATAAGTCGCTGACCCATTATACAAAAGGTACGCAGTCACACCACGAAGGTGCTCCCACTGCTTGTACGTACACGGTTTCAGGTTCTATTTCACTCCCCTCGCCGGGGTTCTTTTCGCCTTTCCCTCACGGTACTGGTTCACTATCGGTCAGTCAGGAGTATTTAGCCTTGGAGGATGGTCCCCCCATATTCAGACAGGATGTCACGTGTCCCGCCCTACTCATCGAGTTCACAGCAAGTGTGTTTTTGTGTACGGGAGTATCACCCTGTACCCTGCGACTTTCCAGACGCTTCCACTAACACACAAACTGATTCAGACTCTGGGCTCCTCCCCGTTCGCTCGCCGCTACTGGGGGAATCTCGGTTGATTTCTTTTCCTCGGGGTACTTAGATGTTTCAGTTCCCCCG
This sequence comes from Yersinia canariae, assembly GCF_009831415.1. Lineage (NCBI taxonomy): Bacteria > Pseudomonadati > Pseudomonadota > Gammaproteobacteria > Enterobacterales > Yersiniaceae > Yersinia > Yersinia canariae. Next base: position 302,438 of record NZ_CP043727.1, on the reverse strand, counting down.
GTTCGCCTTGCATGGCTATGTATTCACCATGCAATAGTGCAACGAATTGCACTGGGTTTCCCCCATTCGGGTATCGTCGGTTGTAACGGTTCATATCACCTTACCGACGCTTTTCGCAGATTAGCACGCCCTTCATCGCCTCTGACTGCCTAGGCATCCACCGTGTACGCTTAGTCGCTTAACCTCACAACCCGAAGGTGTCTTTACAGACATCGTCGTATTGCGATTATTTGAGAGACTCTAATACAGGTTAATCCTTATCTCAGTACTTCTACGGAGAGATAAGTTTCAGCTGTATTGTTTCAATTTTCAGCTTGTTCCAGATTGTTAAAGAGCAATATCTTAAACACGACTCGTTAAAGTCATCTTTAAGATATTTTCAGTTCATAAAGAACCGGTGATAATGTCTTTCACACATTATCGGAGTGGCGTCCCCAAGGGGATTCGAACCCCTGTTACAGCCGTGAAAGGGCAGTGTCCTAGGCCTCTAGACGATGGGGACACAAAAATCCGATTAAATCATTCAACTTAATCGTTTTTGCATCAGCATGAGTCGAAACTCACAACATCAACAGGTGCTCTTGCTCGTTTACATTCATCAGACAATCTGTGTGGACACTGCGCAATGCGTATCGTTAGGTAAGGAGGTGATCCAACCGCAGGTTCCCCTACGGTTACCTTGTTACGACTTCACCCCAGTCATGAATCACAAAGTGGTAAGCGCCCTCCCGAAGGTTAAGCTACCTACTTCTTTTGCAACCCACTCCCATGGTGTGACGGGCGGTGTGTACAAGGCCCGGGAACGTATTCACCGTAGCATTCTGATCTACGATTACTAGCGATTCCGACTTCATGGAGTCGAGTTGCAGACTCCAATCCGGACTACGACAGACTTTATGTGGTCCGCTTGCTCTCGCGAGTTCGCTTCACTTTGTATCTGCCATTGTAGCACGTGTGTAGCCCTACTCGTAAGGGCCATGATGACTTGACGTCATCCCCACCTTCCTCCGGTTTATCACCGGCAGTCTCCTTTGAGTTCCCACCATTACGTGCTGGCAACAAAGGATAAGGGTTGCGCTCGTTGCGGGACTTAACCCAACATTTCACAACACGAGCTGACGACAGCCATGCAGCACCTGTCTCACAGTTCCCGAAGGCACCGAAGCATCTCTGCTAAGTTCTGTGGATGTCAAGAGTAGGTAAGGTTCTTCGCGTTGCATCGAATTAAACCACATGCTCCACCGCTTGTGCGGGCCCCCGTCAATTCATTTGAGTTTTAACCTTGCGGCCGTACTCCCCAGGCGGTCGACTTAACGCGTTAGCTCCGGAAGCCACGCCTCAAGGGCACAACCTCCAAGTCGACATCGTTTACAGCGTGGACTACCAGGGTATCTAATCCTGTTTGCTCCCCACGCTTTCGCACCTGAGCGTCAGTCTTTGTCCAGGGGGCCGCCTTCGCCACCGGTATTCCTCCAGATCTCTACGCATTTCACCGCTACACCTGGAATTCTACCCCCCCTCTACAAGACTCTAGCTTGCCAGTTTCAAATGCAGTTCCCACGTTAAGCGCGGGGATTTCACATCTGACTTAACAAACCGCCTGCGTGCGCTTTACGCCCAGTAATTCCGATTAACGCTTGCACCCTCCGTATTACCGCGGCTGCTGGCACGGAGTTAGCCGGTGCTTCTTCTGCGAGTAACGTCAATCACTGCGGTTATTAACCACAATGCCTTCCTCCTCGCTGAAAGTGCTTTACAACCCGAAGGCCTTCTTCACACACGCGGCATGGCTGCATCAGGCTTGCGCCCATTGTGCAATATTCCCCACTGCTGCCTCCCGTAGGAGTCTGGACCGTGTCTCAGTTCCAGTGTGGCTGGTCATCCTCTCAGACCAGCTAGGGATCGTCGCCTAGGTGAGCCGTTACCCCACCTACTAGCTAATCCCATCTGGGCACATCCGATGGCGTGAGGCCCTAAGGTCCCCCACTTTGCTCTTGCGAGGTCATGCGGTATTAGCTACCGTTTCCAGTAGTTATCCCCCTCCATCAGGCAGTTTCCCAGACATTACTCACCCGTCCGCCGCTCGCCGGCGAAGTAGTAAACTACTTCCCGCTGCCGCTCGACTTGCATGTGTTAGGCCTGCCGCCAGCGTTCAATCTGAGCCATGATCAAACTCTTCAATTTAAGATTTGTTTGATTTGCTACTAATGAAAGTAGCGATGCTCAAAGATTACTTTCTGCAAATATGCATTCGAACCGAGGTTCAAATGTGTACTGCTTTGGTCACTCTTCAAGACTTTGATATTGCTTCTGCCTGTCGAAACAGGCTTCGATATCGTCTTGCGAGTGCCCACACAGATTGTCTGATAAATTGTTAAAGAGCGTTCGTTACCCGTTTGCCTTGCGGCGAATCTTACGGTAACGCGGGAGGCAGATAATACGCTTTCCCGCTGAAGAGTCAAGAGTTTATTTGTTTTCTTTCGAAGTCAAAGTCTATCTTTTCTCTTCCTGACCCGGCGAAGTATGTTTCGTTGTTCCCGGTCAGTGGAGGCGCATTATAGGGAGTTCCTGACAGCCTGCAACCCCTAATTTGAAAAAACTTTTCAACCGTGTTTTATTTCAGCAATTTGCGGTGATAACCACCATTATTGTTACTTTTCGTACTGTAGCGCAGAGAAATCCTGTGTAAAACCGCTTACCTGTTGCCAATCGGTATACTCAACTTCTTTACTGGTATCTGTTTCGCCGCCCGTCATGCGCATAATAAGTTGAATCATGACCCGGTCTATCCACCGATAACGCGGATAACGCAGCGCTCCAGCGAATACCGTGCACAATGTGGGCTGCCACGGTGTGCTCAGCAAAAACTTACGGACATAGGCGTTGGTCTGTGGCGAACGTTTTTCTGGTTTGCGAGCAGTAAGATTGACAGCAAAGAACGCGCTCGGCATCTGATTGAGCTGTTCGACGTGTTTATTGACGAATTTACTTAATACTGGACTGAAATGGCCATAACGCACCGAAGCACCAATCATCACTTGTTGATACTGGTTCAAGTCTATTTGCCCTACTCCTGCCAAGTCTTGTATTTCACACGTCGCTGTTGCCGATAATTCCTTAGCTATATAAGAGGCGATGTTTTGTGTTTGGCCGTCTCGGCTGGAGTAAAGTATCAGTACTTTCATAGCAATGTTCCTTATGCAGAATTACTCACGCCAGAATGTTGGGGTGAAAAGAACCAGTAGGGTGAAAACTTCCAATCGACCAAATAACATGGTTATCACCAGTATCCATTTCGCCGCTGGGTTCATAGAGGTAAAGTTATCAGCAACAACCCCCAGACCTGGCCCAAGATTGTTCAAAGTTGCGGTGACCGCCGCAAAAGCAGAGAACTCATCAACCCCCGTCGCGATAATCGCCAACATACTAATGATAAAAACCAAAGCATAGGCGGAGAAGAACCCCCAGACCGCTTCCAATATTCTTTCCGGTAATGCTCGCCGCCCCAATTTAATGGTGTAAACCGCGTTTGGATGCACTAAACGTTTTAATTCACGTGAGCCTTGCAGATAAAGCAACAGAATACGGATAACTTTCAATCCGCCGCCAGTCGACCCCGCACAGCCCCCTATAAAAGCAGAACATAATAAGAGTATCGGCAGGAACAGCGGCCACTTAGAAATGCTGTCTGTCGTGAACCCCGCAGTGGTCGCCATGGACACCACTTGGAAAAAGGCCTGGTTTAATGTTTCCAGCCCCGATTTGTACACACTGTGTTGCCAGAGTACCAAGGTACAAACGATAACCAGCGTCAATTGTACAAAGATAAACATACGGAATTCGGGATCGCGCCAATAAACTTTCAAACTTCGGCCACTGAGTACGGCGAAATGTAGACCAAAGTTACAGCCCGAAATCAGCAGGAAAATGCCAATAATGGTGTTAATCGTCGGGCTATTGAAGTAACCGATACTGGCGTCATGAGTAGAGAAGCCGCCTATGGCAATTGTTGAGAAACTGTGAGAAATGGCATCAAACACCGACATCCCCGCGCCCCATAGCGAAAGTGCGCAGGCAATGGTCAGTAAGACATAGATAAGCCACAGTGTTTTAGCCGTTTCAGCAATTCGGGGGCGCATTTTATTATCTTTCAACGGGCCGGGCATTTCTGCACGATAGAGCTGCATGCCCCCGACGCCCAAGATAGGCAAAATAGCCACCGCCAAGACGATGATCCCCATGCCGCCAAGCCATTGCAGCATTTGTCGATAGAATAAAATAGCTTTGGGCAGTGAATCCAATCCCACCAGTGTGGTGGCCCCGGTGGTGGTCAGCCCGGAGAATGATTCAAAGAATGCATCAGTTAACGAAAGATTGGGTCGTTCTGAGAATAGAAAAGGTAATGCCCCGACACTGCCCAGTACCGTCCAGAACAGCACCACGATGAGAAAGCCCTCGCGGGGTTTCAACTCATGCTTCTGTTTTCGGTTTGGTAGCCAAAGCAACAGGCCTATCGCCAGAGCAACAAAAAAAGTTTCGCTGAAGGCACGGCCGGCACCATCACGATAGATCAAGGCCACTAGCCCGGGAATAAACATTGTCCCGGAGAATAAGATGACCAGCAGACCAACAATACGGGTTATGGCACGAAAATGCATTCCGGCACGTTCCTTAGCAATTCACTTGGATGGGGATTATTGCGAAATGGGCGTCAATTGCAACGTACCACGACTGAGATCTCGCAATTTATCCCCGACCTGACTGGCTTGAGTTGCTGGCAAAGAGAGATGAAGTGTCACGAGTTGTGCATATTCACTCTGTAAAATCTGGCCTTCAACCTGCTGTAATAATGTTTCGACCATCGCGAGCTGCGCATAGTCACACTGCAAAGTATATTCTACCTGTGGGACTTTATATTTTACTTCAATCTGCTTTAACGCTTGTTGAACACCACTGCCATACGCCCTGACTAACCCGCCAGTACCGAGCTTGATGCCGCCATAATAGCGCACAACCACGGCCGTGATTTCACCAATCCCACTGCCCATCAGCTGCGCCAGAATAGGTTTACCCGCTGTGCCCGAGGGCTCACCATCATCGGAAAAACCTAATTGCTGTGAATCTGTTGGTGTCCCGGCAACAAAAGCCCAGCAATGATGCCGGGCTGTTGGGTGCTGCTGCTTTATCTGCTGAATAAATTCTTTTGCTTCACTCACCCCGCTGGTATGTGCCAGCAAGGTGATGAAACGGCTTTTCTTGATTTCTTCGCTGACAGTTACCGGAGCCGCAGGTATCAAATAAGGCTGCATTAGGCCAGCTTCAGGTCACGTGTCATGTTCTCGACCCGATTATCATGAATAACGATATTATCTTCTATACGAATACCACCATAAGGCTTCAGCGCATCAATAAGTTCCCAATTGAAATACTGGCTGAATTCACCCGCGCGCCAAGGGGCCAATAGAGATTCGATAAAGTAGAGGCCCGGCTCAATGGTCAGTACCATGCGGGGTTGCAGGATACGCGTGCAACGCAAGTAAGGATATTGGGATGGCGCACTGAGATGCGTTCCTTTGTCATCTTGCATAAATCCAGCAGTATCATGAACTTGCAGCCCAAGCGGGTGACCCAATCCATGCGGCAAGAATGGGCAGGTAATGCCTTTTTCAACCATCGCCTCTTCACTGATACCGGTGACCAGATTATGAGTGCGCAGCAGTTTGGCAATACGCTGATGCATCTGAATATGATAATCGGTATAGCGTTCGCCACTTTTAATGGTTTTGATCAGTTCAAGCTGTTCATTATTAAGGTCTGCAACCAATGCGGCAAAATCGCTTTCACTGTTTGCAGCATAAGTACGAGTCAGATCAGCAGCATAACCATTGTATTCAGCGCCTGCATCAATTAGGAAACTACGAATCTCTGCCGGGGGCTGATGTTGCAATGTGGTGTAATGCAGCACTGCCGAATTCTCATTCAGCGCAACAATATTATCGTATGGCACATCAGTATCACGGTGACCCGTAGCCATTAGATACGCCAAATTGATGTCAAACTCACTCATACCCGACTGGAATGCTTCATGTGCAGCCCGATGCCCAGCGACCGCCATCTTTTGGGCTTCGCGCATGCACGCCAGTTCATAATCTGTTTTATAAGAGCGGTAAAAGTGAAGGTAATCCAACACCGGTTTGGGGTTAATGTTTTCGGCACTGAATCCCAGAGCTTGCGCGCGTTGCTGAGCATAACCAATATAGGCCACTCGCTCGCGCGGCACAGGTAATTGCTGTGCAATGTCATCGGCGTTAGCTAACGGCTGAATATCCAGTTGTTGGGTCCAGAAGCTATCAGGTAGCGGTTCAACACTGTGCCAATAATCTACCGGGGAGTAAAACCATAACTTCGGCGTATTAACACCATCAACCCATAACCAGCAGTTTGGAACTTGCGTCACCGGCACCCAAGCTTTGAATTGGGCATTCACTTTAAAAGGATAGTCGCGGTCATCAAGGAAAATACGTTGTAACTCACCGGAATGAATCAGTAAAGCGTCCAACTGATGGCGCTCTAACACATCGCGGGTGCGTTGTTGTAGGGTGGATAAATGTTCGTTATATAAAGAAGCCAGCGTTTCCATCACAGTACCCTTTGCTATTAGAACTTAATTTTTTTATCTTATCATAGTCGCTAAAGCCATGTTTCGACGACCTCTTATCTACCAGGCAAATACATTACCTGGCGCGCTAAATTCAATATTTCCCCACTCAATTCGTCGCGAATAAACTCGATAAAAATCAATTATCCTTTCTGATCGACTGTGATCTTCACTGCAAAAAATCAATCTCTTGTTTGCAATTCATTAACAAAATATCCACACTTCCTAAATATCTGGTCATACCAGATCACATGCGCTTATTCAGGAGATAGATATGCTCTACCAAAGCGAAACACTAAAGCTTCACTGGCTGCAAAACGGCATTGCCGAGTTGGTGTTTGATGCACCGGGTTCAGTTAATAAACTGGATACCAAAACTGTAGCCAATTTGGGTGAAGCCCTGGCTGTGCTGGAAAAACAAAGTGAACTCAAAGGGTTGCTACTGCGTTCTGCCAAAGCAGCTTTTATTGTCGGTGCCGATATCACCGAGTTTCTGTCCCTGTTTAACGAGCCACCAGAAAAACTGCATCAATGGTTGGTTTTCGCCAACGATATTTTCAATCGTTTAGAAGACTTACCAGTGCCGACCATTTCTGCAATCAATGGATATGCGCTGGGTGGTGGATGTGAATGTATTCTCGCCACAGATTTCCGTGTTGCCTCGCCGGAAACCCGAATCGGCCTGCCAGAAACCAAGCTGGGTATCATGCCGGGCTTTGGCGGTTCGGTACGTTTACCGCGCTTATTAGGTGCTGACAGTGCGCTGGAAATTATCGCCGCGGGCAAAGATATTATTGCCAAAGATGCCTTAAAAGTTGGGTTGGTTGATGCCGTCGTCGCCCCTGAGAAGCTGGCCGATGCCGCTTTAGTTATGCTGAAACAGGCCATTGACGGGAAGCTCGACTGGAAAGCAGCGCGCCGCCCGAAATTAGAGCCGCTGAAGCTCAACCCGACCGAAGCCGCCATGTGCTTTACCATTGCTAAAGGCATGGTCATGCAAGTGGCAGGTAAACACTATCCGGCACCGTTGACCGCCGTCAAAACCATTGAAGCCGCTGCAAAATTTGGCCGAGCCGAAGCATTGAAGCTGGAAACCAATAGTTTTGTTCCATTAGCGGGTTCCAATGAAGCGCGTGCATTAGTCGGTATTTTCCTGAATGACCAATATGTTAAAGGCCAGGCCAAAAAACTCGCCAAAGGTATCAGTGCGCCAAAACAGGCCGCGGTGCTGGGTGCGGGGATTATGGGCGGCGGTATTGCCTATCAATCGGCACTGAAAGGTGTGCCGGTCATAATGAAAGATATTAATGACAAATCCCTGACATTGGGGATGAATGAAGCCGCCAAGCTACTGAATAAACAATGGGAACGCGGCAAAATAGATGGTCTGAAAATGGCGAATATCCTGGCGACCATCCAGCCGACATTGGATTACACCGGTATTGAACGCGCCCAAGTCATCGTGGAGGCCGTGGTGGAAAATCCAAAAGTGAAAGCGGCCGTCCTTGCCGAGGTTGAAGCACTCATTGGTGAGGAGACTGTTTTAGCCTCGAACACCTCTACAATTCCGATTGATCAGCTCGCTAAGTCCCTTAAGCGCCCAGAAAACTTCTGCGGCATGCATTTCTTCAACCCGGTGCATCGGATGCCGTTGGTTGAGATTATTCGCGGTGCAAAAACCTCAGATAAAACTATCGCTGCTGTTGTTGCATACGCCACGCAAATGGGTAAAACCCCTATTGTGGTGAATGATTGCCCAGGTTTCTTTGTTAACCGTGTCTTATTCCCGTATCTGGCGGGATTCGGCATGTTAGTCAGAGACGGCGCAGACTTCCGCCAAATTGATAAAGTAATGGAAAAACAATTTGGCTGGCCAATGGGCCCTGCTTACTTATTAGATGTGGTGGGTATTGATACCGCGCATCATGCGCAAGCCGTGATGGCTGCTGGTTTCCCTGATCGTATGAGTAAAGATTATCGCGATGCAGTTGACGTGATGTTTGATAATCAACGATTTGGTCAAAAGAATGGCCAAGGCTTCTACCGCTATACCCAAGATGCCAAAGGTAAACCGCGCAAAGAGAATGATGAACAAGCCGATGCATTACTGGCACAAGTCAGCCAACCCATCCAGAAATTTAGTGATGATGACATTATTGCCCGCACTATGATTCCAATGATCAATGAAGTGGTGCGATGCCTGGAGGAAGGCATTATCGCCAGCCCGGCGGAAGGTGATATGGCGCTAGTATATGGCCTTGGGTTCCCGCCATTCCACGGCGGTGTTTTCCGTTACCTTGACACCATCGGCAGTGCAAATTATGTCGAAATGGCTCAACGCTATGCCCATCTTGGTGCGCTATATCAAGTTCCACCAGGATTAAGATCCAAAGCTGAACATAACGAAAGCTATTATCCTGTGGCAGCAGCGCTGCTTGATGTTTCTACCAGTCAACCGGCATGAGGTCTGAAAACATGGAAAATGTAGTCATTATAGATGCCGTCCGCACCCCGATGGGCCGCTCCAAAGGCGGAGCATTCCGTCATGTTCGGGCGGAAGATCTCTCTGCCCATTTAATGCGGGAAGTGTTAAGCCGTAATCCTGGGTTGAATGCCGCCGAAATCGACGATATCTATTGGGGTTGTGTGCAACAAACGCTAGAGCAGGGCTTTAATATTGCCCGCAATGCTTCTTTGCTGGCCGAAATTCCCCATAGTGTTCCTGCGGTAACAGTTAACCGCCTGTGTGGCTCCTCAATGCAAGCTTTGCATGATGGTGCCAGAGCTATCATGGTGGGTGATGCACAAGTCAGTTTGATTGGTGGCGTGGAACATATGGGCCATGTGCCTATGAATCACGGTGTTGATTTCCATCCAGGTATGGGCCGCACTGTCGCTAAAGCGGCTGGAATGATGGGATTAACGGCCGAAATGCTGGCAAAAATTCACAATATCAGTCGCCAGTCACAAGATGAGTTTGCTCTGCGCTCCCATCAACGCGCCTATGCGGCGACACAGGCTGGTCATTTTGCCAATGAGATTGTCGCCACGAATGGGCATGATGCCGACGGAATATTAAAACGTTTTGATTTCGATGAAGTTATTCGCCCTGAAACTAATCTGGCAGGTTTAGCGGCGCTACGCCCAGCCTTTGATCCGGTGAATGGTACTGTGACAGCCGGAACATCATCTGCTCTTTCCGATGGTGCTTCTGCAATGCTTATCATGAGTGAATCACGTGCAAAATCATTAGGTTTAACACCTCGTGCGCGCATTCGTTCTATGGCCGTCGTCGGCTGTGACCCCTCGATTATGGGATATGGCCCAGTCCCTGCCAGTCAATTGGCATTGAAACGTGCTGGGCTCAAGCTCGAAGATATTGGTTTATTTGAATTAAATGAGGCGTTTGCCGCTCAATCACTGGCTTGCCTGAAAGGTTTGGGGCTGCTGGAAAGTATGGATGACAAGGTCAACCTGAATGGCGGCGCCATTGCTCTCGGCCATCCATTGGGTTGTTCCGGGGCGCGTATTTCGACCACGTTGCTCAATCTGATGGAACGCCGTGATGTGCAATTCGGCCTGGCGACCATGTGTATCGGTTTAGGCCAAGGAATCGCGACTATCTTTGAACGCGTATGACCAAAAACATTAAGGGCCTGAATACAGGCCCTTAGACTGGAGTTTAGTTGCCGTTTTCCCGCCTGTCAGGGGCGGGCTTTTTACTCAGATAAAGGCAAAAGCATCACCAAAGATGTGTGCTTCCTGCGCGCCCCGTTCAGCACAGAAACGCTCACGGGCAATTTTGGCCATTTCGAAACGGCCTGCAATATAAATATCCTGCTCCGCGAGAGAGCCGTAGTCTTGCAGCACGGCGCTCAAAACGGTTCCGGTACGACCGCGCCAACCCTCTTCGGGCTGCTCAACCACAGGAATAACTTTCAACTGCGGATACTTAATTGATAGCGCTTCCAGCTCGCCAAGATCATATAAATGCACCGCTTCGCGCCCACCCCAATAGATGGAAACTTCACGATCCGGTTGCTCCGCTAACGCCGCCAACAAAACTGAACGCGCATAGGAAAAACCGGTCCCGCCAGCAATCAAAATCAATGGCCGGTGACTGCCTTCGCGGAACCACGCCTCACCATGAGGGATGTCCACATCCAGTGTTTTCTCTTTCAGAATTCGGTCCATCACCGCCATGGCGTATAGATTCAGTTCCGAAGCCCCGATATGCAGCTCGATGGAGTCTTTTTGCAGTGGCGTGGATGCCATAGAGAATGGGCGCTTATCGCGCTCATCCATGACGACCATCAAATACTGCCCAGCACGGAAAGAAAATGCGGATGCAGGTACCAGTTGCACCCGGTACACCGTATCGGTAATGGCCTCTACGGAGGTTACTTTACAGCTTAAAGTTGTCATGCCTTCCCTCTGTCGGGTCATCAAATGCAAAACTAAGGACAAAATGGACGCCGGTTAGCGTTTCGTCTCTTTGTCACTGAAAATGGCGAGCTCATCCCAAATAGCATCAACGCGGGCGCGAACTTCTTCATCCATCTTAATAGGACGCCCCCATTCACGCGGGGTCTCAGCTGGCCATTTGTTGGTGGCATCCAGCCCCATTTTCGATCCCAAACCGGAAACCGGTGAGGCGAAATCCAAATAATCTATTGGCGTATTTTCAATTAATACCGTATCGCGCGACGGATCCATTCGGGTCGTAATTGCCCAAATCACATCATTCCAATCACGGGCGTTAATGTCATCGTCACAAACAATAACAAATTTCGTATACATAAACTGACGTAAAAACGACCAAACACCCATCATCACGCGTTTTGCATGACCAGCATACTGTTTCTTGATGGTCACCACGGCCAGGCGGTATGAACAGCCTTCTGGCGGCAGATAAAAATCAACAATCTCAGGGAATTGCTTTTGCAAAATAGGCACAAATACTTCGTTCAGTGCAACGCCCATTACTGCCGGTTCATCGGGTGGGCGGCCAGTATAGGTTGAATGATAAATCGCGTCTTTACGTTGGGTAATATGTGTGACGGTAAAGACAGGGAAACTATCAACCTCATTGTAATAACCGGTATGGTCACCATAAGGGCCTTCTGGTGCCATCTCACCCTGCTCAATATATCCTTCCAATACAATTTCTGCACTTGCAGGAACTTCAAGTGAGTTGGAAAGACATTTTACGACTTCGGTTTTATGTCCGCGTAATAGACCGGCAAAAGCATATTCAGACAGAGTATCAGGCACTGGCGTTACTGCAGCCAAAATGGTCGCAGGATCAGCCCCGAGCGCGACGGCGACGGGGAAACGTTCTCCTGGATGCGCCTCACACCATTCTTGATAGTCTAAAGCCCCACCACGATGGGAGAGCCAGCGCATAATTAACTTGTTTTTGCCCAAGACTTGCTGGCGATAGATCCCCAGATTCTGGCGCTCTTTATGCGGGCCACGAGTCACCGTCAACCCCCAAGAGACTAATGGGGCGGCATCCTCAGGCCAACAGTGCATTACAGGAATTCGACTTAGATCAACATCATCGCCCTCCCACACTTGCTCCTGACACGGAGCGGAGCTTAGGCATTTCGTTGGCATATTCAATACCTGCTTAAATTTCGGCAGTTTATCGAATAGATCTCGAAAACCTTTCGGAGGATCAGGTTCTTTCAGGAAAGCCAAAAGTTTACCGACATCGCGCAGTGCGCTGACATCTTCTTGCCCCATCCCCATGGCAACCCGCTTGGCTGTGCCAAACAGATTACACAACACTGGCATGCTGTAGCCTTTTGGATTCTCGAAAAGCAATGCTGGCCCACCTGCACGCAAAGTGCGATCGGCAATTTCTGTCATTTCCAGATAGGGATCAATAGGCTGGCTAATACGTTTAAGTTCGCCCCTCTGTTCCAGCAACGAGAGGAAGTCACGTAAGTCACGGTATTTCATGCTGATCATTTCGGCGGCTATGTGATGCGCCATTATAGGCTGTCTTTATAGCAGTTGCTGTCTTTTTGTTAAAATGAAGGTTGGGTAACCCGAAAAAACATCAAGCAGCTATTGGCCATTTACATTGACACATACAGATTGCATTCTTTCGATATAAAATAATCTAAATCCTTATATAACAGACATATATCTAAAATGGTGTGTTTTTCCTCACTATATAAATATCCCCACTTTTGCTATGCTGCCAAATAGTAGCTAAAGGCATATGAAATGATGAGACATTGGCATTTGTTATATTGTAAACGTGGTCAGCTTTTACGCGCTAAAGAGCATCTAGAGCGGCAAGAAGTGAACTGCTGGACACCAGTAGTCGCTATCGAAAAGATGGTTCGCGGAAAACGAATTGAAACGACAGAAGCATTATTCCCGAATTATCTATTTGTGGAGTTTGATCCGGAACATATTCATACCACCACGATAAGTGCCACCCGAGGTGTAAGTCACTTTGTTAGGTTTGGCGTACAGCCCGCAGTAATCCCAGCTATCGTTATTGCTGAGATGCAATCCCATACGGCGGACAAAATCATTGCTCCGGAGATCCCCATTGCTGGTGATGTAGTGACAATTACAGAGGGTATTTTTTCTGGCTTACAGGCAATTTATACCGAGCCAGATGGCGAAGCGCGCTCAATGTTGCTGCTGAATATGCTTAATAGTCAGGTATTACAAAGCCTGGATAATCGTCAGTTCGAAAAACAGTAAAATGCTTAATTTACTGAATTCAAGGTAGGTATCTCAGTACCTACCTTGCAACTTAATGACTAATACCCAGTTTCTAGCGATAACAAAAGAATTAACGCTGCATTTGATCGTCATGTAACCACTGGGCTACTTGCTTTGCAAAATAGGTTAATACGCCATCCGCACCCGCGCGTTTAAAGCACAGTAAAGACTCCATTACCGTCGGTTTCTCTTGCAACCAGCCATTTTGGATTGCAGCCATGTGCATCGCATATTCACCAGAAACCTGATAAGCAAAGGTCGGAACCCCAAAGGTGTCTTTCACCCGACGAACCACATCCAGATATGGCATCCCAGGTTTGACCATCACCATATCGGCCCCTTCCTGTAAGTCCTGAGCAATCTCTTGTAAAGCCTCATCACTGTTTGCGGGATCCATTTGATACGCTTTTTTATTGCCGCCTTTCAAATTATTGCTGGAACCAATGGCATCACGGAATGGGCCGTAGTAGCACGAAGCATATTTTGCTGAATACGCCATGATTTGCGTATTAACCCATCCTTGCAACTCCAACTGATCGCGAATAGCACCAATACGGCCATCCATCATATCACTCGGGGCAACAATTTCAGCGCCAGCCTCTGCATGTGACAATGCCTGACGAACCAAAATTTCTTTGGTTATGTCGTTGATGACATAACCATCAGCATCAATCACACCATCTTGCCCATGGGTTGTGTACGGATCGAGGGCGACATCAGTCAGAATACCTAATTCTGGCACCGCGTCTTTTAGTGCACGAACCGTCCGCTGCACCAAACCATTCGCGTTATAGGCCTCTTCCGCATGTAATGATTTCATACCTGGTTCAATAACCGGGAATAACGATATGACCGGGACGCCAAGCTTGGCAATGGCCTCAGCTTCTTTCACCAACAAATCAATCGTCATACGCGAGACTCCCGGCATGGACGAAACGGCCTGCTGATGGTTGTGTCCTTCCATGACAAACACCGGATAAATCAAATCATTGACTGTCAGCTGATTCTCAGCAACCAGCCGACGACTGAAATCATGACGGCGCACTCGGCGCATACGGCGACCAGGGAAGGTGCCCGGGAATGCATAGCTCATATTGTTCTCCTAACTCAAACCAACCGGAAAATCCGGCGGGCGTTTTCATCAGTTTTCTGTCCCAGCCATTGAGGGTCTTCTTGTCGCCAGACAGCAACCTGCTGGACGATATGAGGCAGAAAATAGGGCTCATTGCGGCGGGATGCAGGTTTGGGATGTATATCTCGCGGCAATAAATAAGGAGCATCGGTTTCCAACAGCAGTTGCTGAACAGGAATACTCGGTAATAACGCTCTAAGTTCAAGACCGCGTCGTTCGTCACAAACCCAACCGGTAATGCCGATAGATAGGCCTAATTTCAGACAAGAATCTAATTCATCAGCAGTGCCGGTAAAGCAATGCACAACAGCGGCGGGAATTTTATCTAGCCAAGGTGAAAGTAAAGTGATGAACCGTTCGTGAGCTTCTCGGCAATGCAAGAATACGGGCAAAGAAAGTTCAGCAGCCAAAGCAAGCTGTGCAGTAAAGGCGATTTCTTGTTCTGCGGGAGTAGAGAAGTTGCGATTAAAATCCAACCCACACTCACCAATGGCGACTACGGCGGCATTGCCTGCCAATGCCCTAATTTGCTGCTCCACATCTATTTGCCAACTGCTCGCATGATGAGGGTGAACACCTGCGGTTGACCAGCAATATTCCGGATAGGCCATGGCAAGCTCAAGTGCATCCACGCTTTCTTTAGCATCAGTACCGGTAATCAGCATACCGGTAACCCCAGCTTCTTTTGCACGGGCCACGACCTGAGGGCAATCTTTTGCAAATTGTGAACTGGTTAAGTTCACACCGATATCAAACATAAGTGTTCCAAAACAGAAGCCGCCCAGAGGGCGGCTAAAATATCAAAGCAGAAATTTAAGGTTCTTTCGGATGACTATCGACTTCTTCATCCTCTTCCTCAATATCTGTACGGCGCTGTTTGCCGGTGTAGAAACGGGCAAAGAACACACCCACTTCAAATAATAGATACATCGGAATTGCTAACAATGTTTGTGACAACACATCAGGTGGGGTGAGAAGCATCCCCACAACAAAAGCGCCAACAAATACATAAGGCCGTTTTTTCTTCAATGCTTCAGGAGTTGTAACCCCCGCCCAGCACAGAAGAATTATCGCAATCGGGACTTCGAAGGAAATACCAAAAGCCATAAAAAGTGCCATGACGAAATCAAGGTACTTAGTGATATCTGTTGCGATTAATACACTTTCCGGGGCAGTTTTGGCAAAAAAACCAAAAGCTAGCGGGAAAACAACAAAGTAAGCAAATGCCATTCCCAGATAAAATAAGAAGCTGCTGGAAATCAGCAGTGGGACCATCAAGCGGCGCTCATGTTTATACAACGCAGGGGCTATAAACGCCCAAACCTGATAGAGGATCATCGGCGCTGAGACGAACACCGAAACCATCATGGTCAACTTAATCGGGGTAAAGAACGGTGATGCGACATCTGTTGCGATCATACTGGAACCAACAGGCAGTTGTTTGATCAACGGTGCTGAAACCAAGTGGTAAATATCATTGGCAAAAAAAACCAATACGAAAAAAACCACTAAAATAGTGATGATGCAATTCAATAGCCGCTTACGCAATTCTATTAAATGAGTAATAAGGGGTTGGGTATCATCAACAGCCATGTTTACCGATCGCCGCCAGGTTGGTGAGTTCGAGGTTGGTCAGCACGAAGTGAATCTGTGCTATGGGTGCCAACAGTGGCAGTTTGCGCTTTTGTTACGGGAGCATTCATAACAGGAACCGACTCCCTATCTGCAGACGAAGAGCCAGACGCAGAAAATACCTCATCCTGAGTAATGTGTTTTCCATCACTATCAGAGGTGGCTTCAACCGCGACCGAAGTGGCGGCTTTATCAATATCAGGGCTCGGCGCTTGAGGTGATGCTTGAGCCTTTGTTGCGGACTCAGCAGGTGTCACACCATCATGAATCGCTTCCGGTTCGGTCACTAGCGGGTTATGGATGGTGTGTGGTGCTTGCGAGCTGATGTCAGAATGATAAGACCGTTTCAGCGATTCAGCAGCCTCTTTGAGTTCATCCATTGAAGCTTTCAGCTCAGGGGTCAGGTTCTGCAAACCAGCCTCTTCTGCTTTTTTCAGACTGTCTTGCAACTCTTGAATTTTAAGCTCTTGTGCTAATTCATTCTGCACTGTGGCCGCAAGTGAACGCAATGTACGAATCCAACCAGCGACTGTTCTTACCGCCACCGGTAGTCGCTCTGGCCCAAGGACGACCAGACCGATCACAAGTACCAGCAGCAGTTCACTAAACCCGATATCGAACACAGCTTATCCCTGCTCTTTGTCGTGACTCTTAGACTCTTCAGCTTTAACTACTGGCTGCTGCTTTTCAGCGATCGATTTTGCAAAGTCAGCATCGTTGCTGGTTTTATCAGCATCAGTTGGCGGGGTTTGTGGCTCATCACCTATTGCTTTTTTAAAGCCTTTGATGGATGCCCCCAGATCTGACCCTAGCGTCCGCAGTTTGTTAGTACCAAACAACAAGACAACGATCACGGCAATGATTAATAACTGCCAAATACTTATACCACCCATTACATTCACCTCTATATACAAGGGTTATTCCACAGAGGGCCGCATTATACGTCATATAACCTCTGTGAATATCTATCTAACTTACCGCATTTTGAACTAGCGCATAGCTTCTTGAACAAATAAGCGACTTCTTGAATATCTTTTACATTACTCATAAGTCGTACAATAGGCTATCCACAGAAACTTTTAGCAATAAATCATTAACTGGTACGTCGCCAACCAATAAACCAAGCCAATACTCCAGCGACAATGAATCCCGTTGAAATTTCTACCGCATCGGCCAAGAATAAAATGGTACCACTGACTAATAGTGTAGCGCCAACACCGAATAAATACCGCGATTGCCCCTGACGTTGTTGCTGGCCTTGCATTTGAGTCGTGAGTTTATCGACACTTTGCTGTAATAATTTGTGCTGCTGCAAACTGTCATATACAAGTTCTGGTAACTCTGGAAATTTCTCAGCCCAAAATGGTGCTTTCTCTTTCAGTGCTCGGATAACCGCAGGCAACCCAACTTGATCTCGCAGCCAACTCTCAAGGAAAGGCTTAGCTGTCGTCCAGAGATCAAGCTGTGGATAGAGTTGACGCCCCAGACCTTCAACATATAATAATGTTTTCTGCAAGAGAACCAACTGCGGCTGTACTTCCATATTAAAACGGCGTGCCGTGTTAAAAAGATTCAATAACACATGCCCGAAGGATATTTCCGCCAGTGGTTTTTCGAAAATAGGTTCGCAGACGGTACGGATAGCAAATTCAAAATCCTCAACATTAGTATCACGAGGAACCCAGCCAGAATCGACATGTAACTCAGCAACCCGCCGATAATCTCGATTAAAGAAAGCAATAAAATTTTCAGCCAGATAGCGTTTATCCGCTTTATTCAGCGAGCCAACAATGCCGCAATCGATACCAATGTAAAGTGGGTCATGAGGGTGCTCATAGCTGACAAATATATTCCCCGGGTGCATATCTGCGTGGAAAAAACTGTCACGAAACACCTGAGTGAAAAAGACTTGAACCCCGCGCTCAGCCAGCAGCTTCATATTGGTGCCTTGATCTTCCAAAGCAGTAATATCAGATACAGGTATGCCGTAAATTCGCTCCATCACCAATACACTTTCGCGGCAATAATCAGAATAGACTTCTGGGATATAGAGCATTGGGCTGTCTTCAAAATTGCGACGCAACTGGATAGCGTTAGCGGCCTCGCGCAGCAAATTTAGCTCATCAAGCAGTGTTTTTTCATATTCACGGACAACTTCCCTTGGACGTAATCTACGACCATCAGGTAAAAGCTTGGGTACCCAACCAGCAAGACGATACATCAAACGTACGTCGGCTTTAATAATGGGCAAAATATCAGGCCGAATAACTTTGAGTACGACTTCTTGGCCATTCTCTTTTAAACGCGCCGTATGTACCTGAGCAATAGAAGCGGAGGCTAAAGCTTCCTGCTCAAAATCGTCAAACCATGTTTCTAACGGCCCACCCATTGCGATCTCAATATGCTTTCGCGCCAAAGCACCATCGAATGGGGCAACTCTATCCTGTAATAAAGCAAGCTGATCGGCAATTGCCGGCGGGAAGAGATCACGCCGCGTGGACATCATCTGACCAAATTTGATCCAGACAGGCCCTAACTCCTGTAAGGCAAGGCGTAAACGCTCACCCAGAGGTTTATCTTTATGACGATTAGGCAACCAGAAAAATAAATGACGACCAATGCGTAGTGGCAACGTCAAACGTATATTCGGGATTAGCTCATCCAACCCATAGCTTAAGAAAACCCGAATGATAAGATACAGGCGCCGAAGTTCTCCTGGCGTCATTGTTTTGTCTCCATGGTTGCCAATCTAGCACTCAAAGCCTCAGTTGCACGAGCAGCGGCATCAACCTCTTCGTTAAACCACACCACTTCCAACGGCGCTGGAGCCATTTTCCATTCTTCAGTTATTGCTTCAGCCAAGTAAAGTTGCTGCTGTTGTAATTGCTTACTGAGAAAACGGCTACTTTTATGTACTACTTGCCCAATAGTTTCCGCTGCAACATCACCAATATAGGGAGCCAACCATTCAGCAGGCTCCAACTCGGCAAGATCCAAGAGCGTAACTAGCTGTTGAACCACCTGAATATTACCTTCTACAATCAGTTCACCGCTGCGCATCAAAGGCGATAGTTGTTGGCGGTCACGCAACTTTACCAGCACAGTAATGTCCGTTTTCACTATGCAGTCCGCATCACCATCCCATTGGCTTAAAACATCAACCTGCCGCTCACTAAATACTAATAACAGCGGAAAACTCATCTCACGTAATTCGATACGCAGGACTTTCCCCGTTAAACGTAAACGGGCAGCTTTCAGACTTTTATCGCGAAAGAGCACGCTATTTAGTGATGTTTCTATAGCGGCTGTTATTAGCGGCGACAGCAAAGTTGGTTTCAGTGACAAGGATTTAAATATCAGTGATTTTAGCGGCATAATTCTATTCCTGTTAGAACTTGAAACCCCGATGTAACGCAACAATGCCACCGGTTAAATTGGAATAGGTTACGTTTTCAAACCCGGCATCTATCATCATGCCTTTCAGTGTTTCTTGATCAGGGTGCATTCGAATAGACTCTGCCAAATAACGGTAGCTTTCAGAGTCCTGCGCCACAAGTTCACCAATTTTAGGTAAAATATGGAAAGAGTATGCATCATAGGCTTTACTCAAAGGCTCCAGAAGTGGCTTAGAGAACTCAAGAACCAATAAACGGCCGCCGGGTTTTAATACCCGAAACATAGAGCGCAACGCTTTTTCTTTTTCGGTTACATTTCTCAAACCGAATGAAATAGTAATGCAATCAAAGTGATTATCAGGGAATGGTAAGGCTTCAGCATTCGCCTGTACGTAGCTAACATTGCCGACAATACCTTTATCGCGTAGCTTTTCGCGCCCCATACGCAACATTGATTCATTGATATCCGCCAGAACCACCTCGCCCTGCTCACCAACCAGACGAGAGAACTTAGCTGTTAAATCTCCGGTACCACCCGCTAGATCTAATACCTTTTGACCGCGCCGAACACCGCTGCAGTCAATGGTAAAACGCTTCCAAATACGATGAACGCCGAATGACATCAGGTCATTCATCAGATCGTATTTGGCGGCTACGGAATGAAAAACTTCTGCCACCATGCCTTCTTTTTGTTCTTTGGCTACGGTGCGAAAACCAAAATGAGTGGTTTCCTTCTCCTGATCTACCATTTTTCTTTGCCTGCTTTTCAGTCAATCTTTCGAGGAAGTGTACCAGATCTCCGATGAAAGCCCCACCTCACCTGGTATTAAGGTAACTGCTTAATCGCAGCTTTCTCAACATCATACAGAAGAGGAACATGCAACTAACCCTGATACTTCAGCGGTGCAGAATTGTTGATCTCAGATTCTGCATCATCGGATAGCGCTAAATCACCCTCAGGTTTATCTTCCATACTGGCTTTCTCCGCCAATATTGGACTAATAGGTCGTTTTACCTCGACCCCCAGAGTGCGAAAACCTTCAACTTGCCCTATCAGATTACCACGGCCTTGCGACAGTTTGCTCATTGCCTGACGATAACTTAGCTGCGCCTTATCGAGGCTTTGCCCCAATGATTCCATGTCATCAACAAATAAGCGCAATTTGTCATAGAGCTTGGCGGCTCTATCCGCTATACGCTGCGCATTTTGGCTTTGGTGCTCGTAACGCCATAAATTAGTAATAGTCCGTAAAGCCACCAGCAGTGTTGTTGGGCTGACCAACATAATATTGTGCTGTAGGGCTTCGTTTATCAATTCTGGCTGACGGTCAATAGCGACCAAAAACGCAGGCTCAACAGGGATAAACATCAATACATAGTCAAGTGAACGTAAACCGGGGAGTTGCTGGTAATCTTTACGACCCAACATCCTGATGTGAGCGCGTAGCGATGATAAATGTTCATTTAAGGCCGCGTCGCGCTCAATATCATCTTCACTATTAAAATAGCGCTCATAAGCCACCAGCGACATTTTAGCGTCAATAACAACATCTTTACCCTGCGGTAAGCGCACAATAACATCCGGTTGCATACGACTATTACTATCAATTTTCACACTAACTTGAGTTTGATACTCATAACCCTCACGCAACCCTGAAGCTTCAAGCACTTTTGCTAAAACGACTTCCCCCCAGTTTCCCTGAGTTTTATTATCCCCTTTGAGCGCTTTAGTCAGGTTTAGAGCTTCCCGCGCCATTTGCGCATTAAGCTGCTGTAAACTTCGGATTTCATGGGTCAGAGTATGTCGTTCACGGGCCTCTTGCCCAAAGCTATCCTGAACCTGTCTTCGGAAACCATCTAACTGTTCCCGTAGAGGTAACAATAAACGATCAAGACTTTGCTTATTTTGTTCGTCCGCACGGCGACCCGTTTGTTCAAAGATGCGATTTGCCAGATTTTCGAATTGAGTGGTGAGCCGTTGCTCGCTATTGAGAAGCAGACGTTGCTTTTCTTCTGCGGTCAGCCGAGTTTCTTCCAAGCGGATCGTGACCTCGCGTAGTTCAGCCTCTTGTGCACTATTCACTTCTCGTTGAGCTCTTAATTCTTGATTGAGCTGCTCACATTCATTACGCCAATGAGTCAACTGTTGCAGTTTTTCAGCATTTGCCGCCAGTTGGCTGTGCAAATTGCGGAGTTCTAATTCACCTTGGCGTAATTGTTGTTCATTACGTTGCAAAAGAGCCTGTAATTCCGAGGTATTTTGCTGAGACTGTTGTAATGCCTGTTCCAGTAACCGCCGTTCAATATCCTGCTGCGCCTTATTTCGCTGCTGATACAAGCTAGCCATTAGCCAACCAATAATCCCACCAAGTAGGCAGCCTCCCAGCCCATAAAATAAACTGATATCCACGGTTATCTCCCCATTACCTATTGTCAGCCAAGGTAAGGGGACACTGTATGGATGTCCAGATTATTTTTCCGTTACATGCCATATTGCGAAGCCGTACGCATAGATAGTAAGCAGATAAAAAACGGCTTACTCTGCTACAAAGAAATGCGCTAGAACTATCAGCCACAAATATGAGGCCCATTAGAGAGTTCAGGCTATATTAATCTATCCAGTGAGAAAGCCACTGAATACCAAAAGCGCCTGGAGCCAGAATACCGAATGCCCAAATGATAGCGGAGGTGATATTAGCCAACTGGAAATAGAACTTTGGCATAGCACAAATCCCAGCGACTAAAGGAACGACTGCGCGCAATGGACCAAAGAAACGGCCGATAAAGGCACCAAAGAACCCCCAGCGCTCGAAAAAAGCATGACCGCGAACAAGAAGTTGGGGGTTGCGGGAAAGTGGCCACAGAGTACCAACGCGATCTTTGTAATGATCTCCGACCCAATAGGAGATCCAGTCGCCAAAGAAGGCCCCAGCGGCGGCGGCGGCCCATATCGGCCAGAAAGAAATACCGCTTTCACCTATTAATGCGCCCAATCCAAGCAAAATAACTGTTGCGGGAAGTAGCAGGGAAAGAAAGGCTAGCGACTCACCAAAAGCAAGAATGAATACGATAGGCATTGCCCACGTCTCATGTTCGCGAACAAAATCAGTAACGGTAGTAATGACATCATTTAGGGTCACAGGCATTTTCCTGTTATCAACAAAGTTGCCATTAGCATACTCAATGTATCGACATGTTTGTTTAACAAAAAATAAACGGCCGGAAGATTCCGACCGTTTATCAGGGTTAATTTAGAATATCAATGATATCAAGCGTTGGCAGTGACTACTTTATTGCCAGCCATCTCGGCTGATCTGCGAATCCACAGTTCACGCCATTTTTTCAGCGCTGATATCAAGATAATTACACCCAATGTCATCATGATGATAGAGATAATACCATTGAACAAATTGTAACCTTTCGCTGCTGAATTGAAGTACACATGGGTAATCATCCAATAGCCCGCATAGTTTACAGTGACAAACAGATACGCAAGTGGGATCACACAAGTCAGCATGTAAACACGTTTGGTTGCTAAACGCAGGATGATAGTGGCACCAATGATTAAGCCAACAGAAGCCATTAACTGGTTTGATACGCCGAACAGCGCCCAAACCGAGTTGATATCGCCGGAGTTAAGGAGGTAACCCCACAACGCGCAAGCAATAACACTGCACACTAATGTGCCAGGTAACCAATCAGTGCGTTTCAATGGTGCCCAGATATCGCCCAGGAAATCTTGCAGCAGGTAGCGAGCAACACGGGTACCAGAGTCAACGGCTGTCAGAATAAATACGGCTTCAAACATCACAACAAACTGGAAGAAGTAAGCAGCTAAACTACTGAACCATGGCACTCGAATGAAGATATCCGTCATACCCACAGCTAAGGTAACAGCACCACCGGTACGGCCATACAAATCTAAGCCAATTTCCTGACTCAGTTTTGGCAGGTTAACCACTTCCATGCCGAGCATACTCCAGGCTTCAGCAGATGAGTTAATCGCAAAATAGTCAGCAGGATGCAGGGATGTTGCAGCGATCAGGGCCATAACCCCAACCATACATTCGGCCAGCATCGCGCCAAAACCAACAGGTAGGATATCACTCCATTTATCGATCTGTTTTGGTGTAGTACCTGAACCGATAAATGCATGGAAACCGGAAATAGCACCACAAGCAATGGTAATAGAGATAAACGGCCAGACCGGCCCTGCCAGAACTGGGCCGCCACCATGAATAAACTGTGTTACTGCTGGGAATTGAATTTCAGGGTTAATAAATACAACACCGACAATCAGTGCACCGAATACACCGATTTTCATAAAGCTGGAGAGGTAACCGCGAGGGGTTAACAGCATCCAGACAGGTAAGGCTGTAGCGAAGAAAGCATACATTGGCAGAATAATACTAACGGTATCGGCTTTCAGCATTAGCCATTCACCAAGCCAAGTGCCTTCAATGTAAGGGCCGACGAACACGCACACCATAATGGCGGCGATACCGACATAAGAAGCCCCTTTCATGCTGCCAGTCATGCGTTCCCATAAACCAACACAAATTGCGATAGGGATTGTCATGAAGACCGCGAAAGTACCCCAAGGGTTACGTTCCAGCGCATGTACCACAACCATCGACAACCCGGCCATGGTAATAGTGATAATAAATAGCATAGCCAGACCGGTACACCAGCCCGCGACTGGCCCAAGTTCTGATTTAGCCACTTCAGACAGGGACTTACCCTGATGTTTCATTGAAGCAAACAGAACGACGGTGTCGTGCACAGCACCACCGATAACACAACCAATCAGTAACCACAGGAAGCCGGGTAAATAACCATATTGGGCTGCCAGTACTGGGCCAACCAAGGGGCCAGCCGCAGCAATAGCTGCAAAGTGGCTACCAAAGTTCACCCATTTTTTAGTTGGAACGTAATCTTTACCATCTTCAAAGGTGTGGGAAGGTGTTACTTCACTGTCATCGACTCGCAGAACCTTACGAACAAAAAAGATACCGTATAAACGGTAGCAGATCATAAGGATACACGCGGAGGCGATAACAAAGGTAATCGCATGTTGCATGAGCATTCTCTCCAGGGAATTTGTCAGGCGTTAACATACGCTTGGTCCCTAAGAGAAATACCCGCGAACTGGTTAAGCGGTAGTTTGCATCATTAAGCGGTTAAAAAGAGCCACCCAGTGGTGGCTCAATACACGATAAATCACAAAATTAGCCTCTTGGTATGCGATTACTCCAAGAAATATGACTGCAATTTTTCACGCTCGCGGCTGCCAAGACCAAATTCATGCTGTAGCCACTGTTCGCGGCTACCATACCTCTCTTGAATACTAAGCAGAGCAGTTTGAATAAACTCTTCTCGAGCCGACAGTACAAAAGCAAATTGACCTAGTGCCTTATCATTTAATTTGAGTGCCAGTTCAGCCAGCATATGTTCACGAAAAGGTGCCAGTGTCGTTTCAGTCAGCAAGTAATCTTCCAAGACTGTCGATTCATCAGCCCCTAAAGCAAACAGCACCAATGCTGAACCCACTCCGGTACGGTCTTTTCCGACCGCACAATGTTGTACCACACCTGCCGCGTCGTGTTCTGGCGAAGCACTATTTTGTAGCAAACTGACCAATTGCTTATAAGCTTGATTATTAAATGGTAGGCGGCGATAGAGCTCTAGCATGAAGGCTCTGGCATCAAATGTCGCTAACGTCTCGTTTGTCAGTTTCTCGAGATTGGCGTTAACTTCACTGCTGAGTGGGTTGGCTGGAATATTGTGATAGCTGGCACCCGGCCAAACAATATCGGGTTTGGCCTGAACTTCATCAGCATCGCGGTAATCTAGAATTTGAGCAACGGAGCCACTGCTGAGAACCTCACAATCTTTAGAACTCAAACGATCAAGTGAACCCGAGCGAAATAATAACCCGCGCTTGATACGCCGGCCATCTGTAACGACGTTACCACCAAGATCACGAAAGTTAATACCACCATCCAGTGGCAGCAGGGAAGGATGAGATAGAACAGGTGTCGTCATATTTTCCTCTTATTATTGTCCATTATAAGAGCTACGACATTAACAGATAATCAGCCGAAATAAAGAACGGGCCAGTAACTGACCCGCTCGTATGATATTCATTGATTCATTTGCGGAGAGTTACTGGCCCGCCAGCAGTAGGTATTACAGTAGGTGGCGAGCCGCTTCAACGACAATTTTCACCGCATGGCTTTCAGTCGCTTTCATGGTTTCTTCATTCGGAATTTCTTGCTGGGTGCGGTTAACAATTACCCCAGCGACCATGCCGGCACGCAGGCCTTGGCTGGCGCACATTGTCAGCAATGTGGCTGATTCCATTTCATAATTCATTACTCCCATAGATTGCCATTCTTCCATGGAGCCTTTGAAACGGCGGACAACACGGCCAGAGTAAGTATCGTAGCGTTCTTGCCCTGGATAGAAAGTATCTGAAGAAGCGGTGACACCAATATGAGTCGTCGCACCAACAGATTTAGCCGCATTAACCAATGCTGTGGTGCAGTCAAAATCAGCCACTGCCGGGAATTCCATTGGCGCAAAGTGCAGACTGGCACCGTCTAAACGCACTGCTGCGGTTGTGACCAATACATCACCAACATTAATATGTGGCTGAATCGCACCTGTAGTACCAATACGCAGGAACGTCCGCACACCGAGTTGCGCTAATTCTTCAACCGCAATAGAGGTGGATGGGCCACCAATCCCAGTTGAGCAGACAATCACAGCTTTGCCATCAAGTTCGGCACGCCATGAGGTAAATTCACGATGTGAAGCCAGATGTACTGGGTTATCCATCAATTTAGCGATTTTCTCAACACGCTGTGGGTCACCCGGAACGATAGCCAGAGTCGCCCCTTGCAAATCATTTTTAGTCAGGCCCAAGTGAAAAACGTCGGATTTAGCCATGTGTGAGACTCCTCTTTCATGAGAGATGTTATAGGGAGGTACAAAGGAATACTTTACTCAAAACCATCACATTATTTCGTGATGATGGTCACCTTGATAAAAGAAATGATAACTTCAAATACATTTTAAATGTGACACATATCACATAACAACTTCATTGAGACTGTTTTTTATACAAAAAAAGCCCGCAGCAACAGTGACTTTATATATGAATAACAATGATAGGACTCATTGATGAATGTTGACGATATATCTTCTCGTCATCAGTTGACTGAGCAGGTGCCTCAATATCGCAATAAAACGTTTAATTACGGCAACCTGATCTCATTAATCTCACAGATTATCTATAGTAAAAGTCGACAACTGCAAATATCAGAGCAATGGATAGCTCAACCCAATAAGACTTTATCGAGCCATATTTTCCTCATTTCGTAAGGAGACCACAGTGAAAACTGATCAATTGATGACTCTCAGGCAGGCGGCAAGCGGATTCACCCCCGCAGTCGATCCTCTGGCCCCGACGACCCGCCATACCGATCAACAAGGTATTCACTGCACGGAAACCACTATCCCGTCCCAAGGAGACGAGTTACCGGCCTATATTGCTAAGCCAGCCCAACATACTGGCCCATATCCTGTCGTTATTGTTGTACAAGAAATCTTTGGTGTGCATGAGCACATTCAGGATATCTGCCGCAGACTGGCGAAGCAGGGATATTTGGCCATCGCCCCTGAATTATTCTTCCGCCAAGGGGATGCCAAAGAATATGATGATATCAATGCGTTAGTTAAAAATCTGGTCAGCAAAATACCTGACAGGCAGGTGATGGTTGACCTTGACCATACTGCACATTGGGCATCGCGCCACGGCGGGGATACCAGCAAATTGGCCATTACCGGCTTTTGCTGGGGTGGGCGAATTGCATGGCTATATGCCGCTCATAACCCGCAATTAAAAGCGGCTGTAGCTTGGTATGGCAAATTGGTCGGAGAGAAAACCTTACTGCTACCGAAATATCCGGTTGATATTGCCGTCGACCTCAACGCGCCGGTATTGGGATTATATGGTGGCAAAGATGGCAGTATTACCCAGGAGCATATTGACACCATGCGTCAGGCACTAAGGGCCGCGAATGCCGATGCCGAGATCATTGTTTACCCTGAGGCAGGGCATGCATTTAATGCGGATTACCGCCCCAGTTATCACGCAGAATCTGCACTGGATGGCTGGCAGCGCATGCTGAACTGGTTTGCAGAGCACGGCGTTGCTGCTAACCCAGTGCCTGAAGAAGATAAATAATAGCCATAAAAAAGGGCGCAACATATGCGCCCGAAGTCTCACAACACAGAGTAAAGCGCTATTAAGCTTGTTCTGCGCGCAAGCGCTGTGCCGCAAGTACCATGTTTGCCAGCGCCTGACGGGTTTCTGGCCAGCCACGGGTTTTCAAACCACAGTCTGGGTTAACCCACAAACGTTCCGCAGGAATCCGCTGCGCCGCTTTGCGCAATAAAGCTTCAATCCATTCCACACTTGGCACATTCGGTGAGTGAATATCATAAACGCCGGGGCCTATTTCATTGGGATAAGCGAAGTCTTCAAATGACTCCAACAATTCCATATCTGAACGGGACGTTTCGATGGTAATCACATCAGCATCCAGCGCAGCAATAGAATCCATGATGTCATTGAACTCGCAGTAACACATATGGGTGTGAATCTGAGTATCGTTTTGCGCGACCGCCGCATTCAATTTAAAAGCATCAACCGCCCACTGTAGATAAGCTTGCCAGTCAGCACGGCGCAGAGGTAGGCCTTCACGCAGTGCTGGTTCGTCAATTTGGATGATACCAATACCGGCTTTCTCCAGATCCTCGACTTCATCACGCAGTGCCAATGCAATTTGTTTAGCAATAGTTTCACGGCTAACATCTTCGCGCGGGAATGACCAACACAGGATAGTCACCGGCCCGGTTAACATGCCTTTTACCGGTTTGTCCGTCAGAGACTGAGCATATTTGGCCCATTCAACGGTAATGGCTTCAGGGCGGCTGATATCACCAATAATTACCGGTGGTTTAACACAACGTGACCCATAGCTCTGTACCCAACCATTTTGTGTAAAGACAAAACCATCCAGATGCTCGCCGAAATATTCGACCATGTCATTACGTTCAGCTTCGCCATGCACCAGCACGTCCAGGCCCAAACGCTCCTGTTCGGCAATGGCTTGTTTGATATGCTCGCTAATACCGGTGCGGTAGTTTTTGCCATCCAAACGGCCTTGCTTGAAGTCCAAACGTAAACCCCGAATTTCAGTGGTTTGTGGGAATGAGCCAATGGTAGTGGTCGGCCAGGCAGGTAAATTAAAGCGCTTACGCTGAGCAGCCGCACGCGCTTCATAAGGCAATTGGCGCTCAATATCTTGTGCAGTGATAGCCGCCAAACGCTGTTCTACTTGTGCGTTGTGGACACGGCTGGAAGCACGGCGAGCACGAATTGGAGCACTGTAAGCGGCTAATTCAGCCAGTTTGGCTTCAGTAGGTGCATTCAGCGCCTGTGTTAACAGTGCCAGTTCGGCACATTTTTGCAGGGCGAAAGCAAACCAGCTCTTCACTTCTGCATCAAGGCGGGTTTCTTCACTTAAATCAATCGGGCTGTGTAATAAGGAACAAGAGCTTCCCAACCATAACGGACGACTATTTACCAGCGGTTGCAGACGTTCAAACCAATGACTCAGATCGGCGCGCCATACGTTACGGCCATTAATAACACCCAGTGATAACAGCCACTCATTTGGCAGTTTTGCATTCAGGCCAGCAATATCATCCTGACCGGCAACCACATCAACGTGCAGGCCTTGTACGGGTAAAGCGCGAATAGTGTCAAGGTTATGGCCGATGCTGTCGAAATAAGTGGTCAGCAGCAATTTAACCTGACCTTGCAGTGCCTGATAAGCCGGCTGGTAGGCGTCCAGCCACTCTTGTGGCAATTCCAATACCAATGCTGGCTCGTCAATCTGTACCCACTCGATACCGCGTTTTGCCAATTCCGCCAGAACTTGCTGATAGACTGGCAAAATATCTTTTAGTAATGAGAGGCGGTCAAACTGCTCACCTTTCACTTTCCCCAACCACAGATAAGTTACCGGGCCAAGCAGTACTGGCTTGATTTTATGGCCCAATGCCAGCGCTTCATCCACTTCATCTAGCAGTTGAGTCCAGCCCAACTTGAACTGCTGGCCCTGTTGGAACTCAGGCACCATGTAGTGATAGTTAGTATTAAACCATTTCGTCATTTCTGCTGCTGCTGCCGGTGTACCGGTAGGTGCGCGGCCACGGCCAATTCGGAACAAGGTATCTAAGTCAATCGAACCATCTGCATTCTGATGGCGCTCTGGGACGTTGCCCAGCAGTAAGCTTGTGGTCAATACATGGTCATACCAGGCGAAATCACCGACTGGCAATAAATCAACACCAGCTTGTTGTTGCTGTTGCCAATGGCGGGCGCGCAATTCACGACCCACATTGAGCAATTCTTCTTGCGTGGAGTTGCCTGCCCAGTAACTTTCTTGTGCTTTTTTCAGTTCACGTTTCAGACCTACACGCGGAAAACCCAGTGTGTGATTTAAAATTGTCATCGTCTTATTTCCCATTTAGCCATCCAGATGTTTACACATCCATAATCAGCAGGTACTGTATTAATCACAAGCGCAATTTGTTCACTGTCACTGTGAAGGACTCTCATGATCGAACTGAAACACTTACGCACTCTACAAGCTTTGCGTAATACCGGCTCACTGGCTGCGGCGGCGACACAACTTCATCAGACCCAATCGGCCTTGTCTCATCAATTCAGTGACCTGGAACAACGTCTGGGTTTTCGCCTGTTTGTGCGTAAAAGCCAGCCATTACGTTTCACTACGCAAGGTGAGATCTTGTTGCAGTTGGCAGAACAAGTGCTGCCGCAAATCAAGCAAGCGCTGCAAACTTGTAAAGAGCCACATCAAACTGCGCTGCGTATCGCCATCGAATGCCATAGCTGTATTCAGTGGCTAACACCGGCGCTGGACAGTTTCCACAAAAGTTGGCCCCAAGTGGCAATGGACTTCAAATCAGGTGTGACTTTCGACCCACAGCCAGCCTTGCAGCAAGGAGAGCTGGATTTGGTGCTGACGTCTGATATTTTGCCGCGCAGTGGTCTGCACTATTCGCCGATGTTTGATTTTGAGGTACGGCTGGTACTGGCACCAGACCATCCTTTGGCCAATAAAGCCCGCATTGAACCGGAGGATTTGGCGCAAGAAGTGTTGATGATTTACCCAGTACAGCGCCAACGGCTAGATATCTGGCGGCATTTCCTGCAACCTGCGGGAATTAATCCCTCGCTGAAAAATGTCGATAACACCTTGTTGCTGATTCAAATGGTTTCAGCACGGATGGGGATAGCCGCCCTACCACACTGGGTGGTAGAGAGCT
Organism: Yersinia canariae; assembly: GCF_009831415.1. Taxonomy (NCBI): domain Bacteria; kingdom Pseudomonadati; phylum Pseudomonadota; class Gammaproteobacteria; order Enterobacterales; family Yersiniaceae; genus Yersinia; species Yersinia canariae. The sequence continues at coordinate 271,444 of NZ_CP043727.1, read as the reverse complement.
TTGAACGTCAGGGATTAGTTGTCACCAAAACACTGGGAAATGGCTTATGGAGCCGGTTATACGCCGCCGTCCGTGATGGGGAGCAGCGCCAACCGGTCACGGAAGCTTTTATTCGTTCGGCCCGGCAACACGCTTGTGATCATTTGCCGTTTGTAAAGAATGCGGAGCGACCCAACGCCGGTGTACCCATAGCGAGGCCATTATCACAATTGCCCCAATGATAAAGCTGGGCCAATGGGGTTTTTCTTGCCAAATGGCCAGATTCACCAGTAATCCAGCCGGAACATGCACATTATTCATGATACCCAGGGTGCCGGCATCGACCTGTGTCGCACCATAATTCCACATGAAATAACCTAGGCCAGATGCGCCTACACCGAGCCAAACCAGCACGCCCCACTGCAATGATGTGGTAGGCAGTTTCTGTGGGTTGCCGAAAGCAAACCAGGCGATGACGGCAACAACCAGAGCGCCGACATAGAACCATGAAAATGCCACATGCTGCGGAATCGGGTGGATTTCCATCAACCGCTTGTAGCCCACTTGTCCGATGGCGAAACAGATATTTGCCGCCTGAACCAGTATCAATCCCCACCAAAAGTGTTCGCTTAACTGGTCATAACGAATGATAGCCGCCCCAGCCACCGCCAGCAAAGCACTCAAGGCATAGCCCCAGCGCAGAGGCTGACGCCGCAGTAAATCATAGATTAACGTGACATACAGTGGGGTCATTACGGTGAACAGCAAAAACTCCGGCACACTCAAGTAGAGATAGGCGCGGAAGCTGAACAAATACATGATTCCTAACTGAATTGCGCCCACCATCATATACAGCAAGATCACCCGCCAGTGGATATTGCGCCAACGTAGGAACGGCAAAAAGACCAGAGCAGCCAGCCCGACACGCATCAGCACGGAGAACCAGCTATCCACCTGCCCTGCCAGATATTCGCCAATTAGGCTGAAAGAAAATGCCCACAAAATGGTGGTAATGACCAGTAACGGCACGATAATTTGGCTCATTGAGGTGATAAAGTGCAATTGTAGCGCAAGCGGGGAACAATTTTTACGCGAAGTGGGTTTACATCTGGTCAAATACAAACCCATTAAGTTTTCTACAGCGCTTTGATAGCACCTTTTTATCTCGCTAGTTACATCCCCACGCCAATTATCGTCAATATTAGCGGAGTAGTAACAGCGGCCAGTACGGTAGACATCACCAAACTGGCGGCGGCAGGGCCGGTCAATACATTAAATTGGCGTGACATCAGATAAACATTCACACCCGTCGCCATTGACCCCAGCAAGACCACCACCTGAGTTTCCAATGCGGGTAAATTCATGGCCCACGCCAGCGCCCATATCACCATCGGTTGCACAATCAGCTTGAGAAAACAGATAGCGCTGCTGATTTTCCAGCCTTCGCTCACGCGATACTCCGCCAGCCCCATTCCCAGCACAATCAATGATAACGGAGGGGCCACCTGCCCCAGCATGGTGACCGGCTGGTCGATAAATTGCGGCAATTGCAAACCCGTCAGGCTAAATAATGTGCCCGAGATAATGCCGATTATCAGCGGGTTAGTCAGTACACTGCGGGCCGTTTTCGCAAAGCCGGCTAAAGTTGGCGAGCCATTACGCGCCCACTCCACCGAAATTGTCACTAATGTCCACAAAATTAAGCCGTTAAAGACTAAAACCAGCGCCACTGCGGGAATAGACTTTTCTCCCAGCATGATGGTGGCGATAGGTAGCCCCAGCATCACGTTATTGGAAAAAATCCCGCCAAGGGCAAATACCGAACCGGACACACCATCCAGATGAAATACCCGGCTGGCGATGATTCGCCCAATAACAAACACCACCAGACAGCTACCAAAAAAGGCGATAAGCAGACGAGCATCGACCGCTGGGCGCTCGGAGAAATCACACATCATACGAAACAACATGGCAGGTAATGCGAGAGAGAAAACAAAGCGGGTCAGGCCATCAGTGATAGTGGATGGCCACTTACCAAATCGGACTAAACCGTAGCCCAGTGCGAGCAGCACAAACAGCGGTGAAGACAAGACAATCTGGTGCCAGAGCGAAATAACAAAGGCGGGCATGATTCACTTCCTGTCAAGCCGGGCCAGGTCAGCCCGTAAATGTAAGAATGGCTGACCTGTTCTGTTTTCCGTTTTATTTATATCAAAGTCATTGGAGTTACAGGTAGGCAGCAAATGAACAAATCCCGATGAACATACTCATGTATGTCATTCGGGTGAGTGAGTGCGGCTAACACCCTTGTGACTTCAAGTACGAAGGTAGAAGTCTGTACTAATCAAATCTATACGGTCAGTACAGATACAGTCAACGCCCCAATTTAACAATTCCTGCGCGCGCGCGGGTTGGTTGACGGTATACACCAAAATATGCAGCCCGGCGGCTCTGAGTAAAGCGACCCGCTCTGCCGTCAGTTGCTTGTGATTAATATGCAGAGAGACACAATCTAGCTGACGCGTCATTGCCAGCCAATTTTCATCCCATTTATCCAATAATAGGCCGCGCGGCAGCTCAGGTGCCGCCTGCTGTGCTGCGGCCAGTGCCTCAAATGAAAAAGACGACAATAACGGCGGTATGGCCTGGTCTTGCCACAAGGTGCGGGCCGCTAGCGCAACAGCCCGCCCGGTAGGAATGTCAGTTCCCGTGGTCGGCTTTATCTCAATATTTGCCGCCATGCTGTACTGGGCGCAGCGAGCAGCCACCTCAGAGAGTAATGGCAAGCGCTCACCGTGAAATGCCGGGCTATACCAATCACCGGCATCCAACTGAATCAGCTTTTCCCAAGGTAAATCCCCAGCGACACCCCAGCCGTTACTGGTGCGCTCTAGGGTGTCGTCATGCAGTAGAAATATCTGGCCGTCTTGCGATAACTTAGCATCAAACTCGATCATTTTGTGGCCGTGATGCGCGCCAACATCAATCGCCGCCAAGGTGTTTTCGGGCGCTAATGCGCCGCCACCCCGATGAGCAACAATAGTAGGGTAAGGCCAATTTTCACTCATGATTCCATCCGTAGTCCGCTTTCTGAATCAAAAAAGTGCAGCGCCGCAGGTGGCAAATACAAATACAGCATACTGCCCGCCGTCGGCATTTCTTCATGAGATAAACGGGCGATAACACTCTGCCCACCCCATTGCCCATGTGCCAAATTATCCGCCCCTAACAATTCGAGCGTTAATAAAGCCATCGGGATCCCCTGCGCTGACGTTGTTTGCTGAATATGCTCCGGACGAACACCCAAGGTCAAGTGGCGTGAGGCCCATTGTGGTCGTGGAACCGCCAGCGGAAGTGCCATACCGTCGGATAAAATAAAGTTACGCCCATCCGGGCTGACGGTTCCGGCGAGCAGATTCATTGCCGGTGAACCAATAAAGCTGGCGACAAACAATGAGGCTGGCCGTTGATAAACCTCACTTGGCGTGCCAATTTGTTCTGCCACACCTTTGTTCATCACAATCACTCGCTGGGCCAGCGTCATGGCTTCGACCTGATCATGAGTCACATACAAACTGGTGGTTTTCAGCCGACGATGCAATTGTTGCAGTTCAAGGCGCATCTGCACTCGAAGCTTGGCATCCAGATTGGAAAGCGGCTCGTCAAATAGAAATACCGACGGCTCGCGCACAATAGCTCGACCCATCGCGACACGTTGGCGCTGACCTCCAGATAGCTCGCGTGGCTTGCGTTTAAGCAGCGGTTGCAGCTCCAAAATTCGGGCCGCTTCATCAACGCGCTGGCGGATCTGCTCCTTGCCAAAACCACGGATTTTCAACCCATAAGCCATATTGTCAAACACACTCATATGGGGATATAACGCGTAATTCTGAAACACCATGGCGATGCCGCGATCTTTGGGTTCCAAATCAGTTACCCGTTGATTATCAATATAGATATCCCCACTGGTGGTGCGCTCTAGCCCCGCGACCATCCGCAGCAATGTCGATTTACCGCAGCCGGACGGGCCGACCATCACGATAAACTCACCATCCGCAACATCTAAATCAATCTGCTTTATCACCGGCGTGACGCCGTCATAAGATTTGGTTACTGCTTGGAGCTTTAAACATGCCATATCAGATTACTTCTCACTGTCTACCAGGCCGCGTACAAACCAGCGCTGCATCACAAGGACCACCGCGACCGGTGGAATTAACGTCAAAATCATTGCTGCCATCACCTGATTCCACTGGGTTGGTGCGCCCGAGGTAGAAATCATGCTTCTAATTCCCGCCACCGCCGTGCCCATCGAAGCATCACTGGTAATCAGGATTGGCCAGAGATACTGGTTCCACCCATAGATAAAAGTGATAACAAATAGTGCCGCCAAATTGGTTTTGGAGAGTGGCAAAACGATGTCCCAAAAAAAGCGCATGGCACCCGCGCCATCAATTCGAGCGGCTTCCAATAACTCATCTGGCAGAGTCATAAAAAATTGGCGGAATAAAAATGTTGCTGTGGCAGAGGCCATCAATGGCAGAGTGAGGCCGGTGTAGCTGTCAAGCATGTTCAGGTTAGCAATCACTTGAATTGTCGGAAAAATACGCACTTCCACGGGCAGCATTAAGGTGAGGAAAATCAGCCAGAAAAACAGATTTCGCAGCGGAAAACGGAAGTAAACAATGGCATAGGCAGACAACATCGACACCGTGATTTTACCGACGGTAATCGCAAACGCCATCACAAAACTGTTAAACAGCATCAGCCCAAAAGGCGCACTGTTATTGCCTACACCGGCATGCCAAATGTGGCTGATGTTCTGCCATAAATGTGGGCCGGGAATCAGGGTCATCGGCACCTGGAATACCTGCGTGTCATCCAAAGACGCTGCGACAAAAGCCACATATAGCGGGAACAGAATCAGTAACACGCCGATAATCAGCATGACATGACAAAAAATATCCAGCCCACGGCGATTCTCAATCATTGGTAACGTACCTTACGCTCAACAAAGCGGAACTGGATAACCGTCAGGCCAATCACCAGCAACATCAGAACAACCGATTGAGCCGCTGAACTGGATAAATCCAATCCGGCAAAACCTTCACGGTAAATTTTATAAATCAAGGTCGTGGTGGCCTGCATCGGGCCGCCGCCTGTCGCCGCATCTATCACCGGGAAAGTATCAAAGAAGGCATAAACCAGATTCACCACCAGCAGGAAAAAACTTACCGGTGAAATCAGCGGCAAGACCAAATTGAAGAAACGGCGAACTGGCCCGGCACCATCAATAGCCGCAGCCTCGACCAGTGAGCGGGGGATCGATTGCAGTGCAGCAAGGAAAAACAAGAAGTTATAACTGATTTGTTTCCACACCGAGGCCAGCACCACCAGAAACATCGCCTGCCCACTGTTTTGTGCGTGATTCCAGTTGTAGCCTAGAGTGGCAAGGAAATGGGTTATCAAGCCCAGCCCTGGGTTGAATAAAAATATCCACAGCACCGCCGCCACGGCGGGAGCAACGGCATAAGGCAAAATCAGTAACGTTTGATAGATACGGCTGCCCCGTAAAACGTAATCCACCATCGCGGCGAGAAACAATGAAACAATCAGACCAATGCCTGCCACCAGCGAGCTGAAAATAAGTGTGGTGTAAAATGAGGCCAGATAGTATTCATCATGAAACAGCGCAATAAAATTACTCAGCCCGACAAACTCGCTAGACAAGCCAAATGGATCCAACATTTGCACCGAATACCATAGCGCTTCACCCGCTGGCCACAGAAAGAAAACAGCCGTGATGGCCAGTTGCGGTAATACCAACAGGTAAGGTAACCAACTACAGGAAAAACCGGGACGGGAAGATGACATAAAATTAACCGTTTATCGAACAGGGTATTGATTACCACCAGAGTGCTAATCGAAACGTCACGTCTTAATTTAATACAATACTATTTGGCGTTACTGACATAGGCAGTTTGGGTCGGGTCAGTGCGCAGCCCAAACTGCCAGATAAAATGGCCAAAGAATGTTATTTGTTTGCTTGCTCAAAGCGACGCAGCAGAACATCACCCCGCGTTACTGCGGTATCCAGCGCTTCCTGAGGCGTTTTCTTGCCTGTCCATACACCTTCCAATTCTTCGTCTACCACGGTACGAATCTGTGGCATATTGCCCAGACGTAAACCCTTGGTGTACGGCAAAGGCGGCTTGTTCAGCATTTGGCGGGTTGCAACATCAGCACCTGGATTCTTATCATAGAAGCCTTGTTGCTTGGTCAGCTCATAAGCGGCGGTAGTGATAGGCAGGTAGCCTGTCTTCTGATGCCATTCGGCAGCAATTTCTGGTTTAGCCAAGAATTGCAAGAATTCAGCCACACCTTTGTAAGTGTCTTTATCTTTACCATCCATCACCCACAAGCTGGCACCACCAATAATGGCGTTTTGCGGGGCATTCTTGGCATCTGCGTCATAAGGCATCATACCAACGCCGTAATTAAACTTGGCGTAATGGCGAATATCTGCAAGTGAACCGGAAGAGGCGGTGGTAATAGCACAATCGCCATTATAAAACTTGGCCGTTGATTCATCCTTGCGGCCAAAATAGGTGAAATCACCTTTTTTATTCATATCCGACAGCAATTGAATATGTTTAACCTGCAAAGGTTTGTTGAACTCTAATACGGCATCAGTGCCATCAAAACCATTATTCCGGCTGGCAATTGGCTGACCATGCCAGGCACTGAAGTTCTCAATTTGAATCCAGCCCTGCCAGCCGCTGGCGTAACCACAACTTGAACCCGCAGCACGTAATTTAGCGGTATCTTCTGCCAGTTCTTGCCACGTTTTCGGCGGCTGATCTGGATTCAAACCCGCTTTCTTGAATGCATCTTTGTTGTAATACAGCACCGGAGTGGAGCTGTTAAATGGCTGGGATAATAAATGTCCAGTTTTCGCATCGGTGTAATAACCCGCAACCGTAGGGACAAAGACAGATTCATCAAAATTAATATTAGCGTCTTTAAATACCTGGAATACCGGTTTAATGGCCTTACTGGCCATCATTGTTGCGGTGCCAACTTCATAGACCTGCAGGATAGCCGGTGCTTTCCCTGAGCGGAAAGCCGCAATACCTGCCGCCAGGCTTTGTTCGTAGTTACCTTTATAGACCGGCACAATTTTATAATCGGTATGAGACTGGTTAAAACGATCTGCTAACGAATTAACTTCTACTCCTAACTCGCCTTCCATCGAGTGCCAGAAAGGAATTTCAGTGACCGCCATTGCATTGGCACTGAATGCCAAGGTCAGCGCGATACAAATCGATGTTTTACCAATAGTGTTGTTAAACATATCTTGCCCCTGAATAAATCTGTATGGCTCACCTCAATGAACTGCGGCGGATGAGCGAAATAAATCAGTTTTTGTTCGAAAGCAAACATGACACTGTTTCATGACAGAAATATAACTTCAAGATGACATTAAAATGACAAAAATAAGAACTAACACGATATTATTTTTTAATATCATATTCTGTTATTCATGCAATTATTTTATCAAATAATGAGACACATGATTTAATGAAAAATTACAAGACAAAAACAATGAAAATTTAAACATCAATAAAGAATTAATTCAATTACTTAGCTTCAATTAATTTTCTCTCCTTAAATTGGTCGAATCGTTATTGAACCTCATCTATCTCACATGATAGTGTTTGTTCGCCTTGTGAGTGACACTATATTAATATAACCATATTAGCGCCCTCGTTATTATTGTTTTATATAACTCACAAGGGCCATCAGAGGAAAATAATGCCTATTCAATTTGAATGGGGTTTTTGTATAATGGACTATCAGGTATCTATGATGAAAAAGACTCTATTATCTATTATTACAGTAGCAGTATTGGCGAGCAGTACTATTGTTCATGCGCAACCGCTCGATAGAGACATACCGGTTACAGCAGAAATTAATGGTTCAATCAGTATGACAAAAATTAATGGTGATGCATTTAATAATATCGCCATGGAATATGACCATGCCAAGAATGATGGTACATATGAATACATTGAACCCATTAAAATAACGAGTAACACTGGGACTAAAGTCAACATCAAGCTCAGAAACCCACTTGTTCTAGAGGGTGACTCTGGTGGTGCGGTAAAAACATTTGATGATGTTGTCGTGCGGCTAGGGCAATCACAACTCGGGGTGGGCGGTGTAAATTTCTCCTTAGATAATAATAATGAGATGAACCGTGCGTTAACTATAAGGGCTAAAAAACCCGCAGACGCCCTATCTGGCGAAACGTATACAGGGACGCTTCAACTGACTATCGAAGATTTTGCTTAAGCACACATCAGTTAAATAAATACATGCAGTCAGCAGATTAACCTCCTGGCTGCTTTATCCTTTGACTTAAATATATATCATCATGGTTTAATGAAAACCATCAACACATAAAATATATTCGTCTGAGGAGATCTGTTTCTATAAAAATAATCAATAATGGAATGGAATCCAATGAAAAAAAGAATGGGTGTTAATCAGATAGTTTTATTTGTTTTACTACTCCCAATATTTAATTCAATACATGCGAAAAATATAACCATAGAGTATTTGGTTCCAGATGGATTTTCAGCTATTGAAGAGAATGGCACCATAGAGCTATTAGGTATATTTGATGGGAAGATCTTACCTGCAAAAATATTTTTCTCTGAAAAGAAACAAACTTTAAATTTCGATCATCAGCAATATCGCGATAATAATGTTGATGAACAATCAATCATATTGTTAGAGCAAATTTTGCTCCAAATCCCCTACTTACAATGCCAAAACGGTTGTGACTATATTGTATCCGGATACAACGTCATTCTAGATAAGATAAATCAGGTTATCACCATTACCAATAATAACAGCCGCTACCTGATGCCAACCACTACGTGGGGATTGGTACATAACCAATCTTTTGACCTGCGCATGACAGCGAAAAACTACCGTGCTGTATCTGCCCGCGGGAACGGCTACCTCGGGCTACCTCTTCAATCCTATGGTTTTGTGCAATGGTTCTATAACACGGCCCGCTCGAAGAGACATTACCCGCTAGCAAGTCAATCGCAATACCAGCAGATGACTCAAATGGGCATTGACAGTTGGTATCTGCAAAAGAATTTTCAAACCCTTTACATGCGGGCAGGTAAGCAAAACAATTTGGATAACAGCGCAGGCAGTGTCCATACCTTGATTAATCCTGCATTAGAACAATTTGTGACCATGGGTAGCCAAAGCTATTTAGCCCTTGATAAACCCTCGGCAGGCAGTTTGATACTGTACGCAATTTCTGATGGTGATTATGAAATCTACCGTGATAACCAACTTATTCGCCGGATTCCTGCGCAACTTGGCCGCAATGAAATTGATTACAGCCAACTTCCTGGCGGCTATTACAACGTTGATATTCGCTTAGTGGATAACACCGGGCGCGTCGTCAGCCAAGAAAATCAAACCATCAGCAATTTAAGCACTCAAACCAATGATGGTTGGTTCCTGTCCATGGGCAAAGGGGCGACACGTAACAAACACCATGCTCATCATCTGGCGCAATTTGGCCGCAGTATGAAAATACAAAGTATTCAAACCAATATCTTATTGCTTAAAGATGATAGTCGCCACTGGGCGGCAGAAGCCAACATATCGCGCCCATTAGAATTTTCTGGCTTTAATATCACCCCGACCTTTAGCGTGATGTCTGGTGAAAAACACGGTGGGGGATATCTGCGTTTAGAGGGTGGAAATCCTGCAGTAGGATATTTCACTACGGCCCGCTATCAAACACCCGATGTGTCGATATATGCACCAAACTCGGGCAGTACATCAGCATCTTATAGCCGCCGTTTAGGGCCAACTCAGCTTAGTTATCAATTCAATCAATATAAAAGTCATCATCGGCATCGTATTCAAAGCAGTTGGGACTGGCGGCGGCCACAATTTGGTCTAAATCTGTCCCTTGGTGTGCAAAAAGGCGGGCAGTGGCACAGCCGAAACAACTACGGGGTATTTCTTAATACCACATTGTCCTTCCGTCAGAGCCGCGCCAACATCAATAGCGCTTATGCTCAGCAGAAGTTAAACACCAGTGCCAGTTATCAAAAAGAGTTTACCGATAGCTATGGCACCAGCGCTTTGGGTATCAATGGTAGCACCAGCGGCAAAATCAATGGGATCGGAACTTTTGCCCAACGTAGTGGAAGTCGCGGGGATATTTCCGCCCGAGCAGGTATCGATAACAAGATAGCTAACGGCGGCATCAGCTACAGAGGCATGCTAGCCATTGGTCCACAAGGAACGGCATTAGGGCGCAGTAGTTACAGTGGCACGGCATTATTGATAGAAACGCCAGAGTTATCAGGTACACCTTATAACTTCCACGCGGAAGGTATCCCGATAAGTGGTGGAGGGACCTACGCCATACCGATTCCCCGCTATCAAGACCGTTTCTTTGTCCGCACCCATAACGATAGCAGTGATCTGGACATGAACATTCAACTGCCGGTCAATATTATCCGTGCACATCCAGGACAAGTCTTTATCAGTAAAGCCGATATTACCCTTGACATACTTTACAGCGGCTTCCTTAAAGACAAACAAAATCGACCTATTACAGGAATTATTGAGGAGACTGGAGATACCGTTCACCCCAATGGGCTGTTTGCCATTAATTCTGACGTGATGCTGCAAAATATCACCGTTCAAAATAGCGCTGCCCGTTATCGCTGCAATATGCGTCAGCAACATGAGCATATTTATCACTGTCACCTCGACCAACATCAACAGGAATAACTATGAAATATAATAAGTTATTATCGGCTGTTATCTTGCTGCTAGCCCCTATTGCTGCAACTTATGGGCAGTTAATGGCCCTTCCTACGCGCACAACGGTCGAAGCTTTGGAGCAAAACCGCACTGTGCAAGTTTATAACAGCGGCGATAAAGCACTTTATTTAGATATCTCGCTGCAACGAGTGGATAACCCAGGGGTGACTCCAGAGAAAAAGACGCTAATTAGTGATATTTCTCAACCTGAGATGATTTTCAACCCGAACCGGATTACGTTAGGGCCGAAACAAAAGCGCGACATAAAACTGTTGCCATTGAAATCGCCCACTCAGGAAACGCTTTATCGCTTGTATATCGATCCGATAGTTGCGACCAAAATCTCTGGAGAAAGCGAAGATAAAAGCAAAATCCACACCCCGATGACAATCAGTATTGGCTATGGTGTGCTGATTCATCATATTCCGCCAATGACAACGCAATCTCGCCGCTGGCAACATCAATGTTTGCCTGATGGGCTAATACTGAGCTCCACTGGTAATATCCACAATAAATTTACACAACTAAAATCGCGCGATAACAGTACGCTGACAGATAGCCTAAACCTGTACCCAAGTACACCTATCACCTTATTGGTAAAACAGCTTAACGGGCGGGTAGATAATGAAACCTTTACGGTTAATTGCAGCTAGTTTATTACCAATGAATGTTTTTGCCGCCATCGATATTCAACCGCATGTATTGGAAATACAGCAATCCAATGCCGTGGTAAATGTCATTAATCAAGGCACAAAAACCCAGTACATCAGGGTTCAGTTGTTTCAGGTAAATAATCCCGGTGAATCCCCAGAGCAAGAGTCATTAACTCCTATTGGGGAACAACTTCAACCAATGCTATTTGCCGCTCCCGCTAAATTAACGCTCGGCCCAAGCCAGAGCGCAAGAATCATTATTAAAGCATTGCGTTCGCCTGATAAAGAGCAGGTTTATAGATTATCAGTAGCACCTGAAAATACGCTAAAAGTAGCCGGTGGGCCGGGGGCAGTTGTTGGTGTACAACTAAGTTATATGGGGTTGGTAAGGCATTTACCCGCCTCATCTCAACAGCAATGGGTACATCACTGCATCAACGGAAAGTTAACATTAGAAAACACCGGAAATACCCGTCTACAGTGGCATAAACTTAAAACTCTGTTAGGAGAAATAGACGATTTTAATCTCTATCCTAATCAACGTCGGCAACTATCTGTCAGTAATGTACAAGGGATGATTGAAGATAAATTTGTCAACTTGCAGTGCTCTGCTGAATAAAAATAAGGAGCGTTATGAACATGATAAAAATAGCAGCCATATTACTATTCCTCCCCTGGTATGCTGCTTCAGCAGGGACTCCTATTTTATTAGGGGATATTGACGTCAAATTAGAAGTTACCGCCCAGCCTAGAATCGAGGTAGAAAAACCGCAAGGTGGCTGGTACACCAGCATCAAACTACATTCTCGTCTGGATAATCATAAAATTTATCAATCTGAAGTTCCCATAACAGTAAAGCTGCGTCGGCAAGATGGCTTCCGTGTTTCAGTTAAAAATCCGCTGGTGCTAATACGTCAGACGAATGATGCTGGTGCATCCAGAGTGGCATTCTCACCAGCTGAAATACGTTGGGGGCAGGACCGCGCAACTTTGCGCCCACTCTCAGCAACCCCCGAAACCTTCACTGTAAATAGTGGGAAATCCAATTTAATTAGCACTGACTATATATTGCAAATTTCAGCACTGGCACCAAGTGGACAAGATATCGCGGGGAAGTATTACGGGCAGCTAACATTAATATTTGAAACAAATAGCTAAAAATCATCTTTGATGGTCATGGAGAGACACCAAATGAAGACAAAAAGCAAAAAATTATTGATCGGGTTATTGCTGTTAATATTGCACCCTGTAGCGATGGCGAATCCTTATTTTTATGACTATGTCCAATCCTATTCTAACTGCTCAGCCAAACTATTAGACGATGGCAGTGTGAAAGTTTCATTTCAGGCTAATTTGATTGATGGCTTATTTGGTCAAAGTACGAATGAACACCAAGTTAAATGGGGGGAATTAGTTAACATTCCTTATGAAGGCCTGAAAAATACATCATTAGACTCACACAATGCTCTGCTTTCACTCTATTTCTTTAATACTGATGGCTCGCCAAATTTAAATATTAATGTACAACACATTCATGACACTTCTCTTAATGGCATTAGCCATGGGAGCTCAAATAATAATATTAAAGAAATTAAGTTTAACAGCCATCAGGTTGTATTTAATGACACTCACTACTATGTATCATTTACGACTAATGCAAATACCCTCAAAAATATCAGAATCGGTGCAACTGTTGGTGGCATACTTATTTCCAATGGACAGGAATATTCTCTACTTTCATCAAAGGGTGTTTCATTTAACCCTTTAGGCAACCAATGTGAACTCTTTGACCCTCAAGCAAATATTGCACCATCGTCCCTAAAAGTTGATCCTAAATTCCGCTTATCAACGGCTACTTGGCAATTAACTAATATTGATTTGGATAATTTACTCGATAAGACTTCTGATGATGATGGCTTACATGCTCCGCTGATAAATCCATCCGCCAATCGTTTTTGTATCAGCTATCGGGCCATAGGAATACACAACAACCACTATATGATAAGCGCGAGTAGTATAAATGGGTTAGCACCGAGCAGCCAATATTTTCAATTAAAAGAAAATAAAGGGAATAACATAATTAACTATCGAGTGGCACTAATAAATGATGAACATGCCAAAACAGATTTTTCATTGCCACCAACCTATGAAAAATTTGTACATTTGAAGGCGGACAATAGCGCTGGTGAAGAAAAAATGTGTTGGTCACCGGAAATACGACTTTACCATACTGATACTACAGATAAAGGGAGTTATAGCGACACGCTGAATTTCACTATTACCCCTTTAGCATAAGGTTTATCAGATAAATAATAAGGCCCTGAACCGGGCCTTAATTAAAAATGCAAATAAGTTGAAGAAATGTTTAACCGCCCAGGTAAGCAGAACGCACGGCTTCGTTGGCCAGCAATGCCGCACCGGTATCTTCCAGAACGATACGGCCATTCTCCAACACATACCCTCGGTCGGCCAATTTCAGCGCCTGGTTCGCATTCTGTTCAACCAAGAAGATAGTCATTCCCTCTTCTCTTAGTTGTTGAATAGTATCGAATATTTGCAAAATAATAATCGGTGCCAGGCCCAGAGACGGCTCATCCAACAGTAACAACTTAGGCTGGCTCATCAAAGCACGCCCAATTGCCAACATTTGCTGTTCACCACCAGACATAGTGCCAGCCCGCTGGACACGGCGCTCAAACAGCCGTGGGAATAAGTCGTAAACTCGCTCAATACGCTGTTGATATTGCTGGCGATCAGCAAAAAAACCGCCCATTGCCAGGTTTTCTTCAACCGTCATGCGGGAAAACATCCGGCGACCTTCCGGCACAATGGCAATCGCCTCACGCATAATGCGCGCGGTCTGCCAGTCGGTAATATCCTGCTCACCAAACACAATGCTGCCTTCAGTGGCGCGAGGTTCGCCGCACAAGGTGCCCAGCAGGGTGGTTTTACCCGCCCCATTAGCACCAATTAAGGTAACAATTTCACCTTGTTGAATGTGCAGACTAACCTGATGCAGTGCTTGAATTTTGCCGTAATGGGCTGAAACTTTATTAAATGACAACATGTTATGTTTATGCCTCGCCCACTTTTATTCGCCCAAATAGGCCCGGATCACATCCGGATTATTACGGATTTCTGCTGGTGAGCCATGCGCCAACGGCGTCCCCTGATTCACCACATAAATACGATCAGAAATCCCCATCACCAATTTCATGTCGTGCTCAATGAGCAATACCGAAACTCGGTGCTGGTCGCGCAACTCCATAATTAACTGATTCAACTCATCAGTTTCTTTCGGGTTCAGGCCAGCGGCTGGTTCATCTAACATTAATAGCTCAGGGCGGGTCACCATACAGCGGGCAATTTCCAAACGGCGTTGCTGCCCGTAAGCCAAATTCCCCGCCTGACGGTTGGCCAGATCCAATAATCCGACACGCTCTAACCAGGTTGCTGCACGCTCTAATGCATCAGCCTCCGCCCGTCGAAAGCCCGGAGTTTTCAGCAAGCCAGCAAACACACCACTTTTAAGATGTTGGTGTTGCGCCACCAGCAGGTTCTCGACCACGGTCATCTCACGGAACAAGCGCACATGTTGGAAAGTCCGAATCACGCCCATTCGAGCAATTACCTGTCCAGGTAGCCCTTCAATATGGCGATCTCGTAATTTAATGGTGCCGCCAGTCGGGCGATAAAATCCGGTCAGGCAGTTAAAAATTGTGGTTTTACCCGCGCCATTTGGCCCAATCAGCGAGACTATCTCCCCTTGATTGAGATGCAGGCCAACATTGTTCACCGCCAATAACCCACCAAAGCGCATCGACAGCCCTTCAACAGCTAACAAAGGTTGCGTACTCATGCTTGCTCCCCCTGCTTCGCTTTGATGTCGGCAACTTTCAGCTTCAACTGTGGCCGTTTCATTGGTAACAGGCCCTGCGGCCGCCAGATCATCATCAATACCATCAATGCACCCAGCAACAACATACTGTAAGCATTGAGATCTCGCATTAATTCACGCGAAACCACCAGCAATACAGCAGCCAGAATAACGGCGAACTGTGACCCCATTCCGCCGAGTACCACAATCGCCAAGACAAAAGCGGATTCCACAAAAGTGAAAGATTCAGGGCTAACAAACCCTTGCCGGGCAGCAAACAGCGTGCCGGCGAAACCAGCGAAAGCGGCACTGATGGTAAATGCGGTTAGCTTGATTTTTGTTGGACTCAAGCCCAGTGAGCGGCAGGCAATTTCGTCTTCGCGCAATGCTTCCCAAGCCCGCCCCAATGGCATACGTAACAATCGGTTAATCACAAACAGAGTTAGGATTACCAGCAACAGCGCTACCATATACAGGAAAATGATGCGGTCGCTTGGGTCATAAGTGAGGCCAAAGAAATTGTGGAAAGTGTCCCAGCCCCCGTCTTTCGCGGTGCGGCTGAACTCCAAACCAAACAGAGTAGGTTTAGGAATTTGGCTAATACCATTCGGCCCACCGGTAATTTCAGTATTATTGAGCAGCAAAATACGCACAATCTCACCAAAACCGAGTGTCACAATGGCTAAATAATCCCCGCGCAAACGTAAGACCGGGAAACCCAACAGGAAGCCCGACAGTGCCGCGATAATCCCTGCCAGAGGCAAACTTTCCCAGAAACCTAAACCGTAATAGTGATTCAGTAAAGCATAGGTATAGGCACCGATAGCATAAAACCCACCGTAACCCAGGACTAACAAGCCTGATAGCCCGACCACAACGTTCAATCCCAGCCCTAACATGACGTAAATCAGTGTCAGAGTCGCGATATCAACTGAACCTCGCGAGACCAAAAACGGCCAAGCTATTGCGGCGATAATAATTGCCGCGGCCAATAACTTCTGGCGTGGTGTCGTGCCGTCAAAGCTGGGTAATACCC
Organism: Yersinia canariae; assembly: GCF_009831415.1. Taxonomy (NCBI): domain Bacteria; kingdom Pseudomonadati; phylum Pseudomonadota; class Gammaproteobacteria; order Enterobacterales; family Yersiniaceae; genus Yersinia; species Yersinia canariae. The sequence continues at coordinate 255,024 of NZ_CP043727.1, read as the reverse complement.
ATGCCGGGCCAGAGACTTTTTTAATCCCCTGCTGAATGAATGGGCGCACTAACTGGAAGAAAAACACGACGAGACAAGCCGCGCCAATCCACAGCCAGCGTACTTCTGAAGCGCCTTGCACAATAAGTTTGGTGCCGTCTAACTGTAACTGCAATCCCATCACAAAGGATGCGAGAACCAGTAAAACGAAGCTGGAAATAATGGCGTTTAGGAAATTGAGTTGTTTCATACTTTTTCAACCTCCGGGCGGCCTAAAATCCCGGTCGGCATCACTAACAACACGACAATCAGTAATGCGAATGAAACCGCATCTTTGTATTCTGTGCTGAGATAAGCAGAAGTTAATGCTTCCGCGACCCCCAGAATCAAGCCGCCAATCATCGCGCCCGGAATACTGCCGATGCCGCCTAATACCGCGGCGGTAAAGGCTTTCATACCAGCCATAAAGCCGATGTATGGGTTAATCACACCATAAAATTGCCCCAGCAAAACCCCAGCGACAGCGGCCATCAGCGCACCGATAACAAAAGTCAGCGAGATAACCCTGTCCGTGTTAATGCCCAGTAAACTGGCCATTTTTAAATCTTCGGCACAGGCACGGCAGGCGCGGCCCATACGGGAATAGCGGATAAAGAGTGTCAGCCCCAGCATAGCGAGGAAGGTCACTATCCAAATGGTCAACTGCATGGTGCTGATGGTCGCGGCAAAGCCATTAGCCTCTGCCAATGTCCACTGGCCAGTCACCAAGCTCGGTAACGCCAGATCCCGCGAACCTTGGGTCAAGCTGACGTAGTTTTGCAAGAAGATAGACATCCCAATCGCTGAGATCAGTGCGATCAAGCGCTTGGAGCTACGAACCGGCTTATATGCAACCCGCTCAATACTCCAACCATAAGCACTGGCAATCACTATTGATACGAGAAAAGCAGAGCCAATCAATAACCAACTGGCATCGATACCCATCATCATCAATGCGGCGATCACGATAAAGGAGACGTAGCTGCCTATCATATACACTTCGCCGTGGGCAAAGTTGATCATGCCGATAATGCCATACACCATGGTGTAACCAATGGCGATCAGCGCATAAGTGCTGCCCAACGTCACGCCGTTGAACATCTGTTGCAGGAAATAAAGAAACTGCTCTGACATACCCTAACCCTTTGATTCACTTGCCTGGCTGCCCTAGTCAACTGCGCCTAATCTACTGTGTGCAGAGAGGAAGAATCCCCCCGGAACGTGGGGGGATGCAGTTGGTAAAAGGGGCCGGATTGCTGCAACAGCAACCCTACAACTTGATTATTCTAATATTATTGTTATTTGACTGCGGTAGATGAGCCATCCGCATGCCATTCAAAAATACCGAACTCAAACCCTTTCAGATCGCCTTTCTCATCCCAGTTCAATGGCCCCATCACTGTTTCTACCGGCTTGCCGGTTTTCAGATCCTTGACTAAATCAGCGGGTTCTTGGCTGCCGCTACGTTCCATCGCAGTTGTCAATGATTGCAGCGCAGCGTAGGTCGTCCAGACGAATGGGCCAGTAGGGTCCAGTTTCTTCGCTTTCAGCGCATCCACGATAGGTTGGTTAGTAGGAACCTGGTCATAGCGTTTTGGTAATGTCACTAACATGCCTTCAGAAGCATCACCTGCGATGTTAGACAGTGAGGAGTTACCCACACCTTCTGGCCCCATAAAGCGAGCGGTCAAGCCAGCTTGCTTCGCCTGGCGCAGAATTTGGCCCATTTCTGGGTAGTAGCCGCCGAAATAAACAAAATCGACGTTTTCTTTCTTCAAGCGAGCAACCAGTGTAGAGAAATCTTTATCGCCTGCAGTCACACCTTCAAACAGCACAGGTTCTGTACCTTGCTTTTTCAGGCTATCACGTACAGAGCGCGCCAAACCTTCACCGTATTGCTGCTTATCATGTATGACAGCAATTCGTTTAGGTTTGATAGTTTCAAGGATATATTTTGCCGCCGTTGGGCCTTGATCAGAGTCCAGACCTGTGGTCCGCATAATCATTTTATAACCACGGGTGGTCAGGTCAGCATTGGTGGCCGCAGGGGTGATCATAATCACGCCTTCATCTTCATAAATATCTGAAGCAGGCTGAGTTGAAGAGGAACACAGGTGTCCGATTACATAACGGATGCCGTCATTAATCACTTTGTTAGCAACAGCTACCGCTTGTTTCGGGTCGCAGGCATCATCGTATTCCACACCGACCAATTTATCGCCATTAATTCCGCCTTTGGCATTGATATCAGCAATAGCCTGACGAGCACCGGTAAATTCCATGTCACCGTATTGGGCAACCGGGCCAGACATTGCGCCAACAATGGCAACTTTGATGTCTTTCGCCAGCACAGAATGACTCATCGCCATTGCTATACACCCAGCCAGCAACACTTTACCTTTTGTTAATTTCATCCGCGAATTCCCCATCTGTCATTGTGAACGTGCTTGTTGTGTTGGTCTGAACGTTTTATAGCGCCGTAACGTTTTCTTCATAAGTAATAATGATTTAGTCTCAAAAGTCATACTTTTTTCTAATAAGACTTTATTTTTCATGCTATTAAACAGGAGTTTTATGCTGTAAATCAACTGAGACAAGCAGAAACAAGCGGTGTAAACAGCATAAAATTAGGATTAAATTGAATGGGTTTTACTCAAATGATAGTAGATTGTGCTAGTTATGTGATCATTTACTCTGTTAAAACTCGGAAAATGCAGTAGCGAAAAAACATTTTCCCCCGTGAACGTACAGAAAAACTTACACAACTCTCTGACCCGTGATCTAGTACAATAAACCACAGCCCTATAACCCTTACATCTTTGCGGTCTATCGACGATGAAACTGACTATTGAACAATTAACAACCCTTACTCATCAGGATCTTACCGATTTAGCGAAAATCTGGCCTGAGCAGCAACACACTGTCTGGCAGCAATGGATTAATGACGGTAAACCGCTCTTTGCCGCGCGATTTAATGAGCGCTTGTTAGGAGCAGTTAAAGTTAGCGTAGATGGCCAACAGGCCGAGCTTCAGGATTTATATGTCAGAGAAGTGACGCGCCGGCGTGGTGTGGGGCTTTATCTTATTGAAGAAACATTGCGCCAGTTAGCGCAAGTGAAGCACTGGCAATTGAAGGACGATCAGGTGGCAACCGCAAACCGTGAAGCGGTGGATGGTTTCATGCGTGCCTGTGGTTTTAGTCGCGGCACTCACAGTTGGCAGCGGTGAATATCAGAAAAGCAAAAGGGCGATATAATTATCGCCCTTTCAGTTGTGTTACAGCATCTAACTCGCTGTATTAGGCTTCAATCGCCATACGTAATTTTTTCATCGCATTCTTTTCAAGCTGACGAACACGTTCAGCAGATACACCGTACTGATCAGCCAGCTCCTGCAACGTAGACTTATTGTCATCATCCAGCCAACGAGCACGGATAATATGCTGACTCCGCTCGTCTAAACCTTCCAACGCATAAGACAATTTGTCTGCTGCGTGATTGTCCCAGTTATCCTCTTCAATGCCATCAGCAAAGTCTGAGGTTTTATCCTGTAAATACAGGACGGGTGCCATAGATTGGCCATCACGAGCTTCGTCATCTGGAGATGGGTCGAAAGTCATATCCTGAGCGGACATGCGCGATTCCATCTCACGAACATCTTTACTGGTCACACCCAGTTCTTTGGCAACCAGCTCGACTTCATCCTGATTGAACCAGCCTAAACGCTGCTTGGTTTTACGCAGGTTAAAGAACAACTTACGCTGAGCTTTAGTGGTCGCGACTTTAACAATCCGCCAGTTACGCAGAACATATTCGTGAATTTCTGCTTTGATCCAGTGTACCGCGAAGGACACCAGACGCACCCCAACTTCGGGGTTAAAACGGCGAACCGCTTTCATCAAGCCAATATTACCTTCCTGAATAAGGTCAGCCTGTGGCAAACCATACCCGGAATAGTTACGGGCAACATGAGCAACAAAGCGCAGGTGAGACAGGATTAGCTGTTTAGCCGCCTCCAGATCGCCCTGGTAATGCAGCCGTTCAGCCAGTTCCCGCTCTTCCTCTGCAGTCAGCATTGGATAGGCATTGGCAGCCCGAATATAGGCTTCCAGACTACCTTGGGGTACTAAGGCTAAAGTTTGCATTTCTTTGGTCATTCGAAACCCTCTCATTGCATTCATGTTTAGTGCAAATTTCTCTCAGCGCCGATATTTTAGCACCTGCTTAAGCAGATTCAAGCGCTGGGCACCTTATCATTTCACTGTGTTGTTCGACCGGTTATTACCATAAAAGTTCAAACTGGATCACAGTTTCAACTGTTGATTTTAGCAGATAACTCACTGCGCGTATCAGGGGGAGTCTATGGAACTAACAGGCAAATAATGACCCTTTCCCTGCCTTAACTGAGCACCGCAGGGAAAGAGTATAACAAACATTTTTTACTGCGGTGTAAATCGGCGTAAATGTTGAACCGTCGCCAGCCAAGCTGCAATCCAGCCAATCATGGCAGAGATCAATACCAACAGCAGGCACTCATCCCAGCTTAAACCATGTAGTACAAAGCTCGTTCCGAATACTGTGGCGACCTGCGTAACAACCGACCCGAGCTTCCATACCAACGCTTCAGAGAGTATTAGTGATAACACCGCGCCACCAAAGCCGAGCATTGCGCCACCATTTAAGAATGGCCGTAGGATAAACCCATCAGTCGCCCCAATCAGTTTCATGACATTGATAGTATCGCGACGGCTAAAGATACTCAGACGCACACTGTTACCAATGACCAGGAATACGGCAACCACCATCAACACGCCAATCATTGCCGCAACTTGCCCAACTAGCCCGGTCAATGCCGCCAAACGAGCAAACCAACTGTCATCCATACGAACTTCAGCGACCCCCTCAACCTTACTGACCCGGTCACGCAAGGTATCGAGCGTACCTGAGCTTTGGAAATCCAGCTTAGGCGTAATAATGGCAACCGCAGGCAGTGGGTTTTCTTCCAGCATATCCAAAGCACCGCCAAAACCAGACCAGTTACGAAACTCACCCATCGCTTCTTCACGCGACAGATAATTAACTTTCTCAACACCAGCTTCTGCTTTCAGCGCGGTCACGACATTTTCAGCCGCGTTATCATCCAGCGCTTTATCCAGATACACCGTCAACTGTGGGGTTGGATACCATTGATCCGCCGCTTGGCCGACATTCTTCCACACGATATAACACACACTCGGCAGTGTCAGTGAGATGGCAATCACCATCACGGTGAGTAGTGTCGCCAGTGGCTGGCGCATCATATCGGCAATAGCATTAACCCACGAATAGCGCCACTGTTCGCGCCAACCGCCCTTCAACGCCTTGGTTTTTGCTTTCTGCGCACTATTATTCGCCATGATGCGCTCCTGACATCCGCCCCTGACTTAATGTCAGAATCGGGTAGCGCCGCCGGGCAATCAACGACGTATCGTGGGTAGCCATTAACACGGTAACACCCACACGGTTAAACTCTTCGAATAAACGCAAAATGCCTTCAGATAGCGCATCATCCAAGTTACCAGTCGGTTCATCGGCCAGTAATACTGCGGGCTTGTTTACCACCGCACGAGCAATACCAACACGCTGTTGCTCACCACCAGAAAGCTGAATAGGGAAGTTTTTCGCTTTATCCAACAGCCCTACTTTATCTAATGCCGCTGACACCCTGCGGCGAATATCTTCGGTACTGGCACCAGCGATAATCAATGGCATGGCAACATTGTCATATACCGTTCTGTCCAACAGCAGGTGATGATCTTGGAAGATCATCCCGATCTGGCGACGCAAAAAAGGTACTTCGCGGTTTTTCAGGCGGCTGATATCATGACCACCAAACCAGATATGGCCGGCACTGGGGCGCTCGATACCACAAATCAGTTTCAGCAGAGTACTTTTCCCTGCACCGGAATGGCCGGTCAAAAACGCCATTTCCGCTGGACGCAGATGAAAATCTACCCCTTGCAGCGCCTGTCGTCCGCCCAGATAAGCTTTACTGACCTGTTCAAAGCGAATCATCCGTATTAATCCTCTCGGGCAAAAAGAGCCTCAATAAAATCGTCAGCCTTAAATGGCCGTAAATCCTCTATACCTTCCCCAACACCGATGTAGCGAATTGGGATACCGAACTGATCCGCGATGGCAAAAATCACCCCGCCCTTGGCGGTGCCGTCGAGTTTAGTTAGGGTAATTCCGGTCAGGCCCACAGCTTCATTAAACAGTTTCGCCTGACTAACCGCATTTTGTCCGGTACTGGCATCCAACGTCAGCATAACCTCATGGGGGGCATCGCCGTCCAGCTTTTTCATCACACGAACAATCTTCTTCAGCTCTTCCATCAGGTGGGCTTTATTTTGCAGACGCCCTGCCGTATCAGCCAAGAGCACATCAATACCACGCGCTTTAGCCGCTTGGATCGCATCGAAAATGACGGATGCAGAGTCAGCGCCAGTATGTTGTGCAACAACAGCAATCTTGTTGCGATCACCCCAAACTTGCAGCTGTTCTACTGCCGCCGCGCGGAAAGTATCACCCGCGGCCAGCATGACGGATTTCCCCTCGGCCTGGAATTGGCGTGCCAACTTGCCGATGGTCGTAGTTTTACCCACGCCATTCACACCAACCATTAAAATAACAAATGGATTCTTACCACTGACGTCTAATGGTTTGTCCACTTTAGACAGAATTTCAGACATTTCCTCTTTGAGTTTGCCATACAACGCTTCGGCATCTTTTAGCTGCTTACGGCTGGCATGCTCTGTCAAAGAAGTAATGATTTTTCGGGTTGTTTCGACGCCAACATCTGCAATTAGGAGCTGTTCTTCTAATTCTTCAAACAAATCGTCGTCGATTTTCTTGCCACGGAATAGCCCCATAAAACCGGAGCCAAGATTCTGTTTAGTTTTAATTAAACTGCGCTTTAATCGTGCAAAAAATCCTTCTTTGGTTGGCCGCTCTTGTTCTTGAGCCGCAACAGCTACGATTTCTTCTTCAACTTCAATTTCTTCTTCCAGAACAGGAAGTTCCTCAACGATCTCGGCCTGAGGTTGTTCTGCAATAGCTTGTGGCTCTGGGATATCGATAACAACATTGCCTTCCGTCAACGGCAATTCTGGCGCACTGACGGTGCCTTCATCCCATGAGTCAATATTACCTTTCTCACTCTGGGCCTGTGAGAAGTGATGCTGTAAATATTGGCGATCTTCAGAAAAATCGATGGATTCTTCAACTGACTGCGCAGTGGGCTCAGCCTCGACTTCCGGCAGAGTTTCAGCCGCAGCTTCGCTAATCGCGGCGCTATCCCATTCACCTGGGGTTAAGGTAGAGCGCTCGGCCACTGGCTCGTGATCTTCTACCTCAACAGATATATTTTCTGAAACTATTTCAGCCTGTTTTTCGCTGATAACTTGCTCTTCTACAGCATGTTCAGCTAAATCTTCTTTCTCAGTAGCCAATGGCTCTGCTGTGTGTTCTTCATTCTGGCGGCCTAAACCCAGCCAGGAAAGAAATCCACGTTTTTTTTCTTTTGCCATTTTTGGACTCTAATTACTTTGGGTTTGCACAAATAAGATAATAGTTCGCAAGTCTATCACTTTCCCCTGAACAGCAACACGCACACGATGCTGCTTTCTATTGTGAATTCAATCAACAAAGGTTTAACGTTTCCCCCACACTGCACTCATTGGTAGAATAAGAACTAACTTTTTTATTCAGTGCTGCAATACTGGCCAACTTTCAAGCAAAGTGATCTATGGCAAAGCGACCTATAGCAAAAACAAAACAAGCTACACAACCGTCGGCAGGACAAATCCGGATCATTGGTGGTAAATGGCGAGGACGCAAATTACCTGTACCGGATAGCCCTGGACTGCGCCCTACCACTGATCGGGTCAGAGAGACATTGTTCAACTGGCTTGCGCCAATGATTCAAGGTGCCCGATGCCTGGATTGTTTTGCGGGCAGCGGTGCCTTAGGGCTGGAAGCGTTATCGCGCTATGCGGGTGAAGCCATTCTGTTAGAAGCTGACAGGCATGTTGCTAAGCAACTGAGCAGCAACCTAACATTATTGAGTGCTGACACTGGGCAAGTGGTCAACACTAATTCTTTACAATGGCTAGCCCAGCCGGGTCAACCTTTTGATTTGGTGTTCCTTGACCCCCCTTTCCGTAAAGGTTTACTGGCGGAAACTATCAATTTATTGGAGCAATTCAACTGGCTAACTGCCGATGCCTGGATTTATGTTGAAGCTGAGGCTGAGAGTGCCGCCGCTGATGTCCCCGCCAGTTGGCAGTTACATCGAGAGAAAATTGCTGGGCAGGTTGCCTACCGCCTCTATATTCGTCGTAAAGATACTCCCCAAGAGCGGGTATCAATTGAAGAACAGGAGCAACACCATGTGGATTAATCTCGGCCGGCTATTGATGTTGGGGGTATGGTTTTTCTTATTGCTGAATCTGTTTCAGCCGTTCCCTAAGCCTTTGAAATATTTTATTAATGTTGCGATGATCTTCATGGTTTTGATGCATGGTTTACAACTGATATTGCTTAAATCCACCCAGCCAAAAGACCAGCCGATCAGTGGGTTACAACAATTGAAAATTTTTGTGTTCGGCGTTTTCGAATTATTGGCCTGGCAAAAGAAGCAACCACCGCTGCCTAAGAAATAATAGTGACTGTCGTTATATCCTGCGTTTTATCATCCAGTAGGATTATGGTAGCAGGTTGTTTATTTGGCGACTGAACTTGGAGTAAAACCAATATAGCGGGTCCCTTGTATGCGTAAAGTGCCCTTTGCGCCTTGCTCTATTCGGTTATATTCCTGCTGCGGCAGTACCATTTTGATGTTACTGCCCTTGCTTACCTCAATTCCACTCAGTAGTGGCCGGAAATAAACTTCATAGCGTTTTTCTTCAGCAACAATCTCTTCACGTTGACGTGAACGGCGGTTTGGCGCTAATACTTCACGTTTATCAACAACTTCAACTTGTAAACTGCGCACGGGTAAGCGGTCATTTTCTGCATCTTGCCGTTTCTTCTGCCAATATTGGCGAGTGGCCAACACAACAATCAATACCACCACGGCAATAAATAATAACGGAAGTTTGTTCATAATCATCTTGCCCATTCAATCTCACTCGCAAGAGGGATTTATGGTTTATTCCCTGGCAGATAAGGGAAACTCATCACGTTGCTGCCCAGTTCGGAAATGCGGGCACTGCCCTTTTCAGTCACTGCGTCAATACGAATCACTGAGTGAAGGGGAATATAGCTACGGTTAACACCGGAAAATTCTGTCTTCAATTTTTCAGTTGAGGGGTCGACCAGCAAGGTCGATTGGCTATCAAAGACAAAATCAGCAATTTCAATAAACCCAAATAAGGTGCTTGGGCCTACTTCGCGGACATAGAGCTGATAATTTTTACCATTATTTATAAACTGAATGCGATAAAGCAATTGTTCATTGGCCATGTGCTATTGCCTCTATCCCTTGATTTAGCGAACGGAAATCGGCGTTAACATAACATGTGGGCCAGACAAGACCAAGACTTCAGCCGGTCTATCCCTTCGCTAAATCTGATTATGCGTAGTGCTACGCATTAAGTGGCACAAATCATGCAAATCACCATAGTGCTGCTATCACTCTTGGCTTCCATCCCTTACACTTAATTGATGTATGCTCAGAGTCATTGGCGTTGCGGATTATCATTACAACACAGGTACTTTCATTCAAACCTGTATAGAAAAAAGGATAAATAATGAGCTGGCCATTCCTTGCCGTATTCTTTTCTGGTTGGTTGTTTGTCGATGCAACTTACCGAGGCCCACGCTGGCAACGTTGGGTATTTAAGCCTGTCACTCTGCTACTCTTGCTTTTACTTGCATGGCAAGCGCCTATCCTCGGCCCTGCTGGCTACCTGATTGTTTTAGGTCTGCTGGCAACACTGGTCGCCGATGCCTTATTGCTGCTACCCAGTGAGCGCTTACTTTATGCTCTAGGCGCATTCTTCCTCTCTCATTTATTGTATACCATCAGTTTTGCCAGCCAGATGACATTCACCCTGTTCTGGCCGCTCCCCTTGGTGCTCATTATCGTGGGTGCATTACTGTTAGCCACAATCTGGACCCGACTGGAAGAAATGCGCTGGCCGGTGGTTGCGTTCATCGGGATGACATTGCTTATGGTGTGGATGGCTGGTGAACAATACTTTGCTCGTAGCACAGACCTGAGTTTCTCATTGCTGACAGGGACCGTGTTATTGCTGATATCCCATGCAATCTGGCTGCTAAACCGCTATCGCTTTTCTTTCCGAGCTTCAGATGCCATCGTCGCGGGGTGCTACTTTGTTGGGCACTTCCTGATTGTCAGGTCACTATATTTATAATTAACCAATGAATTTATAATTAACCGATGACTACGAAACAGTATTTTCATAGTCATATGGCCTTACGGTTCCAAGGATGGAACCCGTGTGTTCAGCGCAAAGTGCGTTCCTTTCTGTTATATCCTTCTCTTGGTTTCAGCCCCGCTTAGTAATTATTCTCATTTACCCTCTTGACTCTGGAGTTGACTCCAAGGTGTAGAGTGCAACCATACCGGCTCAATCCTGTATATCTTTTACATTCTGTCCAGGAGGCACCATGCATTCACATTCCGAACATCAACATTCAGCAGATACACACAGTCACTGTGGCTGTGGACATACTCATGCAAAAAAACAAACAGGTTGCAGCAGCCAACAAACGGCCAATACCAGCAACGACAGTACAGTTTCAGTGAGTGAGCATTCACATCATGAAGGAGGCTGCTGTAGTCAGAGCCTCACTGATGAGGGCGATGAGGAAAGCGACAGGCTTGCTACCGCGCTACCTTCTGGTAGTCAGCGTTTTAGTTGGCAAGTTAAAGGGATGGATTGCCCAAGTTGTGCCCGTAAAATTGAAAATGCAGTCAGTAGCCTCATCGGTGTTGAAAATGTAAAAGTTCTCTTTGCTACAGAAAAGCTGGTTGTCGACGCCCAGTCAGATATTCGCCCCGAAGTGCAGCAGGCGGTTATCAAGGCGGGGTTCAGTCTGGTCGATACCCAATCACCTGCGGCAAGCAAAACCAGCGCGCAAGAATCACGCTATCGTGAATACATACCCATTGCATTATTAACCACGCTAATGCTCATCAGTTGGGGAATCTCTTTATTCAGCATTGAACTGAGCGAATTCGCCTTTACCGCGACGACAATTGTCGGGTTGATCCCGATTGCCACCAAAGCTTGGAAGCTTATTCGTTCCGGCACACCATTCGCTATTGAAACATTAATGAGTGTCGCGGCTATCGGGGCGATGTTTATTGGCGCTACTGCCGAAGCGGCAATGGTATTGCTGCTGTTTATGATTGGTGAATTACTCGAATCTTATGCGGCAAACCGCGCTCGTCGTGGCGTGACGGCGTTGATGGCGTTAGTACCTGAAGAAGCGCTGCTGCTAAAAAATGGTGAACGCAGACAAGTTCCGGTTTCCAGCTTACGCCCTGGCGATATCATTGAAATCTCGCCCGGCGGTCGACTGCCCGCTGATGCTGAATTAATGACCCCTTTTGCCAGTTTTGATGAAAGCGCACTCACTGGCGAATCTATCCCTATTGAACGCCAGAAAGGTGAAAAAGTTGCAGCGGGGAGCTTGTCGGTCGACCGGGCCACTGAAATGCGGGTTATTTCAGAACCGGGCAATAATGCCATTGACCGCATTCTACAACTTATTGAATTAGCAGAAGAACGCCGCGCACCTATTGAGCGTTTTATTGACCGTTTCAGCCGCATTTATACGCCCGCAATTATGTTTCTCTCGGCGCTGGTGATGCTGGTTCCGCCTCTGGCTTTCGCCGAGCCTTGGGAAACCTGGATTTACCGGGGGCTGACATTGCTACTGATTGGCTGCCCATGTGCGTTAGTCATTTCTACCCCAGCGGCGATCACCTCTGCACTGGCTGCTGCAACGCGGCGCGGCGCGCTCATCAAAGGGGGGGCCGCGCTAGAGCAACTGGGCCGCATTCAAACTGTGGCCTTTGACAAAACCGGGACACTGACCGAGGGAAAACCGCAAGTCACTGATATATTGCCAGTATTTGGCGTGAGTGAAACTCGCCTGTTAGCACTGGCGGCAGCGGTCGAAGCGGGGTCGCACCATCCATTGGCAGTGGCCATCATGCAACGCGCGCAACAAAACACCACTATGTTGCCACTCGCCGAAGAGCGACGGGCATTGGCGGGCGTTGGAGTGGAGGGCAAAGTCAACGGGCTAACTATTCTTGTCAGTGCGCCCAGTAAAATATCACCGGCATTATTAACTACTGAGTGGCTAGTGCAGCTCGATGAGCTGGAAAGTAGCGGTAAAACCGCCGTCGCCGTGCTGGAAAATGAGAAATTCATTGGTTTAGTGGCGCTGCGTGACACTTTACGCAATGATGCAAAACAAGCTATTGATTCGCTGAAAAAGTTAGGAATTCAAGGTGTAATGCTAACTGGTGATAACCCACGAGCAGCCGCAGCCATTGCCAACGAACTGGGAATTGATTACCAAGCGGGATTGCTACCGGCCGATAAAGTCCAGGCAGTTATGGCACTGAATGTGGCCCACCCTACGGTGATGGTCGGGGATGGCATCAATGATGCCCCGGCGATGAAAGCCGCCAGTATCGGTATTGCGATGGGCAGTGGCACTGATGTTGCGTTGGAAACAGCCGATGCCGCACTGACCCATAACCGGCTGACTGGGCTGGCTGAAATCATCCTGTTATCACGCGCGGCCAACGCCAATATTCGCCAGAATATTACTATCGCATTGGGGCTAAAAGGTATTTTCCTGGTGACCACATTACTGGGGTTGACCGGTTTGTGGCTGGCAGTATTAGCAGACTCCGGGGCAACAGCGTTAGTGACAGCAAATGCGCTGAGGTTATTGCGCAAGAGAGATATTTAGGAGCAAGGGCAAAAGCGGCAAATTACTCCGTTTTTGCCCCTTTCTTGACCAAATAGCGATAAGGCGTTTGTTGGGTATCTTGAGCCAACAACTGGTGGTCCATAAAGCGGCAAAAACCGGGAATATCACGGGTCGTGGCCGGATCATCAGCAATAATAAGCAGAGTTTGACCGTCTTCCATATGCCGGACTGTTTTACGCACCATCATCACCGGCTCCGGGCAACGCAGGCCCAGTGCATCAAGTGTTTTATCCGGATTGGCAAAAATATCGGTCATTGCAGTTCTCTTGTGTGTCAGTAAACAGGTTAATAGCAATATAAAATGCAAGTAGGCTTACGAAGCGGGATAGTTTACTCCGCCGGTTTTAAGGTGCAAGTGGCACAATAAATTCCGTGGATAAGCCATCGTTTGCGCTAAAATTAACCATTGCATTCGTTGCGCAAACGCGTATTATGCCGCGCGTCGCAGAAATTGCGGCACATTATGTTTGGGTTCCCTCACCCCAATAACCAAAAAGGTCACATTTATGTTTTCGTTTACAGCCCAACAGCGGATGACCGCTTTGGTATGGCTATCGCTATTCCATATTGTCATCATCACCTCCAGCAACTATCTGGTGCAATTGCCGATCGCTATCTTCGGTTTTCACACCACTTGGGGGGCTTTTACCTTCCCATTTATCTTCTTAGCCACTGACCTGACCGTGCGGATTTTTGGTGCCCCATTGGCACGCAGAATTATTTTGTCCGTCATGGTGCCGGCTTTGCTTATTTCATATCTCATTTCTGCCCTGTTTTATCAGGGAAGCTGGCAAGGATTCCCGGCATTAACCAGTTTTAATCTGGTAGTAGCCCGAATCGCTGTTGCCAGTTTCATGGCATATGTCCTAGGCCAAATCCTTGATGTTCAAGTATTTAATCGCCTTCGTCAGCGCAGTGCATGGTGGGTTGCCCCAACCGCCGCGATGTTCTTTGGCAATATCAGCGACACCATGGCGTTCTTCTTTATTGCATTCTACCGCAGCTCTGATCCTTTCATGGCGGCAAACTGGGTAGAGATCGCTTTGGTAGATTATAGCTTCAAGCTATTGATCTGCATGTTGTTCTTCTTGCCAGCCTATGGTGTGATGCTCAATATGTTATTGAAATACTTTGCCCGACAGACCGAACAACAAGCACTAACTCGGGTGAGCCCTGCTGAACAATAGATTGCTTTTGGCGTCTGAATAAGGTGCGATAAGGCTATACCCAAAGTAGTTGGCGTTGCAGGCCATCCCCTGCAACCTCAAGTAATAAGGGGATATTAATCATCAATAAGGGATTCCCATGCATAAAATAACCAAGTTTCTTGCTGTTGGCCTGCTGGTTGCAGGATTAAGTGCCTGTGATGGTGGCAGCGATAACAATGTGGGCCAGCCAGTCAGCTTGTTGGAAGGTAAAGTCGCATTTAGTTTACCCGCAGACTTATCTGACCAAAGCGGGAAAATGGGTAATCAGGCTAACAATATGCACGTTTACGCCAATAAAACTGGCGATAAAGCGGTTATCGTGATTTTAGGTGATAATACCAATGAAGCATTGGATGTTCTCACTGAGCGCTTGGCTGAGCAGCAACGTGCCCGCGATGCCAACCTGCAAGTCGTGACGAACAAAGCCATTAAGGTCGATGGGCATCCTTTCCAACAATTGGACAGTATTATTACCAGCGGTGGCCAGAAAGCCTATTCTTCAGTGTTGATGGGTAAAGTTGATAACCGATTGATGACATTACAAATTACCTTGCCAGCCGAAAATCAGCAGCAAGCGCAAACTGAAGCTGAGTCGATTATCAGCACCTTGAAATTGAATTAACTATCAGTCACATAAGTTTGAGGTGGCCTTTCTCAATAGAGCGCGGGTAAACCGCGCTCTGTCTTTGACTTTCACTTCACGCCAGTGCTTGCGCCAGCAAGGTAATCGGATGCTCGCATTTCTTGCTGGTCGACATCTCAATCTGCCATTTGCAGGTTTCGCAATCTGTAATCACCAAATCAACACCACTGTCTTCAATCTGCTGGAATAATGAGGCCCCAATCCCTTGGGATGTAGCGTAATTCTCTGATTTAAAACCATATGTCCCGGCAATCCCACAACATTGAGAATCCAACACCACCAGCTCAATACCCGGAATGCGCTGTAACAAGGCCAGGGTATAAGCCGTCCACCCCATCTTTTCCATATGACAAGGCGTGTGATAGGCAATGCGTAATGGTGTGTTATTTGCTGAAAATAGAGGTTTTAATGGTAACTCCCGCCCTTTATCTAATAAACGGTAGAGATAGCGCGTCGCCAGCTCCACTTTGTCACGCACCGGCGCAGTATCGACATCCAGCAAATGTGGATATTCATCTCGTAGCGTAAAGGTACAGCTTGAGGAGGTTGCAACCACTGGGATATCCCGGCCAATCACGGCGTCAGTGAGGGACTCCAGATTCACCCGCGCCTGCTTTTTCGCCTGTTCGATAAATCCATTTGCAATCAGCGGCACACCACAGCATTTCTCGCGTTTAAGCAATTGAACACCAATGTTCATTGCATTGAATACACTGACTAAATCCTTACCCAACTGCGGATGGTTATAGTTAACAAAGCAGCCATGAAAAAACGCCACCTGTTCAGTATATTGTTGCTGTTTCTCTGCTTGTTTGCGATACCAGCGGCGGAATGTGCCAAACGAGTATTTTGGTAACTCACGGCGGTGATCAATTTTCAGCGCTTTATCCAGCAAAGCCCGCACCGGTTTTAACCCCGTGACCGCATTGATGACCGGAGCAAACGGTGTTGAGAGGGTGCCCATGATATCGGTGTGGCTGAGAATAGCATCGCGCAGCTTTGGCTTATTACTGCTGTAACTGGCTTTCGCGCGCTGAATGATGTCGCCGATTTTAACATCTGACGGGCAAGCTACTTCGCAGCGTTTGCAGTTAGTGCAATATTTCAATGCATCGTCATATAGGGCCGGATCTTTCAGGCGCAGGCGCTCGCCATCGGGGCCAGCTTGTTTTGGCCCCGGATAAAGTGGGTTAACTTTCGCCACCGGGCAATAAGTGGTGCACACCGTGCATTTGATACAACTTTCAAAGCTATTATCCCGCGACACATGTTTATCCTGAATGTCTTCGTGCTGTGGTAACCACGTCATAATGTCACCTCCATGGCGCTAACAATCTGCTCGGCAGCAAACAAAGCACTGGTGAGTGAAACACCTGCGCCACAGCCCTGTTGCAGCGGATCGTATCCCCCGAGAACCGCGCCAATAACATACAGATTATCCAGTGCTACCCCGCCGCGCAGCGCCCGTAGCCGGTTATCGGTGTTGACGCCAAATTGCAAATAAGGTTGCGGCGCAAACATATTGCTGTTGCTCCAATCTGCGCGATTGGGTAGTGATAAAATATCCAGATCCAGTATTGGCTCATAGACATGCTCAAAGGTTGCTACCAGCCCATTACTGAAGAAACTGCCACTCGCCAGCACCATCTGGGCCGCACGCAGTGGAATATCGCCATGATTGCGGCTATATAGCCCGGTAATCCGATTCCCCACCAGCTCAGCACGCAATACCGCATCACCCGGCATGACAATACCGCCTAATTGCTGGAAACGGTGACGTAGAGCCTGATGTAAGCGCATGCCAAGCAATGACGGCGGCAGTGTTGGTAATAATTGAATCGGTTTACCCACGGCCGCGCGCAGCGCATCCAATGGCGCTGACTCATCCAGCCCAATACAAGCTGGTAGTAAAATCATTTCTGCGGTGGATGACAAACGCGCCAGCTCATTGGCCAGCGGTTGCAGATTTTCGGGTTGATCCAGTACACGCGCAATATTCACCGCGCGGAATTCGCTGGGGTTATCGCGCAAACGGTCCAGTGCCGGTAAATGCAGATAATCTGCTGTGGCTTCGACACCCTGCTCCTGCAAGGCACTGGCCACCATTTGCGGTTGAAAGTCGAGGAATCCTTCAATACCAATCACTGCCACTTTTTGCCACGGTAGCGGGCCACCCAATGGCGCAACAGGAATATCCGACGGGCTGAGCCATGTGGGTCGACAGTTGCCCAACGGCGTCAGGCGTAAGTGATTTTTGGTCGCGCTACCGACCAGATTCAGGCCGCAGCGGCTTAACAGGGACTCGGCTTGTTGGGCCAACTCACCCACCTGGCCTATTTGCCCCATTTTGCTATATGGATGCTCAGGCGCTAACTCCGCCAGAGTTTCAAGTGCAGAAAGTGGCTGGCTGACCGCCTGCCCATTAGGCAACTTCGCCAATAAATCCAAAGAGCCAGAAGAAAAATGCAGCGCATTTTGGCCGGCGCTGACAATCGCGCAATATTTACCTTGCTCGGCGAGGCGAATACCGCACGCCAGCCCAGCTAGCCCACCACCGATGATAATCACATCAAATTTCATCTGGTTTCTCCTGAACATTGGCAGCACTCGGGCTATCATCCAGACCACAAAGCCCTTGATAAACCCAATGAGTAAACTCGCTTTCCCGCAAGGCGTCGCCCCACGCTATCGGGCGTACGCCTTTCCAGCGCTCATTCAAAAACTGCCTAAGCTGTTCACGAGATTGCTGCGGTGTGGTCACCTTAAAGCGGCTGAGTAAACCCGCGGCACGGCAAGCGCAAAGCTCGCCCTGACAAGTCCCCATGCCAACCCGGGTGCGACGGCGTAAATCCAGTAGGTTATTAACTGAAAGAGATTCAATGGCATAGCGCACTTCACCGGCAGTCACGGCCTCACACTCGCACACCAAGCTGTTATCCAGACGGTTTCCAGCCAATAGCTGTGTCGCACGGTCGCCATGACGATAAACAGCGGAGCCGCGAATGCTGGCAGGTAAGGAAATGACTTTGCTGAGAGTCTGTTCTGCCGACTGTTGTGAGCCGGGCAGCGGCTCTTGTGCTGTGGTGCAGGCCGCTGTCACACCCAGCTTTTCACACACTTTATCTGTGGCCCATTCCGCCATCAGCCGATAGGTCATCAACTTGCCGCCAGTGATGGTGATAAAGCCTTCCAACCCATCGCGGCTG
The DNA here is from genome assembly GCF_009831415.1 of Yersinia canariae. Lineage (NCBI taxonomy): Bacteria > Pseudomonadati > Pseudomonadota > Gammaproteobacteria > Enterobacterales > Yersiniaceae > Yersinia > Yersinia canariae. The sequence continues at coordinate 236,927 of NZ_CP043727.1, read as the reverse complement.
GCATGATCGAGCAATACAATACCGCGACTAACATTACGCCCTGAAGGATCATCATCACTGGCAACCAGCGGCCTAACCCCAGCATAAGCACGTAAAATGCGCGTTTGTGCCAGTTGTGGCGACAGTTTGGAGCCTTCGCGAATTAAGGTATCCACCTCTTGTGCCGTGACAACCATATTGTCTATTTGGTCGTATTCAATATGGGTGGAAGTGGTACCAATCAGTGAAATGGTATCGCCCGGCACCAGAATGTCGGCGTCTGCGGGTTTACGGCAGCGATTGATCACCATGTTGTTGATCCGATGCCCCAGGATCAACAGCGCGCCTTTGGCGGGAAACATGCGAATACGAAGATCGGCGTATTCTGCAATATGCTGGCCCCAGATCCCCGCCGCATTCACGACAATTTGCGCATGAATATCATATTGCCGCTGATTTTTGTGATCAAAAACGCGCACGCCACTCACTCGATCACCGTGACGCAATAAGCCGATAACTTCATGATAAGTCAGCACATTGGCACCGTGCTCACGTGCATCCAACATATTGGCGGCGGTTAAGCGGAAGGGATCAACTGTACCGTCCGGTACGCGCACGGCAGCAATCAGCGCGGGGTTAGCGGCGGGCTCAAGCCGTAATGCTTGTTTAGGATCAATGGCTTCGGTGTCGATCCCCGCCTCCTGGCAGCGAGCAATAAATTGTTCCTGATAGTCCAGAGAGTCTTCCGGCAAGGTGATAAACAAGCCATCGGTTTGCTCAATACAATGGCGGGCAATGCGTTTCAGAATCCGGTTTTCTTCAATACATTCACGCGCGGACTCACCGTCGGTTACAGCATAACGTGCGCCACTGTGTAATAAGCCATGATTGCGGCCCGTCGCACCGGTAGCAATGTCATGCCTCTCCAAAAGCGTGCAAGCCAAACCGCGTCTGGCGCAGTCTCGGGCAATCCCGGCACCGGTCGCGCCACCACCAATAATGATGACATCCGTTTCTGTGTAAGGAGAACTGTTCGTCATGAAAGACCCCACATTATCAGACAGCCGCTCGGCGGCTAATTATGAGTCTATTGAGCCACAATCTTTATGGTTATTGTTTGATAAGGAACAAAAACGAACGAAAAACGAAAGTGAAGTGGTGTTTAAAAACCATGATTGTGATCAAAGTCACAGGTAATTTGTCATTACCAGTTTCAAAATGTTAACCAATCGCTCAAAATTGCCGCCACTTTCATATAACTGTAACAAATGCGCCATCACTCACAGATAAGTTCTACAAATTTATCTAGCATGGCGTTCGTTATGGAACATAAACGATAATAGTTTTGCCGTTTAACCACCGGGTAGATACCAGGCTATACCGGAGTCAAAAAAACAAAAAGCCATCGGAGGCACTCATGTTGAGTATTTTTAAGCCCGCGCCACATGTGGCACGGCTTCCCGCAGACCAGGTCGACCCCACTTACCGCCGCTTACGCTGGCAAATCTTCATGGGCATCTTCTTCGGTTACGCTGCCTACTATTTGGTACGTAAAAACTTTACTTTGGCCATGCCGTATTTGATCGAACAAGGATTCTCACGCGGGGATCTGGGCTTCGCACTATCCGGTATTTCTATTGCTTATGGTTTCTCCAAATTCATCATGGGTTCGGTTTCTGACCGGTCTAACCCACGAGTGTTCCTCTCTGCCGGTTTGATTCTCTCCGCTGCCGTGATGCTGTTTATGGGCTTCGTGCCTTGGGCAACGTCCAGTATCGCCGTGATGTTTGTGCTGTTGTTCTTATGCGGCTGGTTCCAGGGCATGGGGTGGCCGCCATGTGGCCGTACTATGGTGCACTGGTGGTCGAAGAAAGAACGTGGTGGGATTGTTTCTATCTGGAACTGCGCCCATAACGTCGGCGGGGGTTTACCGCCATTGCTGTTCCTGCTGGGGATGGCGTGGTTTAACGACTGGAAAGCTGCGTTATATATGCCCGCGTTCGGTGCTATTTTGGTGGCATTGATTGTCTTTGGTTTGATGCGCGACACCCCGCAATCTGTGGGTTTACCGCCAATTGAAGAATACAAAAACGACTATCCAGATGACTATACAGTCGCCGCGGAAGAAGAGCTGACGGCGAAACAAATCTTCATGCAATATGTGTTACCAAACAAGCTGTTATGGTATATCGCAATTGCTAACGTCTTTGTTTATTTGCTGCGTTACGGCATCCTCGACTGGTCACCGACCTATCTGAAAGAAGTGAAACACTTCGCGCTGGATAAATCCTCATGGGCTTATTTCCTGTATGAATACGCTGGTATTCCAGGGACATTGCTGTGTGGTTGGATGTCCGACAAAGTGTTTAAAGGTAACCGTGGCGCGACCGGGGTGTTCTTTATGACTCTGGTGACTATCGCGACCATTGTTTACTGGCTAAACCCGGTTGGTAACCCTGGCATTGATATGGCCTGTATGATCACAATCGGCTTCCTGATTTACGGCCCGGTGATGTTAATTGGCTTGCATGCCCTTGAATTAGCACCGAAAAAAGCAGCGGGTACCGCAGCAGGCTTCACGGGCTTGTTCGGCTATCTGGGCGGTTCGGTCGCAGCCAGTGCCATTGTCGGTTACACCGTTGACTACTTCGGTTGGGACGGCGGCTTTATGGTCATGATTGGCGGTAGCATCTTGGCCGTTCTGTTATTGATTGTCGTGATGTTCAGTGAGAAAAAACACCACGAAGAGATGGCAAGAAAGCAGGATTTATAAGCTAACGTCTAGCTTCAAGCACGAAGAGTAAAACAGGCTGTGCCGTTATCTATGGATTAATAGCGACACAGCCTTTTTCATACCCTGAAATTGATAAAAGGAGCAATATCAATGCAAACCCACCTAAAATCACTGGTAGCGAGCATGATTCTGGCATCATCAGTCGCCGGTATGGCATACGCGGCAGAGTCACCTTCCACAGATAAATCCGTACTCACCACACCTTCAGCCGATAAAGTGGTTATCGCGCACCGTGGTGCCAGTGGCTATTTACCTGAGCACTCACTGCCAGCCAAAGCTATGGCCTACGCGCAAGGTGCTGATTATCTTGAACAAGATTTGGTCATGACCAAAGATAATGAGTTAGTGGTTCTGCACGACCATTATCTGGACCGCGTGACTGATGTCGCCGAGCGCTTCCCCGATCGCGCCCGCAAAGATGGCCGCTATTACGCCATTGACTTCACTTTACCGGAAATCAAATCACTGAAATTTACCGAAGGCTTTGATATTGATAAAGATGGTAAGAAAGTGCAGAGCTATCCGGGCCGTTTCCCAATGGGTAAATCTGATTTCCGCGTGCACACCTTCCAGGAAGAGATTGAATTTGTTCAGGGGCTGAATCATTCGACCGGTAAAAACATCGGAATCTATCCTGAAATCAAAGCGCCATGGTTCCATAAGCAGGAAGGGAAAGACATTTCCACCAAGGTGTTAGAAGTATTAAAACAGTACGGTTACACCACTAAAGCCGACAAAGTGTATCTGCAATGCTTTGATGCCAATGAATTAAAACGCATCAAGAACGAGCTGGAACCGAAGATGGGTATGAACCTGAAACTGGTCCAACTGGTGGCTTATACCGACTGGAACGAAACCTACGAGCAGAAACCTGATGGTAAGTGGGTTAATTACAGCTATGACTGGATGTTCAAACCCGGCGCAATGAAGCAAGTCGCACAGTATGCTGACGGCATCGGCCCTGACTATCATATGCTGGTTGTAGAAACCTCGACACCGGATAACATCAAGCTGACCGGTATGGTCAAAGATGCCCACGCGAATAATATGATGGTGCATCCATACACCATCCGTGCGGATAAGCTGCCGAAATACGCCACGGATGTGAATCAGCTATTCGATATTATCTACAATCAGGCTGGGGTTGACGGAGTATTTACCGACTTCCCGGATAAAGGCGTGCAGTTCCTGCAAAAACAGGAACAACACCAGTAAGTGAGTGGTCTGAGATAACTTAAAATAACAAAGTGGCGCACTATTTTGCTGTGCGCCACTTTTTACTGATAGAAATTAATTACTTATCAGTGCCTAAGAACATCTTTCGCAGATAATGGGGTACTGCATCATCGGCATTAGAACCAATCACTTCCAGATTTGGCAACATATCTTTTAGGCGCTGATGAGCATCGCGCATAATGCAGCCCTTACCCGACATAGACAACATTTCCAAATCATTCATACCGTCGCCAAACGCGATGCATTCTTTCAAAGAATAGCCAATGATTTTAGCCACTTGCTCAAGCGCATGACCTTTGGAAACACCGCCGCCCATCACTTCCAGACAGGTTGGGAAAGAGAAGCTGACATTCACTCGATCGCCCCAACGGGCATTGATGGCTTCTTCCAAAATCAATAACTTGTCATGATCTTCGCAAGTAAAGTAAACCTTGCACACCCCTTCCGTTGGCAGCAGCGCTGGTTCAAATACCTGATAGTTAAAGACTGATTCGCGGAAGAACTCTTTCTGCTCTGGGCTTTCGCGGTTCATGAACCATTCATCATTCAGATAAACGTTGGTCAAGATATCCGTATTATGGTGTTCAATATTGTACAAATCACGGGCAATATCCGCGTCGAGGTTATGGCTAAAAATCAGCTCCCCAGCCGTGTTATGTACGCGCGCACCGTTGGAGGTAATCATGAAAGCGCTGATTTCCAGGTTGTCACGGATTTGCGCGACGTCAATATGGTGGCGGCCAGTCGCAAACACAAAGTGCACATCACGCTGCGTCAGCAACTTAAGTGTCTCTTTGGTATAAGGCGTCAGAATATGGTCAGGTGATAGCAGAGTGCCGTCTAAATCGGAAGCAACAACATGATACATAGCGGTATGTTCTAACCTCTGGTGGCGTCGGGGTTTAACGGCCGACTGGTTGTTTTATGTTGCAGACAATATTTTATGTTGCAAAGAAGGTTGATGTTGCGCAAAAAAGCGCAATATGGCGCTTAACGCCTCGGCACGCAGGGTGTCCCGCTCGAACAGGATCTCATGGCGTGCGCCTTGAATTAACTTAGGCTGCCCCCCTTCGCAAGGGTGCCCCGCCAGAGTCATTGCCTGAGAAAATGCATCTTGGGCCGGGTTATGAACCACCCGATCCTCACTGGCCTGTAGTAACAGAACCGGCGTAGTAATTTTGTCTGCTTGGGCGATAATTTGCTCCCCCACCAGCAGGCTTTCACGAATCCAATGATAGGTTGGCCCACCCACACGGATTTCGGGTGTATCAGCATATTGGCGCAAATAGCGGCGATAACGCTCGCGGCTGTGAGTCAGCATATTGACCAGATAGGGCAATGGCCGCCACTGACCTGTTCCTATCGCGTAATAATCCCGCAGCTTTTGATGCCCTTCCGCCCAGTCGACAATCCGGTGAGCCAACCAACCCGGCATGGGCAAATGGATACCAAACATAGGAGCACAGAGCGCCACGGCATCAAATACTTTTGGCTCCCTTGCCAAAAAGCGCGTCAGAATCGCGCCGCCCATAGAATGGGCCAGTGCAAAACGGTGCTCATAATGACTCTCCGTTATCTCGCGCTGCACCAGTTGCGCAAAATCCTCAATATAATCATCAAATTTGATCACATGCCCGCGGTTACCATCCTCAAGCATTCGCCCAGATCGGCCCTGACCACGATGATCCAACACTATAACATCATAGCCTTGCTGAAAGAGATCATAAGCTACTTCAGGATATTTGACGTAACTTTCAATGCGGCCAGGCACGACCACCACCACACGGGTATGTTGTGGTGCGCAAAAACGGACATAGCGAATAGGGACATTATCGACCCCCATAAACTCATCTTCATCCCGCTGCTGCCAGAAATCTAACAATGGGCCGTTAACAAAAGCAGCAAACTGCTCTTCGCGGGTCAACCAGTTATTCATATGATTATCTAACGGCATAGCTCGACTCGATAAACGTGAGTTTGTAAATCATGATCTTAGGCATCATGCGTTATAGATCAGGGCGTTATAGCTCATCGCTGATTACAGCTTTTGGCCTGAATTGCTCGGTATTCTGTGAGCCATAGCACAACTATTAGCAATAGAGTATTGTGGCATAAATTTACGTATTCAGGGAACTTTGCCGATGACCTTCGACTGGTGGTTAACTTATCTGCTGACGACACTTATCCTCAGTTTGTCCCCCGGTTCCGGTGCCATTAACACCATGAGTACCGCCATCAGTCATGGTACGCGCGGAGTGATTGCCTCTATCTGCGGGTTACAATTGGGGCTGGCCGTGCATATTGTGCTGGTCGGCGTGGGCCTGGGCGCACTGATTTCACAATCACTACTGGCATTTGAAATATTAAAATGGCTTGGTGCGGCTTACTTAATCTGGCTTGGTATTCAACAATGGCGAGCTGCCGGTGCGCTAGACCTGCATGCATTGGCGAACAGTATGCCACGGCGAAAACTGTTTAAACGCGCGGTATTTGTTAACCTGACTAATCCGAAAAGTATTGTTTTCCTGGCCGCATTGTTCCCACAATTTGTCCTGCCACATCAGCCCCAGGTGGCGCAATATCTGATTCTCGGTAGCACCAGTGTCATTGTCGATATTATCGTGATGATTGGCTACGCGACACTTGCTACACGAATTGCTGGTTGGATTAAATCACCGCAGCAAATGAAATTATTAAACCGGATATTTGGTGGCTTATTCATGCTGGTCGGTGCGCTACTGGCAACCGCACGAAAAGTATAAGAAAACTCGTCATCTCCCAACCGGGTAACTCACCGGTTGGGGAATAAATTCGTTAGCGAGACAATATCAGGTGGATACCAAAACCGGCGAATAGCACCCCAGCCAGGCCATCAATCCATTTGGATAGCCGCTGATAACCACGGCGCATCACCGGCAAGGCGAAGACACAGGCCACAATGCTGAACCACACGAACGTTTCGGACACAATCAGGACAAACAAGCCCCAGCGCGCGCCAGCACTGACATTGTCACCAACAAACAGTGAAAATACGCTGCCGAAATAGATAACTGCTTTGGGGTTAGATAAATTAGTCAGAAAGCCGCGTAAGAAAGTTCGGCCACGAGCAGGAAGCGCAACGTGTGCCTCACTTTCTGAAGCCCCCTGTTTGGCGCGGGCGGATTTCAGCAATTGCCAACCCATCCAGCACAGATATAACCCACCGCCGACCATAATAATTTCGTGCAACCACGCCATTTTCTGCAAGATGAGATTTAGCCCCATCAATGCCACACCGGCCCAGATAACAATCCCCAGCGAAATGCCGACCACCCCCATCATCGCTTCGCGGCGTGAACGGCTGGCCGCAGTTTGCGAGACAAAAAAGAAATCAGGCCCTGGGCTCATCAAAGCGACCAAATGCACCAGCGCGACAGTCAGAAACAGCATTAGCATGAAGAATTTCTCTCTACAAGGAAGGCGACCTGTTAGTCGTCATTATTATCTACGTGGTCGCGGATCAGCGCCATAAACGGCGCGCCAAAGCGCTCCAGCTTACGCTGCCCGACGCCATTAACACTCAACAGTTCGCTGGCGGTGATAGGCATTTGCTCAGCCATCTCCAGCAAAGTGGCATCGTTAAACACCACATAAGGCGGAATATTGCCCTCATCAGCAATAGACTTGCGCAACTTGCGCAATTTGGCAAACAACTTGCGATCGTAATTGCCACCATAGGATTTTTGATTGGCACTGCTACGCACTTTCAAACTCTGAATACGCGGCACCGCCAACTGTAATGGCAATTCAGCACGCAACACCGGGCGCGCGGCTTCGGTCAACTGTAAGGCAGAAAACATTGCGATATTTTGGCTCAACAACCCAAGGTGAATCAGTTGGCGCAAGACACTGACCCAGTGCTCATGACTTTGCTCGCGACCAATGCCGTACACCGACAGCTTGTCATGACCAAACTCACGAATACGCTGATTATTGGCCCCGCGCAGCACCTCGACGATATACCCTAAGCCAAACCGTTGCCCAACTCGATACACGCACGACAGCGCTTTTTGCGCATCCGCCAGCCCATCATAGCGCCTCGGCGGGTCCAGACAGATGTCACAGTTACCGCATGACTGCTGTTTACCCTCACCAAAATAGTTCAGCAGCACCAGTCGGCGGCAAGTTTGCGCTTCCGCAAAAGCCCCCATGGCATTAAGTTTATGCCGCTCAATATCTTGCTGTGCGCCCGCCGGTTTTTCTTCCAAACAGCGGCGCAGCCACGCCATATCGGCCGGGTCATACAGCAATATCGCCTCGGCGGGTAAACCATCACGCCCAGCACGACCGGTTTCTTGATAGTAAGATTCGATAGTGCGCGGAATATCAAAATGCACCACAAACCGGACATTGGGTTTGTTAATCCCCATGCCGAACGCCACGGTGGCGACCACGACTTGCAAGTCATCACGTTGAAATGCTTCTTGTACCTGCGCGCGACGCTCATTGTCCAACCCAGCATGGTAGGCCGCCACACTTAAGCCACGGCTTTGTAGACGGGCGGTGGTGTCTTCCACTTTTGCCCGGCTATTGCAGTAAATAATGCCACTTTTACCACGTTGGTCTTGGACAAAACGCCACAGTTGATCAAGCGGTTTGAATTTCTCTGCCAGAGTGTAGCGAATATTGGGGCGGTCAAAGCTACTGACCTGAATTAAAGGCTGATCCAGATTGAGTAACCGCACGATATCGCCACGCGTTGCTTCATCAGCCGTGGCGGTCAGTGCAATTACCGGTAAATGGGGGAAACGTTGCTTTAGCTGACCAAGAGCACGATATTCCGGGCGGAAATCATGGCCCCATTGGGAAATACAGTGCGCCTCATCCACCGCCAATAACGCAGGACGCCACTGGTGCAATTGGTCAAGAAAACTCTCCATGACCAACCGTTCTGGCGCGATATACAACAGTTTAATCTGACCGCTGCGGCAACCGTCCATCACCGCCAATTGCTGTTCACGTGTTTGTGATGAGTTTAAACACCCAGCGCCCACGCCATAGGCCAGCAGTTGGTCAACCTGATCTTTCATCAGAGAAATTAAGGGGGAAACCACCAGCGTTAAGCCATCCGTCACCAGTGCCGGAATCTGATAACACAAGGATTTACCACCACCGGTTGGCATCACTACCAGACAGTCTTGCCCTGATAGGGTGGCGTTGATAATTTCTTGTTGCCCTGGTCGGAATTGCTGGTAGCCGAAAGTATCTCGCAATACTTGCTCTGCCAGTAACTCCCTATTTATCACTGCTGCGGTTGACACACTTTTCCCCAACTATGAGATCTACACAGGCCGGTTAACCGGCCTGTGTCTGAAACTTTTCTAACGCCGGATGACGTTAAAGGACATCATTCAACATGATACCCATACCCACCCGTGTTTGCCTAAAGTTATAGTCAATCATTGACTCACCATAGCCACTAAACACTTGGGTATAGAAACGAACATGTTTGGTAATTGGGTAGCTCCAGCCCATTTCAGCGCCGCCGTAACCGGTATTCCAGTTATAACGACCATCAATACTGAACACGCTTTCCCCCAAGGCATAACCGACTTTCAGACGGTAATACCCCATGTATTTGTTGATATCCGGGTTGTCATCTTTGCCATCACTTTCAGGAATGCGATACCAAGGTTTCAGATCAATTTCCAGATTGCCGCGTTGCGCCATCAGACGCGTATACACGCGATCCCAGCTACGTGACGTGGGGTCGGCTTTCCCATTAGACTGATGGTTATAACCAAATTCGACTTCACGGAATGTCCAGCCCGCCAATTCATAATCTGTCGCCCATGCCAGGAATATCTGAGGTTCATAGTTGGTTTCACGGAACGGCGAAGATTCGTCACTATTAGATGCCTGCCACCAAGAGCGTTGAGTATAGGAAGCGCCCAGCAATGAGTTATCACCAGCAATACCACGCCAGATAGGGAAACCTAAACTGAGTTGGAATTTAACTTCGTCTTTCTTGGCATTCTCAGCCCAATCATAAGAGCTTATCGCATTCTTATTGATGTCACTGGTATAGGTGTATAGCAAATAGTTCGTTTCATACGGATAAAGCAAAAACGGGTTATCGTGGTCCTGTAACATCGCCGCGATAATACTGCCGCGCACCGTCGGTGCGTCATGAATCTTCTCAACCGTAGCTTCTTCTGCCTGCGCCAATGTCGGCACCAGTAATAAAGCTATTAAAATCCGCCAAAATCTACCCATAATTCCCCCATCACCTTACGAATTATTTCTATTTGTAATGAAAACAGCTCATTCTACACACAAATGTTATCTGAGATTAGTGTTGTTTATATTTATGATTTAACGACTGGAAAACAACAAAATAGGAGCATAAAATAAACAAACTAATAACATGAGAAATTATCTTTTAAGAGAAAAACAATGCCTGTTACCCCTTTAACTCTGGAGAGCGCCCGCAACTTCATCGGTGAGATCTTCGTTTATCACATGCCATTTAACCGCGAATTAGGATTAAAATTAACTCGTTTCGAGCAAGATTATGCCGAAATTACCTTTGATAATAATGACAAACTGGTGGGTAACATTGCGCAACGGATTTTGCACGGCGGTGTTATTGCTGCCGTACTAGATGTTGCCGCAGGTTTAGTGTGTGTCGGGAACAGTCTGGTTCGTCATGAGCCGTTGATACAAGAACAACTGCAAATGAAGCTAGCGAAAATGGGGACAATTGACCTGCGAGTCGACTATTTGCGTCCTGGTCGTGGTGAGCATTTTATTGCCAGCAGCCGTATTTTACGAAGTGGTAACAAAGTCTCTGTTGCCAGAGTTGAGCTGCATAATGAGAGCCAAATGCATATCGCCAGTGCAACTGCGACCTATTTGGTTGGCTAATGTGTTCGACAGCGGTGATGATTCGTAGGGCAAACTTAAGTACACTCACCGCATCTCCTTTCTAGTTCTGAGCCACACCATGGATAAACAACGAACCCGTCAGGGCATTTTTTTTGCTCTGGCCGCCTATTTTATTTGGGGGATCGCCCCCGCTTACTTCAAGCTCATCCAACAGGTGCCGGCTGATGAAATTTTGACTCATCGGATTATCTGGTCATTTTTCTTTATGCTGATTCTGCTGACGGTCAGCCGCAATTGGCCGCAGGTTCGCCATGCTATTCAAAATCGCAAACGCCTACTATTACTGGCAGTTACTGCGGTATTGATTGCCAGTAACTGGTTATTATTTATTTGGGCGGTCAACCACAACCATATGCTGGAAGCCAGTCTGGGCTATTTTATCAACCCATTGGTCAATGTGTTATTTGGCATGTTATTTCTTGGCGAGCGTTTTCGTCGTATGCAATGGGTCGCGGTGGCACTGGCTTTCGGCGGGGTGTTAATTCAGCTGTGGCAATTTGGTTCACTACCAGTGATTGGTTTAGGTCTGGCGATTACCTTTGCACTATACGGCTTGATACGCAAAAAACTGGGAATTGATGCCCAAACGGGCATGTTGGTAGAAACGATGTGGTTATTACCCATTGCGGCGGTCTACTTGTTCTTTATTGCCGACAGCCCGACCAGTCACATGGCGGCAAATGCCTGGTCATTGAATGTCCTCTTAGCCGCTGCGGGGGTGGTTACCACCATTCCTCTGCTGTTCTTCACTGCCGCCGCCACTCGTTTACGGTTATCAACACTGGGTTTCTTCCAGTATTTGGGGCCAACACTGATGTTTATTCTGGCGGTCACATTCTATGGTGAGACTATCGGCAACGATAAAATGGTGACTTTCGTCTTTATCTGGGCGGCGCTCTTGTTGTTCACGCTGGATGCGCTTTACACCCAACGTAAGCTACGCGCTTAACAGTGAAAATGCTAAAAAAGTCCGGCGACTCATTGAGTTACCGGACTTTTTTATTGAAATATTAAAGCCAGTTTTTGCGTTTGAAATACAAATATGGTGCCAGACCCGCAATAATCATCAAACTAATCGCCCCGGGATAACCGAACGACCACCTTAATTCCGGCATAAACTCAAAGTTCATCCCGTAACTGGACGCCACCAATGTTGGTGGCAGGAAAACAACTGATACGACCGAGAAAATCTTGATGATACGGTTCTGTTCAATATTGATAAAACCCATCGCCGCTTGCATCAGGAAGTTTACTTTCTGGAATAGGGATTCATTATGCGGCAACAAGGATTCGATATCGCGCAGCACCTCACGAGCTTGCTCCAACTGGTTACTGGGCAAACGGGCCTTACGTACCAAGAAATTCAGCGCTCGCTGGGTATCCATCAGACACAGCCGAACTTTCCAGCCGATATCTTCCTGTTCTGCCAACGTCGAGAGTGCGGCATCATATTCATCGCCCTGCTGGCCTTCCATGATAACGCGGCTTAAGGCCTCCAAATCGCTGTAAATATTCTCGATTTCATCTGCCAGCTGTTCAATTTTGGTTTCAAACAAGTCCAGCAGCAATTCATAAGCATTGCCGTCAACCAATGTCTGATTTCGCGTACGCATACGATACAAACGGAATGCCGGTAATTCGCGTTCGCGCAGGGTATAAAGGCGGCCATCACGGATAGTAAATGCCACGGTTGAGTTACCGGCATGGTCTTCAGCATCTTCATAATAGAAGAAGGAGTGAATATGCAGCCCATCCTCATCTTCAAAGAATCGTGCTGAAGCCTCGATGTCGTCCAACTCTGGCCGGGTCGCCAGACTTTGCCCTAACTCATTCTGGACGCGTTCCCGCTCCCCCTCTTCTGGCTCGACTAAATCGACCCAAAGTGAGGTAGTCAGGTCATCTGATTCATCCAGCTCCAAACGGGATAAGCGATTGTTACTTAATTTAAATGCGCTCAGCATGTGCCAAAACTCCCTTGCGGTGATGGAGTGGGAAAACGCATTGAAGCACAGAAACAGGTGAGTATTGAAATACCGTTTGTTTCAGACCATAAGGAGATCTGACTCACAGCGACGGTTTAGCGGGGCCGCTGACAACCACGAAGGCTATCAGCAAATAAGAGGATAGCCTTAGAAGTTGCACCATATGAACAGGTTATTGAGCCAGTATCTACTGGGTGTGTCCAAGGCGAATGTCCTCATCAAGAATAGTGCGCGCATGTTACGCCGAGAAGAAAAAGACTGTCAACCGGTTAAAAGATGTTAATTCGTGAGCACAATTTTCAGTTCTGAGCGGCAAGATTTTTTATCTGGTAACTCGTGACAATAAAGTAGGTAAATTCCTCCACAACATCACCCTGTTTACGCTAGATTACACTCAGCCACTCTTAAGGATATTTAGCCAGAATGAAGCAAATTACCCAGCAATCCCTGATGCAACTGAGCCAACAAGCCCAACAATCGCCGCGTCAGAGGGCCAACCTCAACTTCCATCCGCAGCTTGATGATGCCATACAGCGCCTGGCTATCGCGATGGAGCCGGAGACCTATGTCCGTCCTCATCGTCACCCTCACACGTGGGAATTACTAACAGCATTGCAAGGCAACTTTATCGTGTTGTTATTTGATGAGAGCGGAAAGGTAACACACCGAGCGGTGCTGGGTCAGGAAACCGCCATTCTGGAAATCCCTGCCAATGTATGGCACGCCGTGCTGTCACTGGAAAAAGGGGCGGTTATTTTTGAAGTGAAACACGGCCCTTATCAGCCAGTTGCTTATGAAGATGTTGCCCATTGGTCACCGGCTGAGGGTGAGCCCGACGTAAATCGAATTATGGCATGGTATGCCGTGGCAGATATTGGGGCAAACTATCAGAAATAATGTCATAAAAAACCGAAGCCAACTTCGACTTCGGTTTTGTGTACCCTGCATCTTCATTTAGCCGATAACTCAGCAAAACTCACAAACAGGTTTCCCTTGGTATTGGCAAAATAATCAACGCGTTATATTTTTAAACTTCTTAGTGGTGTCAGTCAGTGCAATTTCTGTCGGTAGCCGTTCCATTGAGCTGGCACCGTAAAAACCATCACATTGTGGGCAATTATCCATAATGTATTGGGCATCTTCTGGGGTAGAGATAGGCCCGCCGTGGCACAGGACAATGATGTCTTGGCGCACAGCTTTTGCCGCAGCGGCCCATTCGTTAATCAGAGGAACACAATCTGCCAGTTTCAATGCGGTGTCAGCGCCAATATTGCCGCCGGTGGTCAACCCCATGTGAGGAACAATAATATCGGCACCCGCTTGGGTCATGGCGACGGCATCTTCAGCGCTGAAGACATACGGTGTCGTCAGCAGGTCTTTTTCGTGGGCGAGACGAATCATGTCCACTTCCAAACCATAGCCCATGCCGGTTTCTTCGAGATTGGCGCGGAAATTACCGTCGATTAAGCCAACCGTTGGGAAGTTCTGCACGCCCGAAAAGCCCAAGTCCTTCAACTGATCCAAAAAGTGGTCAAATTGACAGAATGGGTCGGTGCCATTAACTCCCGCCAACACCGGCGTTTTCTTGACTACAGGCAGGACTTCTTTTGCCATATCGACCACAATTTCATTAGCATTGCCGTAGGCCAGCAGACCCGCCAGCGAACCACGGCCGGCCATGCGATAGCGGCCTGAGTTATAGATAACAATTAAATCAATACCACCGGCTTCTTCACATTTGGCCGACAGCCCTGTCCCCGCGCCGCCACCGATAATCGGCTCACGGCGGGCAATCATTTCCCGGAATTTGGCCAATATGGCCTGGCGTTGAAATTTTGGCATATGTTTCTCCACGAATTAAATGGCCCTAATGGGATGGGCTCTTTGCTATTTCTTTAAAGTTTTCTACTGCAGCTTGGGCAAACTCTGGGTCATTAATATTGAACGGATAATGCACCAGACGGCGTTTGTCAGTTTGAATCACGGTTTCTTGCAGCGTATGGATGAAAGCTTGCAGTGCTTTTTCATCCCAGAAAGGCTGGCCCGGCGCATCGAGTGCCGAGAATCCACCCTCTGGAATTAAGAAACGCACCTCTCCCTGGCAACGATTTAATTTCTCGCCAATCCAGCGCGCCATTTCAATATTCTCTTGCTCAGTGGTGCGCATCAGAGTGACCTGCGCATTATGTTTATAGAATAAGCGGTCTGCATATTTCGCCGGAATGGTCGCCGGGCTACCAAAATTGACCATATCTAATGCACCACAGGAGCCGACGTAAGGAATATTGGTGTGAGCAATAGCATCGAATCTTTCTGGCCCACAGGCCAATACTCCATCAAATAATAAGTCGCAGACTTCAGTGGTGGTCAGATCTAGCGCACCGGCCAGTAAACCGCTTTCGGCCAATTTTTCCATGGCTTTGCCGCCACTGCCGGTCGCGTGGAAAACCAGACAATCATATTCTGCCGATAGCGCGGCACTAACCGCCTGAATACAAGGCGTGGTGACGCCAAACATAGTCAAGCCCAGCGCGGGTTTATCCTCTGTGACTGATTCTTCTTTGGCAAAGTAAACCGCTCCGGCAATTTGATGAGCTGCATTGCTCAGCACGCGGCGGGAAATACGATTGAGGCCAGCAATATCAGTTACTGAATACATCATGGCGATATCACTGGCGCCGATGTAACCGGAAACATCACCAGAAGCCATCGTTGATACCATCAGTTTAGGTATACCAATAGGTAAGCTTTGCATTGCGGGAGTTATTAGCGCGGTACCGCCGGAACCGCCCAAGCCCAAAAGTGCCGCTACATCATCACGGCTGGCAATAAAACGCTCAAAAGCCACCGCCATCGCACTTATCGCCCGGCCTCTGTCACCACAGAAGACGGCCTGAAGCCCATCCGGATGATAGTTCGCCACCGTTTCTGCCGTGATATCAGCGCCGCTGGCGCGTTTACCTTCTTTCGTCGATAAATCAACCGTAACCGTAGTGAGGCCGGTTTCTTTAATTAACTCACTGACATAGGCCAGCTCATCGCCTTTGGTATCTGTTGTTGTCGCGATAAAAATATGACGAGGCATCTGAACATCCTTCTATGAATGCGGAATGTCGCAAAAAACTCAAGCCGCTCACTTCATTTTGTTGGGAATTGGTTGTTTGCTTACTGCCGGACAATGAAGCGAATTGGTTAAGATAAAGCCATATTGAGACTGCGGTATCATTTTCGCAAAGTGCATCATTAAAATATGAGACTGAAGTCTCAAAAATAATCTGAATGTGGAGAGCATTCATGGCGATTTGTGCGAACGGTTTGTTATAGTGGACGAAAATACAATTTCTAAACTATGGAGTGCCCGTGAATCATCAGGATAAACAAGAACACGTCTCTCCATCGCTAACCACCATCAGGGCCAGAACCCGGCGGTTACTTATCGACACCGCGATGGCGATGTATGAACAAGGTGCATTCCCATCAATCACAGAAGTAGCAAACGCGGCCCAACTCTCTCGTGCCACGGCTTACCGCTATTTCCCGACACAAAGTGCATTAGTCTCTGCCATGGTCGATGAAAGCCTTGGGCCAATACTGGAATGGCAACCCATTCAGCCCGATGCACGCCAGCGGATTGCTGAATTACTCTCTTTTGCTTATCCGCAGATGTTGCAACACGAAGGCGTGCTGCGAGCGGCGCTGCATTTATCCTTAGAGCAATGGGCCAACAACCGCAGTAATCCAAATAATGAAGAGAAGTTAATCCGCGGCAACCGTAAACGGCTGTTAAAACTGGCAGTTGAGCCATTGGAAGGGAAATTGGCACCAGAAGCACTGCAAAGAGTTATCTATGCCTTTTCATTAATTTATGGGTCAGAAGTTTTTATGGTACTGAAAGATATATGGCATTTAGATGAAGCTGGAATTCAGGATGTTACCCAGTGGATGGGCAAAGCCATTTTGCTACAAGCGGAAACCGATGCAAAACAAGCGGCTCAAGGCGAATCAGAGCCGCTAACACCGTGATGACGTCAAGGATGAAGGGTAAACTTAGACGGCTTCCAGCCGGGCGTAAGCGGCCACCAACCACTTAATCCCCTCGCCGGGGAAAGCCACCTGCAACCGGCTGTGTTCACCGCTGCCTTCCAGATTCACGATAGTGCCCTCGCCAAACTTAGGATGACGAACTCGCTGACCCAGTGAGAAGCCGCTGTCATTTTCGTTCATCGGCGTTCCCATACTGCGGTGGTTTACCGGACGAGAGACCGTTGCGCGTAACCGCACTTCTTCGACACATTCCTGCGGCAATTCGCCGATAAAACGTGATGGTCGATGATTGACTTCTTTGCCGTACAGACGGCGACTCTCGGCATAGCAAAGAGTTAGTTTCTGCATTGCACGGGTGACCCCAACATAGGCTAGCCGCCGTTCTTCTTCCAGACGCCCACCTTCATCCAATGACATCTGGCTCGGGAACATGCCCTCTTCCATACCGACGATGAATACCTGCGGGAACTCCAACCCTTTTGCTGAATGGAGAGTCATGAGCTGCACCGCATCCTGATAAGCATCAGCTTGGCCTTCTCCGGCCTCCAGCGCCGCATGAGAGAGGAATGCCTGTAATGGCATCAGATCCTGATCTTCGTCCTGATAGCTGTACTGGCGGGTCGCATTGACCAGCTCTTCAAGGTTCTCAACCCGCGCCTGACCTTTTTCGCCTTTTTCCTGCTCATACATTGACCATAAACCGGAGTCACGAATCACTCGGTCAGTTTGGACATGCAGCGGCATATCCGACGTCTCATGTGCCAGTGAGTCGACTAACTCGACAAAACGTTGCAATGCAGAAGCCGCACGGCCTGCCAGCACTTTTTCCTGCAACATGGCGCGAGTTGACTGCCACAAGGTTAACTGGCGGTCACGGGCAGTTTGGCGAATAACATCTAAGGTGCGATCGCCGATACCACGGGTTGGCGTATTCACGACCCGCTCAAAGGCCGCATCATCATTGCGATTAGAAATGAGGCGCAGATAAGCCAGTGCGTCTTTGATTTCTTGACGTTCGAAGAAGCGCTGACCGCCATATATCCGGTACGGCATGGCGGTCTGTAATAAGGCCTCTTCCAAAACACGTGACTGGGCGTTACTGCGATACAAGATGGCGCAATCATTCAGCGCACCACCATTGTCTTGCCAAGCTTTAATGCGGTTCACGACAAAACGGGCTTCATCTAATTCATTAAAGGCACAATAGAGTGAAATCGGCTCACCTTCAGCGCCGTCGGTCCACAGGTTTTTCCCCATGCGGCCATCATTATTAGCAATTAAGGTATTTGCCGCTGTCAGGATATTGCTGGTCGAGCGGTAATTTTGCTCTAATCGGATGGTTTCAGCACCCGGGAAATCTTTCAGAAAGCGCTGGATGTTTTCCACCTGCGCCCCACGCCAGCCATAGATTGATTGGTCGTCGTCGCCGACAATCATCACGTTGGAACGATCCCCTGCCAGCAGGCGAATCCAGGCGTATTGAATGTTATTGGTATCCTGAAACTCATCCACCAGAATGTTGGTAAAGCGCTCGCGATAATGATTCAGAATGTGTGGCTTATTCAGCCACAACTCGTGGGCACGCAATAATAGCTCGGCAAAATCCACCAAACCTGCGCGGTCACACGCTTCCTGATAGGCCTGATAAATACGCAGCCACGTAGCTTCGACCGGATTGCCATAGCTCTCAATATGTTGTGGTCGTAGCCCTTCATCTTTTTTGCCGTTGATATACCACATTGCCTGACGCGGCGGCCATTGTTTCTCATCTAAATTCAAGGCTTTAACCAAGCGTTTTAATAAGCGCAATTGGTCGTCGCTGTCGAGAATTTGGAAATCCTGCGGCAGATTGGCATCCATATGGTGAGCGCGCAGCAACCGATGCGCCAGACCGTGGAAAGTCCCAATCCACATTCCGCCCTGGCTGGTGCCAATCAAATGTTCAATACGGTGGCGCATTTCAGCCGCCGCTTTATTGGTAAAGGTGACTGCGATAATGGAATATGGGGAGGCATTTTCTACCGATAACAACCAGGCAATACGATGAACCAGCACCCGTGTTTTGCCGCTGCCTGCACCGGCCAGTACCAACAGGTTGCAGCGTGGCGCGGCCACGGCTTCGCGTTGTTTTTCATTCAGGCTGTCGAGCAGATCAGAAACGTCCATAGGCACCGTTTATCGGGTAAGGGAAAATAGCTAAATCGCCAGTTATCCGGCGATTTTACCATCATTCCACTGTGAATTTATACAGAGTTATTGCAGAGGATTATAGCAATGCTGTCAGGGAAGCCAACTGCGAAATCTCAATATGGGGCAATAACCGGCTATCACTGGCCGTCATCAGGCTTTGTTCGCGGTCATTAATCCAGCATGCTTGCATACCGCAACGTAGCGAACCGGCGACATCCGTGGTCAAATCATCACCGACATGCAAGATATGTTTCAGCGGAATATCCAGATGATTCGCCGCCTTATGGTACATATCGCGGAAAGGTTTGGCACGGCCATGGGGGCCGGAGCGCAAGACAAACTGGAAATAATTATCCAGACCACAGGCTTTAGGATCCGCATTGCCATTGGTAATGGCGACCAAGGGATAATGCTCGGCTAACGCGCTCAGAGTGTCATGTGTGGCGGGCGGCACATAAATACGGCTGCGCCATAAGGCAAAGTTTTCCATGGCTGCATCGGCCCCACATTGCGCTTGTGACTTATTCAAGCCGTGGCGAATGAGGCCCAGCTCGATGGCATGCCAGCGCCACTGAGTGACATCGTGATAAACATCGGGATCTTGCGCCAGTATTTCACTGCGAAAACGATGCAAATCTGCGGCCTGTAACTGTGCCAAATTGGGATGATACTGTTGTAAAAACGCCACAGACTCTTGTTCTGTACGGGATATCACCGGCCGATTGTCATACAGGGTGTCATCCAAATCGAAGGTAATAGCGGAAATACGTTCAAGTGGACGATAAAAATGCATCAGGATTTGCCTCGTTTGGCCCGTGGATGAGCAGCATCATACACTGTTGCCAGATGTTGAAAGTCTAGATGAGTATAAATTTGCGTAGTGGTCAGATTGGCGTGGCCCAGTAACTCTTGCACTGCGCGCAAATCTCCACTGGATTCCAGCATGTGAGTGGCAAAAGAATGACGCAATTTATGGGGGTGAATATGACTACTGACCCCTTGTTTTACGCCCCACTCAGCAAAGCGTTTTTGTACGTTACGTGCTGAAATTCGCTTACCGGTATTGGCTAAGAAGATAGCGTCATCCTGCGGCTCAAACAATTCTCGCAGCTCCAGCCAGTGTTCCAGCCATGTGACTGCCGTCCTGCCGATGGGCACTTTGCGCTCTTTGCTGCCCTTACCCATCACCCACACTTCACCGCCGACCAAATCCACATGTTTACAGTTCATTCCGACCAGTTCGGATAAACGTAAACCCGCGCCATACATCACTTCCAGCATCGCCCGGTCACGCACAGCCAGCGGGTCATTCAAGTCGATATCCAGCAGTTTATCGACTTCATCGACATCAATATTTTTCGGCAGATGGCGACCAGAGCGCGGAGTGCTCACGCCTTTGGCAGGATTGGCTGTCAGTATGCCCTGACTGACGAGCCAGTCGAGGAAACTGCGCAAAGCTGAGAGCCGTAAAGCCAAGCTTGATGAGTGTAAACCGGCACGTTTACTGCGGGAAACAAAGGAGCGAACCTGAGCGGCATCCAGCGTTTGCCAGTTAACCAAACCCATTTGTTCGCCCATTTCTATTAAGGCCTGCAACTGACGCCGATAGCTGGTAATAGTTAGCGGACTAAGCTGACGTTCAACTTTCAGGTAGCGCAGGAACCCCTCGACCTGCGGGGCGAGCGAAACGCTGAGCTCGGTCATATAGGCTCTATCCAGCGCTCCAGCAGGCTTGGCAACAATGTAGATAACTGATTAAGCATCACGGTGCCCATGCCTTGCTGATAATGCTGTATATCGCGACTGCTGAAGACAATCACGCCCAGATCGCCGTCTTTGCCCAACAATGACAGCGCCACTGAACCAACTTGCTTAGCTTGGGGCAATAACAGTAACAATTCCGGGCCATTCAAGCTGCCAAGATAATGGCGATCATTACCCAGCCGCTGAATGCGCATTGGCTCAAAAGCATGGCGAGACAGGCCCAAATGGGTGAAATCTGATGGCGCGCCTATCTGCCAGCGGTCAGTGAACAGCCTGACATTAGCCCCGGCCAGACCAAAATCTCTGGCCCAGCGCTGCAAGCGATTCAGCATATCTTGTAAGCTACTGGCGGCGGCAAGGTTGCCTTGCAGTTGCAGTAAGCGGTTGAACAGCACTTCATTCAAACCGGCCTGCTCCATCAGTAACGTAATCTCTTCTTCCAACTGACCTATCTGGTTACGCTGGCGGCCCAGTTGCCATTCCACCAGCGAGACTGTGCCTCTCACCGGATGGGGAATATGCATCTGTTCAACCAAACGAGCATTGCGGATAAAGAAGTCGGGATTTTGCAATAAATACTGCATCACGGCGTCGTCGTCTAATTCGATAGCCTCTAGCACCTGCTCCTCATAACTTTTCATGTAACACCCGTCATAATGAACATTTATACCCTAAATAATTCAAGTTGCAGGAAGGCGGCAACTGAGTATGTCCCCAGAAGCTTACATGAGTAAGTGACTGGGGTGAACGAAGGCAGCCAACGCACATGCAGCTTGAAGTATGACGGATATATTATAAATGGATAAATCCGTCATACACATGGGTCGCTGGCCCGGTCATATACAGTGGGTGCCCCGGCCCTTTCCAACTGATATGCAAGCTGCCCCCCGGCAATTCAACATGAACCTCTTCACTCAGCAACTCTTGCTGGATGCCAATCGCCACTGCCGCACACGCCCCACTACCACAGGCCTGAGTTTCACCGGCTCCGCGCTCATACACCCGTAAGCGAATATGTTCGCGACTCACCACCTGCATAAAGCCGATATTCGCCCGTTCAGGAAAGCGCTCATGGCTTTCTAATACTGGGCCAAGCAAGGCAACATTGGCAACAGAAACATCATCAACCTGCAGCACACAGTGAGGATTTCCCATTGAAACTACACCACACAGTACGGTGTGCTCTGCCGCACGCAAAATATAGGTTTTCTCTGCTTTGGCCGCACGGAAAGGGACACTTTGCGGCTCAAAATTAGGCTCGCCCATATTGACACAAACCAGCTCGTCTTCAGTGACACTCAGTATCATACGGCCCGTTTGGGTACTCACACTAATATCGCGCTTATTGGTCAGCCCTTTCAGGCGGACAAAACGGGCAAAGCAACGAGCGCCATTACCACACTGAGAAACTTCGCTGCCATCTGCATTAAAAATACGGTAATGAAAATCCAGCTCAGGATCGTAAGGCGGCTCCACCACCAACATCTGATCAAAGCCCACGCCAGTGTGCCGGTCTGCTAATCGACGGATTAACTCCGGCGAAAAGTAAACATTTTGGGTAACTGCATCAACAACCATAAAGTCGTTGCCAAGACCGTGCATTTTGGAGAACTGCATTTCATACTCCGCTGACTTTTATTTACCGGCTAAATTTTCGGTACTGGCTAAATCTGGCTGCGATAGAGATAATTATTGTGGCCCAGCGATAGTTTGGGTCGGTTTCGTCTCACCCGGCACACCCTGCTGATTTTTATTGACCTGACCGCTGTCTTGTTTTGTCGTTTCAACATTGGGTTTCTCTGCCGGAGGGAAAAATAACGGGCCTTTCAAGCCACATCCGGCAAGTGAAAACACCATTATCGCAGTAAGTGGCCAATATAATTTTTTTTTCATTTTTTAACGCCTGTAAATTGTTTTGACACCAGAAAATTGGTTTGACGCCGATAAATGTATTAATGCCTGTGATTCATGCGTCCAAGGTCTCTATAATCGCAGGTGGATCATGAAAAGCAATAGGAATTGAATATGAACGACAGCGAGTTTCATCAGTTAGCCGATCAATTGATGCTTTACATTGAAGAGACACTGGATGGTTTTAGCGGCGATAGTGATATCGATTATGAAACCAATGGCGGGGTGATGACCCTGGCTTTCGAAAATGGCAGCAAGATTGTTATCAACCGCCAAGAGCCACTGCATCAGGTATGGCTGGCAACCAAAACGGGCGGATACCATTTTGATTATCGCGAAGGGCATTGGTATTGCTCTCGCAGCGGCGAAGAATTCTTTACCAAGTTATCCGAAGCCGCGACCGCCCAAGCCGGGGAAGATGTTAGTTTTATCTAGCCGCATCCGGCGTCAAGGACTCAGATTAGTCCCCAACATCCTTGGAGTTGCGGGCAGGCGGCAAGTAAATCCCCCTGCAACTTCAAGGACGCAGGGGAAATTAATGTAGCTGAAACTGCTGCGCTGGCGCGTTGGCTTCTTTATCCGCAATATGTAGATGAGACAACGTATTGCTGCGGAAAGGAATGACCTGAGTTCGGCCATCTAACTGCACAATTTGGTAGAATTGCGGCAAGTTGAAGTTGATAAAGCTGGAGCCGTAAGTAAAGCGGTCGTGAGAAGATGAATAGAACCGGCTGACATCCCGCACTAATTCCTCTTTACTGCCCTCGCAGTGGTGATAGACCTCAACGCGGTTTGCCTCATCAAGGATATAAATATTAAATCCTTTTTCATCTGCGGTACCCTCGAAGAAGAACTGAATAATCCCTTCACTGGCAAAACCATCAACAACCGGTGGCAGATGAACCTGATCAGTTTCGACCTGAATTGATAACCCATGCAGCTTGTTATTAGAGATAGCACCATAGAATTCAACGGCATTTTCCAGTTTCTGAACCGAGACACTCAGGCGCTCAAAGAACAATCCCCATGTCTGGCCGGAAACCCGCACCGCTTTGAAACGGCCCGGTTCCTGACGAGTACTGGATAAGCGCAGTTCAATACATTCAGAGACTAATTGCTGAATACGGGTGCGAATCAAACCACGTAGATGTTGGCTATAGCAGAACACATCTACGGATTCTGGTGGTGCCGCATCCTGATGCATTTTGCCTAAAATGGTTTTTAGTGCTTCCAATACCGCCTGTTCACCACTGAAATGCAGGGTGCGCACTTCGTTCCAGGAGTTGCGGTACAACAAATCGATGCTCCCGACCAAGCACTGCTGCTGCTCACCAAAACTGAAGACATCCAGTTTACGGAAATCAAAATGCACTACCTGATTGCGGAAAGCCGCAGTGGGGTCATGCTCCAGATTGACGATAATCGCCAAATGGCGAATTTCACATGGGCTATATAGCGCTTTAGGTGTTGGTGCTGGCAGACGCAATGGGAAGTGGTGAGAAATGTCCGTCACCAGTTCTTGCAGTTTGACGGTATTACACAGATTGGCACTTTTAATATGCAGGCGTGTCTTGCTGGTCAATAAGCCGTTGAAATAGGCCCATGACACCAGTTTATTCAGGTAGCGGTTATATTCCAGCGGCTGATGACTGACGATAGCATCCATTGATGGCGCTTGATTGTACAGATACCAACCCGGACGATTAGCACGCCCTGCAGGCACATGAATAAAGGTCAGGTGCTCTTCTGAAAGGTCTGGGGAAATTTGCGGGTTTACCAGTGTCACTTTACCCGGTAAAGCTTCAAATGCCGCATACAATTTACGGGTCAGAACCCCGATATCCTGTGGGCTGGCACTGACACTCAAGTTGTTACGCCGTGCAAAGCGAATCAAATTTCGATAGCTTTGCATCATCGCGTCCAGCAGCTCGTTATGAGCTTCACGAACCCGTTCAATCTTCCAGTTGGCGCGATTATCCAACACCGCCAGACTCTCGTCACTCCAGCCCCATTCACTGACCAGTTGGCCAAGAATTTCACGCCGCCAGCCGACACTCGCTGGGGTGCGAGATAACTTCTCACACACTTTGAGATAGAAGCAACGGCGCACAAGGTTCAACCGGGTGGTGTCATTAATTTGGGTCAGATAGCGGGTAACACGGTCGAGCATCATGCAGTAAGCATCAAGGCCAAACGCGACTATCTCTCCGGCATGCAGGCGCTGTTTTATTTCCATCGCCAATAGTTGAGAGTTAGGGTATTCCCAAGAATAGGCTTCGAGTAAGACCGTTTTCAGCACGGCTTTATAAGGCGAATCAATACTCTTGTACAATTGCCACAAACTGGCCCCGAAATACTCTTCTGCTGATAGGGTGCTCAAACCGCCCAGATCCAGCCATTCATTCGGTGTTAATACGCCCTGCGTATACAGCGACAGCACGTAATCATCGTAATTATTTTCTTCTTCAACCGGAACCATATTCCACAGAATACGTTTCCCCGCCAGACGAACCGCACTGCGGTAAAACTCATCTAGCAATAAAATATGTTGGGTTGAGCCGCAATCTTCACCGCCCAGACTGCCACTGGCATTATGGCGGAAACGGTTTTCATCAATTAGGAAGAAACTGACTTCAACACCCATTGATGCAGCCCATTTTTCCAGCAGGCTACATTTTTTTTGCAAGCGGCTACGTTCTTCAGAATCAAGCCAGGCTTGGTGACATACCCAAATATCAAGATCGGATGTATGACACTGACCAATAGATGAAGTGCTACCCATTGAGTAGACACCAGTAATTGGCAGTTCACCGCCCACACTCTGTTGCAAAGGCTCGCCCCATTTGGCTTCAACCTCAGACAAATAATCCTGTTGTGTTTCATTGGGCGTGAAAAGGCAAATGCCATGGGGAACGTTACCATCAAGGTAACCCGGCATCAGTGGGTGATGACAATGTAATAGGGTCGGTAGCAGACTGTAGACCTTTTGGAAGGCTGGCCCCATGGCCGCCAAGGCGCGATCGACTCGTAATTGGTTGATCGCATCCAGTCGCTGTTTCAGTGTCTCGATGTAGAGGTACAAGACGTCTCGCCTGATTGTTCCGGTGCTTAGAAAGAAACCCGTGTTCCAGATTCGTTTATTGTTTTCTGACTTTCACCAAAAAATGTACTTTTTGTTGAACTGACCAAAAAACATTTTGTTTGAAGAATATTTAACGAATTATTGCTGGAAACGTGATCAATCTAACACCTTGCCGATTGACCGTAAAGAAAGTAAAGCTATCCCAACAATTATAACGCCTATCTCTTGCCAAAGTCATTGCTACGGCGGCCTGGTCTCAGGCCAATAAACCAAGCCAGTCCGCAGCGAATGCCACTTTGTCAGTCTAAAGGGAATAAACCCCTTATCCAGATGGGCATTTGTTAGAATAGTTGCTTTCTTATACTCTTATCCGCCCTGTTGATGTGGCTACCGCACTGACAGTCTTCATCGGTCAATGGTAGGATGGGCCGTAAAATATAAAAACGGTAACAAGCAATGTTAGACAAAATTATTCGAATTGCCACGCGACAAAGCCCGCTCGCCTTATGGCAAGCACATTATGTTCAACATTTACTGCAAACCAATCATCCTGGTCTGCAAGTCGAATTGGTTCCAATGGTCACTCGTGGGGACATCATTCTGGATACACCACTGGCCAAAGTCGGCGGTAAGGGTTTGTTTGTCAAAGAATTAGAGTTAGCGCTGTTGGAAGACCGGGCAGATATTGCAGTTCATTCGATGAAAGATGTCCCCATTGCTTTTCCTGAAGGATTGGGTCTGGTCACTATTTGCGAGCGTGATGACCCGCGCGATGCTTTCGTATCAATGAATTATGCACATCTGGATGACCTACCAGCGGGTAGCATCGTGGGCACCTCAAGCTTGCGCCGCCAATGTCAGTTGCGCGAACGCCGCCCTGACCTGGTTATCCGTGACCTGCGCGGTAACGTCGGCACGCGTCTTGCCAAGCTTGATAACGGCGATTATCACGCGATTATTCTGGCTGTTGCTGGCCTCAAGCGTCTCGGGCTCGAAACGCGAATTCGTTATGCCATGCCCGCAGAAGAGTCCTTGCCCGCCGTCGGCCAAGGGGCTGTTGGCATTGAATGTCGACTGGCGGATGATTTTACCCGCCAACTGCTCGCGCCACTGAATCATCGCGAAACTGAAATACGTGTATGTGCTGAACGCGCCATGAATACCCGCCTTGAAGGGGGCTGTCAGGTGCCTATTGGCAGTTATGCCGAATTAGACGGCGATACATTGTGGCTGCGCGCATTGGTCGGCGCACCCGATGGCAGTGAAATTATTCGGGGTGAGCGCCGCGGCCCTGCTGAAAATGCAGAGCAAATGGGTGTTGAGCTGGCCGATGAACTGCTATCACGGGGAGCGCGAGAAATACTGGCTGAGGTTTATCAGGATAATCAACCCTTATGACAATTCTGGTGACCCGTCCGTCCCCCTCCGGGGAGCAGTTAGTCAGCCGCCTGCGTGCGCTGGGCCGGGTTGCCTATCATGCGCCGTTGATTGATTTTTCTCCCGGCAATGACCTACCAAAACTGCCAGCATTGCTGCAAAACATGCAAGCTGGCGACTTGGTTTTTGCCTTGTCACAGAACGCGATTCGCTACGCTAACCCGCTGTTAAAAAGAAATAACCTGTCATGGCCTGCACAGTTATCTTATTATGCTATTGGCCGTAACACTGCTTTAGCATTGCATACTGCCAGCCGCTTGCACGTCACTTATCCCCCAACGGGAGAGACCAGCGAGATGCTGTTATCATTGCCTGACCTGCAAAATCTGGCGGGTAAAAAGGCACTGTTATTGCGCGGCAATGGCGGACGAGAGCTTCTCGGTGAAAGCCTGACTGAGCGGGGAGCCACGGTAACTTTTTGCGAATGTTATCAACGCAGCCCCATCTTTTATGATGGCAGTGAGCAAAGTGCGCACTGGCAACGTTCCGGAGTTGATATTCTGGTCGTTACTAGCGGCGAAATGTTACAACAGATCTATACTTTAGTTCCTGATTATTATCGTTCTTCCTGGTTGCTCCGCTGCCGCTTGGTTGTCGTGAGTGACCGCCTCGCAGCACTGGCGGCCCAAATGGGCTGGAGCCATATCCGGGTCGCGGAGAATGCTGATAATGATGCGCTAATCCGCGCACTACAAGATTTTCAATAAACCTGACTATGGGATGCCCAATATGACGGAACAAAATACCCCATCCGCACCAGTGGAAGAGACAACCACCGCGGCTGAGAGGCACCAACAGCCAGCTCCAGAAATCCGCCGGGAGAAACGAACCGGGCCAATTCTGGGAGCCATTGCTATCGCACTGGCCATTGCGCTAGGTGCCGGGCTTTATTATCACGGACACCAGCAGGCTCAGTTACAAGATGCCGCAACGCTTGCGTTGCAAGAACAGTTGGCGGAACTTAAGCAGAGCCAATCACAGGAAAAACAGCAGCTTGAGTCATTATTACAACAGCAAGGCAAAGCACTGGAAGCCGCTGACCGCCAGCAAATATCTCTGACGCGCCAACTTAATGAGTTACAGGAAAAAGTCGCCACGATTTCAGGAAGCGACGCCAAAACCTGGTTGCTGGCGCAAGCTGACTTTCTGGTGAAAATGGCGGGTCGTAAACTCTGGAGTGATCAAGATGTCACCACGGCAGCCACATTGCTGAAAAGCGCGGATGCCAGCCTGGCTGATATGAATGACCCAAGCCTTATAGATGTGCGCCGCGCATTGACTGAAGATATCAGTGCCCTTTCTGCTGTCACTCAGGTCGATTTCGACGGCATTATTCTCAAACTGAATCAATTGTCGAATCAAGTCGATAACCTGCGTCTGGCTGATAACAATATCGATGACTCACCCATGGATGCCAACAGCGATGAGCTGTCCAGTTCGTTAGCCGAGTGGCGTCAGAATCTGACCAAAAGCTGGCGCAGCTTTATGTCAGACTTTATTACCATTCGCCGCCGTGATAGTAGCGCAGAGCCACTGCTCGCACCGAATCAGGATGTTTATTTACGTGAAAATATCCGCTCCCGCCTGCTGGTTGCGGCTCAAGCCGTACCTCGTCATCAGGACGAAGTGTATAAACAGTCGCTAGAGACGATTTCCACTTGGATTCGTGCCTATTTTGATGTGAATGACCCGAATACCAAGGCTTTCTTGGATGAACTGGAGAGCTTGAGCCAGCAGTCAATTTCAATGGACGTACCTGATCAATTGAAAAGCCAGCCGATGCTGGAAAAATTGATGCAAACCCGGGTTCGTAACTTACTGGCACAAGCGCCAGTCGCCGCTCAGGGGGAATAAGTATGCTGCGAGTCTTACTGTTATTCCTCATCCTGACCGCCGGTATCGTCCTTGGCCCCATGCTGGCCGGTCATCAGGGTTATGTATTGATCCAAACCGACAACTATAACGTCGAAACCAGTGTGACCGGTTTGGTCATTATGTTGGTATTGGTGCTGGTGGCTTTCCTGATAGTGGAATGGATATTGCGCCGCATCTTCCGCACGGGCGCACGTACCCGTGGCTGGTTCCTGGGCCGGAAACGTACCCGTGCCCGCAAGCAAACCAGAGCCGCACTGATCAAATTGGCTGAAGGTGATTTCAAGCAAGTTGAGAAGTTACTGACGCGCAATGCCGATCACGCGGAACAGCCGATGGTGAACTACCTACTGGCAGCAGAAGCAGCCCAGCAGCGAGGGGATGAATTCCGTACTAATCAGTATCTTGAGCGTGCTGCGGAAGTGGCCGATACCGACCAATTACCCGTTGATATCACTCGAGTACGAATTCAGTTGGCGCAAGGGCATGTTCATGCTGCACGCCATGGTGTTGATAGGTTATTGGACCAAGCTCCGCGCCATCCGGAAGTCTTGCGTTTGGCAGAACAGGCTTATTTGCGCTCAGGTGCTTACAGTTCATTGCTGGAAATTTTACCGGCAATGAGCAAAGTCCAGGTGCATACCGCTGACGAGATAGCCGCGCTGGAACAGCAAGCATATATTGGCATGATGAATCAGTGTATGGCAGAAGAAGGGAGCGATGGTCTCAAACGCTGGTGGAAGGGCCAAAGCCGTAAAGTACGCAATGAGATCCCGCTGCAAGTGGCCTTGGCGGAGCACCTGATTGAATGTGATGATAGTGATGTGGCCCAGCAAATCATTCTCGATGGCCTGAAACGCCAATATGATGAGCGGTTGGTGCTGCTGATTCCGCGCCTGAAGTCCGGCAATCCAGAACCATTGGAGAAATCATTACGCCAGCATATCAAACAACATGGTGCCACACCGTTGCTCAATAGCACCTTGGGGCAGTTGATGCTGAAACATGGTGAATGGGAAAAAGCCCGTGAGGCTTTTAAAGCCGCACTTGAGCAGCGCCCTGATGGATATGATTATGCATGGCTGGCTGATGCCCTGGATAAACTACACCGTCCTGAGGATGCTGCGCAGGCCCGCCGTGAGGGGCTATTACTCACACTGCGGCAGAATGGCGAATCGCTTTAATGATTTGTGGGCCAAGGAGCGACCACGCCTAAGGGCACGTTTCCTCTCGGTTCAGTTTTATTCGTCATCTAAAGGCTCCTTCGGGAGCCTTTTTGTTTTATGCAAAAAAAACGCTTGCCCATTTCGGCAAGCGTCTAAAATTTTCAGGTCTACAGACAACAATGTCGGCGCCTCACTCAACGTTATGCCCGGTATGTGATGAAGATATTCAACATCGTTTACATGGACAATAGGCACCCTAAAATCGGCTCTGCGTCATCCCTGGGTTTATGAAGCTCAATTGGCTATAAAAACCAAGCTGTCATAATAAGTGGGATGAGCATCTACACAGTAGGTATTGCACTTAGCGTGCCAAATCGTAAAATTGGCCGTTATTTTGCTCATCCATTGATGAAAATATCTATAATTAACTGATAATTAATAGTTTTATTTTTACTTAAACTTGCTATGCAATACCTCTTACTCGCGGCACAGCATTTCATCTCATCAGAGTGATCTGTCGCTACAAAACGACGCTATAGCCCATCATTTTTTTTCTTAATATTTATCAATCTATTAGATGTCTCTGTTTAGAGACAAAGCATTCAACTTTTGTCGCAGAAAACCAACACTTATCTTTTCTGCTGATAATTATCTTTTGTGCTGATAAATAAAAGGTCTGGCTCTGCCATTTGATCAAAGGGAGCCAATAATGGCTTCTTATGCAATTGGAATGAACAACAACAGTTGTCTGGGTGGGATGATAAGAGGGAAGTGATGTTGGAATGGATTCTATGCAAACTTCTTATAGAAACAAAAGCGGGACAAAATACAAACGAAAAAAAACCCCGCATTGCGGGGTTTTTTCTGAAATTGGTCGGCGAGAGAGGATTCGAACCTCCGACCCACTGGTCCCAAACCAGTTGCGCTACCAAGCTGCGCTACTCGCCGATTTCTTACTACTCACTTTACATGGTCTTTCGACCTATGTCCATGTAAATCTTAATAAAATTTACATGTTTTGTGTGGTGCGAAGGGAGGGACTTGAACCCTCACGTCCGTAAGGACACTAACACCTGAAGCTAGCGCGTCTACCAATTCCGCCACCATCGCATGTTCCACAAAAATTTGGGGTGGCTAATGGGGCTCGAACCCACGACAACTGGAATCACAATCCAGGGCTCTACCAACTGAGCTATAGCCACCATCACTTCATACAGCTTACTTCGTCCTACGCGGCAATCTTACCACCGCAGCTCTTGCACACAAAATTAATGGTGCGCCCGACAGGATTCGAACCTGAGACCTCTGCCTCCGGAGGGCAGCGCTCTATCCAGCTGAGCTACGGGCGCTTAGCGCCGTTGCGGGTGGGGATACTACGGTTTTAATGCTTGGCTGTCTAGTGCTTTTTTAGAAGAAATGATGCGTTTGCTTACGCTTTGCTCACTCTGCCACAAAAGTCAGCTATTGATAGCCCCCGCCCCACCCTTTTCGCTGGTTTTATGGCCGTTTTAGTCCATCTGGACTTGAAACCACAGGAGATGTTTCGACAGACACCTTTTTATGCATCCCCAAGCTAAAGTAGCATACCGTCACCAAACCAAGGAAAATCACCCCGACCAATAAAGATAAACGGGTATCTGGGTTAAGCCCCATCCCCACCAGCACACAAATCAGGAAAGCGATTGTGAGGTAGTTTACATAGGGGAACATGATGGATTTAAACGGATGCTGTTTCAGCGCCTCAACATGCACCTGACGAAAACGTAGCTGGCTCACCAACACCACGAACCATGGCACCATGCCCGGCAGCACACTGGCGCTGTAAACATACACAAACACCTGCTGTGGGTTGGGAATAATGTAGTTAAGGCTAGATCCGACCATCAGGCATAAAATCGTGACGGCAATACAATAGACCGGAACACCGCTGGCAGATAATTTCGTCAAGCAAGCCGGTAACTGACGGTTCTTCGCCAGGGCATATAGCATACGCCCGCCGCTGTACATGCCGCTGTTACACCCCGACAGTGCGGCTGTGAGCACCACAAAGTTGATAATTCCCGCGGCTGAAACTATTCCAATCTTGGCAAAGGTCAATACAAATGGGCTGCCCCCGGTACCGATGCCGTCCCATGGGAAAATAGTCACAATCACAAAAATCGCCCCGACATAGAAAATCAGGATGCGCCAAAGGATGTTATTGATAGCACGTTTTAGTGTGACCTGAGGATTTCTGGCTTCGCCCGCAGTAATGCCGACCAGTTCGACCCCTTGATAGGATGCCACCACAATACACAGCGCAAACATGAAGCCTTTCCAGCCTCCAGCAAAGAAGCCGCCGTGGGCCGTCAGGTTATCAAAACCGATAGGTTGCCCATGATTACCAAAACCAAAGAAAATAACCCCTAACCCCACCAGAATCATCACAATGATGGTGGTCACTTTGATCATCGCAAACCAAAATTCCAGCTCGCCATACAGTCTGACCGCCGCGAGATTAGCGAGCGCGACTATCGCCACCCCAGCAATAGCCGGTAACCATTGGGGAATTTCGGGGAACCAAAACTGGACATATACACCAATCGCGGTAATTTCAGATATCCCCACCGCTATCCACATAAACCAATAACCCCAAGCGGTCAGGTAGCCAAAATAGGGGCTGAGATATTTATGGGCGTAAACGGCAAAAGAGCCGGCAACTGGTTCCAGGTAGAGCATTTCACCCATGGATCGCATAATGAAAAATACAAACAAACCGGCAATAATATAAGCCAGTAATACCGATGGCCCAGCCCATTTTAATGTACTGGCGGAGCCCATAAATAACCCAACACCAATGGTACCGCCCAACGCTATCAGTTCGATATGTCGGGCTTCCAGCCCACGGTGTAATCCTTTTTTCTCTTCGTTGTCTGCCATATATCCTCTATAAACCGACTGGTGTGTCTGCTCCGGATTGCCCGGTTGTTGTTGTTATTCAATACAAAATCAACGACCAAATGAAATATTTAGCTTAATTATTAATGCAGATTAAATAATAGGAATGCGACCATAAAAAAGCGGTAATAACCGCAAAAGCCGTAACCGGCCAGTATCGTTCCGTATCTGAGTCAGATTAGCAAACAAGAAACTAAAACTTTATGGAATAAAAACCAGACAATTGATTCCAGAATGAAATTAAGGCGGGATAGTATTAATCTGCGGAATGGATAAGAGAGGCTTTATAGCACCAGAGCCAGCAAGACCCTGATGCTATAACGGCTATTACAAGCGACCGCTGTAATAATAACCGACAAACTTGAGTAACTTGAATTGGCGACGGATGCGGCTGGGCTGAGCCAGGAGGCGATAGAGCCATTCCAACCCCAAGTTCTGCCATATCTTAGGCGCACGTTTAACATGGCCGGTAAAGACGTCGTAAGTCCCGCCAACCCCCATATAGAGGGCATCGGGATATACCTTACGGCAATCACGCATAAACATTTCTTGTTTAGGTGACCCCATGGCTACAGTGACAATTGCCGCACCGCTGGCAGCAATCCGCGCAAACAGGGCTTCCCGCTGTTCTGGGGTGAAATACCCGTCCTGACTCCCCACCAGATTCACATTCCATTGCGCGCGCAATTTGGCTTCAGTTTCGGCCAGAACATCAGGTTTACCGCCGACTAAAAATACCGGCGTCCCTTGCTGGCCCGCGCGCTGCATCAGAGCCTCCCACAAGTCAGCCCCTGCCACTCGTGACAGTTTTGCCTGCGGATATTTACGGCGGATGGCGCGCACCATGCTGATACCATCGGCATACAAGTATTCTGCTTCACTGATCAGTTCACGCAGAGCGGCATCGTCTTCGGCTTTCAGCAGTTTCTCTGCATTCATTGCCACTAAAGTCCCCGTTTTTACCGGGCCACTGCTCAGCAGATGATCCAGCGCCTGAGTCATGTCACGAAAGCCCCAGATGTCAAAACCGCGGACACTGTATTTTGGAATATCAATAGATTTTGGAATAGCAGTATTCTGTTCCATCACGATCCTTACTGTTGGCTGCTCGCTTGAGACATGGATAACGGCTTCGGTGTACTAATACGTCGCTGTACCCGTTGCTTTATCAAACCCGCCGTATCGAACAACCAATACAACAATTTCGCCAGTACCAGACAGGCACCAAAAATTACGCAGAAAAATACCACCCGCGAGACAAAGGAATCTAACCCTTCCCGAGCCAACACGATGATGTTAAATACCGCGCCAAAGCAGAAGCTTTGCAGGATGGCCGCTTTGTAGCGATTCTTCTCTGCTTTGCCTTGCTCATACAACCAGTCGAACCATTTAATAATTAACCCCACTACGATGGCACCCAGCGGGATAAACAGCACCCCGCCCATCACCACTAAAGACCCAATCAAGGTCGGGGAGATAGCCAGCCCAGAGTGGTTATCGAGCACATCCCAAGTGAAGTAATTGGCAGTATTCAGTACCAAATCTGGGCGTGCTGGCCACAAAGAGCTAGGAATAAATACATAGAAATCACGGATAATCGGCGCTAATCCCTGAAAATCTATTTTGTCGTAATTCTGAAGTAACAACCCAAGATTTTCCCACGGCGAGAAAGTATCCCGCGTCAGGTAAAGGAAAGTATAAAACGCCTCGGCACCATTCACATCCAAACCGTAACGTTTTAGCGCCAGCCAGAACATGCCGACAATCCCAAAGACCCCGGCAGCAGCAAGCATCCACAAGGTTATCCAGCCGCGAACGATGCCAATAAACAGGAATAATGAGAATGCGATGATGATATTAGCGCGGGTGCCGCCGACAATAACATAGGTCAGGATGCCAAACGCCACCGTGCTGGCCAGAAAGAAAAACCAGGCGCGCATATCCTGCTTTAGGAAATAAACCACTAACATCGCCGGAATGAAGAAGTAGAAAAAGCGCTTCAGCGCCACACCAGAGACATCACTGGAGAAAATTTTGCTGTAAGAATCCAGCTTAAAGAGCAAGAAACCATTCTGCATGAAGAAGATACCGACAGTGCCGATAGCCACCAGCGCCAACAGTATCCAGGTCAGATTGGTTTCAACCCGATTCATGGTGAATATCGGTGCTCTCGGCTGGCTACGTGGCTTGCGCAGGCGAGTCTTATAACTCACATAGTAAATGCCGTAGAACGCCGTGGCAGAGAGCATGGCATACAGTAAGTACTCAACCGGCACCACCGCGACGTCAAACTGGAACACCAACATGCAAGTGAGTGGGAAGCCAAAGTAGAACGTCAGCAAATAGAGCATTGAAAACAGCACGTTGAAGTTAAAGCGCACACGCCGAAACTCCTGATACGTCAATGTCAGGATAAAAATAACGGCTATCAGATAGACGCTGAAAAGACCGCCAAATTGCCCCAGCGTCATGGATGTTCTCCTGCGGCAAGTGCCAGCGCCTGTTGCCAACCCTCAATATAATTAGGGTTGAAGAACGCAATATTGTGCTTATCTAACCCTGCTAATTGCCGCTGCGCCTCGCGGATCAACGGCTCGTTCAATGAATCGCCATAGAAAAGCACCGGAATATGCTGCTCAGCTAAATCTTGCCAGAATGGATTCTTACGGCTTAAAACAAAAGGTACGCCAAACTGAGTTAATAAACACAGCGTGCCGATACCTTGCTGACGATTAAAAATAAAATAGCCCAAATCGCATTCACGCAGGATATTCAGATAATCATCAAACGGGATCTGTTCTGTCAGGATGCGCAGGTTATCTTGCACAAACAGCGCCAACCCCGCCTGCCTAACCTGTTCAATATACAGCTCATTATTAGCCGGGTAACCCATCGGCAGAATAACCCTGGCATCAGGGCCAAATTGCTGATGAATCGCCTTTAGCGCCTCAATATGGCGGTTGGTGGTGTCGCCTGAATTCCCCACCAAAATCGTCATTGGCCCCGCCAGTGGCTTATCAATATTGACGCCCGTTAAAGCCGGGTCCATGCGGGTCGGGAAATAAAGCAGTGACGCCGGCACCCGAGGGTGGCGCTGTTGGAAATGAATTAAATCGCCACGGGTCGCAAAAACGTGGCCCACCCGCCCCTGTGCAATACGGCGCAACAGGTAGAATAAGCGGAATTTCCAGCTTTTGGCATCTTCATATAAATCCGCACCCCAAATATGCCAATAAACTTGGTTCGGCTTGATTTTCCCACTCAACAACGCCAGCCATAAAGTGGCATTAAACTGCCCGTGCCAGAAGAAACGCGTATCGCGAGAAGCCTGTGCACGGGCAATAACCGCCTCCGCCAAGGCTTTCTTATTGCTGTGCGTCTCTATATCCAACTGAGGGAATGATGAAAAGGGGGCAGTTTCTTTTGCCGCCACCATAAAATGACGGGCTTGTTCTGCGGACACACGAGCCGTTAGCACATCATTAAAGAAGCGCAATACAGTCAGATTATGGTGCGGGATATCAGATCCCAGTACATGAATCAGGGTTGTCATTTTTTTCTACTGTACAGAGTGTTTACGGTGATGAATGTCTACGATACATAAGGAATACGCAGCTACAGAGCGCAAAATAGACAATATAAGTCGCCATATAGGCCTGTGCCGCGCCCAAAGAGCCATTCATTGGAATTAACCAATGGGCAAACCCGGTCAACAGTAAGAACTGGCTGACTTCCGTCAGAATGTAAAAACGCAAAGATGCTTTGGCAATCACCAAATAGCCAAATACATACGACCCAACCTTCAGCACATCGCCGACCAACTGCCAGGCAAAAAGGTCGCGCATGGCCGTAAACTGGTGAGAAAATAGCAGCCAGATAGCAAAATCACGTAATAACCAGACCATCAAACTGGCGGTTGCCACTGCCGGTAACACAAATTTCAATGAGCGCAGAATTTCACGAGAAATATCTGCTTTAGCTTTAAGCCTTGAAAGCGTCGGCAACAAATAGACGGTAAATGACGCGGTAATAAATTGTAGGTAAGCATCTGAAATACTGCTCACCCCTTGCCAGATACCTACGGCATCCCACCCATAGCGGTCAGCCAGCAAGTTACGCATCATCACATAAGCAACTGGCAAGGTCACCGAAGTAATCAACGCCATGATGGTAAACTTACCCAAATGGCTAGCTAATGCTTTATCCCAGCTAAGTTTAAGGTAACTTAAGGGAATAGTCTTGCGCCGAATCAGCATTACGGCCGCAGGAATAACCACTAAAGCGGGAACCAATGCCAGCCCCACCAGCGCTCCGGGATAACCGCCTATCCGAAAACAGAGATAATACGCGGCCACACCAATAAGGCTGCCGCCGATCACTGCCAGCGCATTTCCCATGGCATCACGATAGCCTTTGAGAATCGCCAAAAATAGGTTGGCATAGGCAATACCCATCTGGATAAATGCCACCGCCCGTACTACATTCTGGTAATCAGCATGACCAAATAACGCAATGCTGACAGGTTTGGCCGTCAACAGGAAAATCAATGCCAACAGAGTGGAAAAACCCAGCACAATTGCTGATGAAGTCCCTAAAACGGCTCGCAAACGTTCAGGCTGCTGATGATATTCAGCAACATATTTAGTAATACCGTTAAAGATACCGGCGCCCGAGAGCACGCCCAATACCGTAATTAGCTGGCGGAAGTTACCCGCCTGCCCGACACCACTGGGGCCAAAGGTCACCGCCAGCAGCTTAACCACTAACAGCCCTACGCCGATCTTAATTAGCGTAGAGCCAGCAGTCCAAATCGATGCTTTTGCCAGAGACATATCAGGCGAAGAAACTCAGAACAGTATTAATGACCGTGCTCTGATTCACATCAGTCAGGTTATAGAAGATTGGCAAACGAACCAGACGTTCACTTTCCTTAGTCGTAAAGCGGTCTTCACCATCCATACGACCAAATTCCTCGCCAGCCGGACAAGCATGCAGTGGAATGTAGTGGAATACCGACATGATTTCAGCTTCTTTTAAGTAGCTGATAAATGCTGAGCGCTCTTCAATGTCACGCAATTTGATATAAAACATGTGCGCATTCTGTACCACATTGTCCGGAATAACGGGCAAATCGAGACGCCCGGCATCAGCCAAGGGCTTGAAAGCATTATAATAGGTATGCCACAGCGCCAGACGACGTTCATTGATTTTATCTGCGGCTTCTAACTGGCCCCATAGATATGCGGCCTGTAAATCAGACATCAAATAGCTAGAGCCAATGTCACGCCAAGTATATTTGTCGACCTGACCACGGAAGAACTGACTGCGATTGGTCCCTTTCTCGCGGATGATTTCAGCGCGGTCAATCAATGACGGGTCATTAATCAGGGTTGCACCACCTTCACCGCCCGCGGTGTAATTCTTGGTTTCATGGAAGCTAAAACAGCCGATATGGCCGATAGTGCCCAGAGCCTTACCTTTGTAAGTCGACATCACGCCCTGCGCGGCATCTTCTACCACAAATAAATTATGCTTTTTCGCCAGCGCCATGATGGTGTCCATCTCACAGGCAACACCCGCGTAATGGACCGGTACGATAACCTTGGTTTTATCGGTGATAGCCGCTTCAATCTTGGTTTCATCAATATTCATGGTGTCTGGACGAATATCCACAAACACCATTTTCGCGCCGCGCAGCACAAAAGCATTGGCGGTCGACACAAAAGTGAAACTCGGCATGATCACTTCATCACCGGGTTTTATATCCAGCAATAACGCGGCCATTTCCAGTGAGGCGGTGCAAGACGGGGTCAGCAAGACTTTTGGGCAGTTAAAACGCTGTTCCATCCACTGCTGGCAACGATGGGTAAAGCCGCCATCGCCACACAGTTTCCCGCTATTCATTGCATCCTGCATATAACCCAGTTCAGTGCCGACTACCGGTGGAGCGTTAAATGGAATCATCTCATCCCCTGCATAACCAATACGCGGTGCTCTCAATCGAAGCACCACTGCGAATATAAAGACGTAAAGCAGCAATATTGCTCATTTGTGTGGCCACCCGTAACCGGTGTAATCCATGACTCTGGCACCACTGCTTTGCCGCCGACATTAATAATGAACCTATGCCTTTACCCTGCGCATCCGGGAATACCGCCAACAGGCCAATACGGGCGCAGCCATCTTGTAAATCACGTAAGGTGACAAACCCCGCCGGCTGCCCCGCTGAATCCATCACCAACAAACATTGATGGTCGAAGGTGCCCAATACCGCCTTTTCAGCCCATAATGCATAAAACCGCCCGCTGTCCTGTGGGTCATACCACGGCGCGCGAAAACGACTCAATGCAAAAGCCTTGGCGGCAACACCGCGCAATAGCGGGATATCCTCGGGGATTGCTACCCTATGTTGATAGGTTCCGGCCTCACTCTGCGGTGTTGCATTTTCTGTGCCAACTGCATCAGCCACTGACAGTGCTAAGTCAACTTCGCCTTCAACCAGCTTGAAACCAAGCTGACCGAGAGCATCAATAAGATCAAGGCGATGGGTTGGTACTTTGGCTTGGGTAAGGGTAAAAGCATCCAACTCAGCCGGATCAAGTTGCGGGGCTGAGTTGGAGAAATTCAGTTTTGCACTTTGGCGCTGGAAAAATTCACTTTCCCAGGCCAGCGGCTCAATACTGGCGTGGACGGGCATGAAGCAAGTCCAACAGATATTTACCATAGCCGGTTTTAGCCAACGCGGTGGCGGCGCGTCTGACGCCGTCGTCGTCCAACCAACCATTGCGCCAAGAGATTTCTTCCAGACAGGCAATTTTGAAACCTTGACGTTTTTCAACGGTTTGCACGAAAGTGCTAGCTTCAATCAGACTGTCATGTGTCCCGGTGTCGAGCCAGGCAAAGCCACGGCCCAATAATTCCACCGTCAACTCCCCACGCTCTAAATACATCTGGTTGATACTGGTTATTTCCAGCTCACCACGGGAAGAAGGCTTAACTTGCTTAGCGAATTCAACTACTTGATTATCATAGAAATAAAGCCCAGTGACGGCCCAGTTGGATTTCGGCTGACTTGGTTTTTCTTCTATGGATAATGCGCGGAAGTCATCATCAAACTCCACCACACCAAAACGTTCTGGAT
This sequence comes from Yersinia canariae, assembly GCF_009831415.1. Taxonomy (NCBI): domain Bacteria; kingdom Pseudomonadati; phylum Pseudomonadota; class Gammaproteobacteria; order Enterobacterales; family Yersiniaceae; genus Yersinia; species Yersinia canariae. The sequence goes on along the minus strand of NZ_CP043727.1, from coordinate 196,465 downwards.
CCATGACTTGATAGCCGAAAACAGTCGCGCCGTGCTCACGCGCCGCGACAGTTTTCAGTTTTGGGCTAAAGCCCTGACCAAAATAGATATTATCGCCGAGCACCAAACAACAAGGCTCATTGCCGATAAACTCTTCACCAATGATAAATGCTTGTGCCAGCCCATCAGGGCTAGGTTGTGCGGCATAACTCAGATTAATACCAAATTCTTCACCATTACCCAGCAAACGCTGGAAAGAAGGTAAATCTTCTGGAGTAGAAATAATCAGGACATCGCGGATACCCGCCAGCATCAGCACTGACAGCGGGTAGTAAATCATCGGCTTATCATAAACGGGAAGCAGTTGCTTAGAGACACCACGGGTGATGGGGTGCAACCTCGTGCCGGAGCCACCAGCCAGAATTATGCCTTTCATACGATCTCCTAAGACATACAATGTCTTGAAAACATCATGCAAAATATTGAATGATGCCATCCCAATGATTAATAAACTTCGAACCTATCGTCAATCACCCAGCGAAATACTCTATAGATTTCAAGGTGCAGGAAGGCGGCAAGCAAGGAAATCCCGATGAGCTGACATAAGTCAGTGATTCGGGTGACCGAGCGCAACCAACACATCTGCAACTTGAAAGATGAAGAGTATCAGTCACTCAAGCCCAAACGCTCACCGGCATAAGAACCATCCTGAACACGTCGCCACCAAGATTCGTTGTTCAAATACCATAATACGGTTTTGCGGATACCACTTTCGAAGGTTTCCTGCGGTCGCCAACCTAGTTCCCGCTCAATTTTACCTGCATCAATGGCATAACGCATATCATGGCCCGGCCGGTCTTTCACATAGGTAATCAGGTCACGATAGTGAGTAATTCCTGCCGGTTTTGCGGGAACCAGTTCATCGAGCAGGGCGCAGATGGTTTCAACCACTTCAATATTCTTGCGCTCGTTATGGCCGCCAATATTGTACGTCTCGCCAACGACACCTTCGGTAACAACCTGATATAAGGCCCGAGCATGGTCTTCAACAAACAGCCAATCGCGAACTTGTGCGCCATTGCCATATACTGGCAACGGTTTTCCCGCGAGCGCATTCAAAATAACCAGCGGGATCAATTTCTCAGGGAAATGATACGGGCCGTAGTTATTTGAGCAATTGGTCACCAAGGTCGGTAAGCCATAGGTTCGCAGCCAAGCCCGGACTAAATGGTCACTGGATGCTTTGGAGGCAGAATAAGGGCTACTTGGTGCATAAGGCGTTGTTTCAGTAAACAAATCATCCGTGCCATGCAGGTCACCATACACCTCGTCCGTCGAGATATGGTGGAAGCGAAACGCCAGTTTTGCCTCAGCGCTCAGTTGCAACCAGTAATGACGCGCCGCCTCTAACATCTGGTAAGTGCCCACGACGTTAGTTTCGATAAAGGCCGCTGGGCCATCAATTGAGCGGTCAACATGACTTTCTGCCGCCAGATGCATTACGACATCGGGTTGATATTGTGCAAAAACGCGGTCCAGCTCAGCACGAGAGCAGATATCAACCTGTTCGAAAGCATAGCGCTCGCTTTGCGCGACAACTGCCAGTGACTCCAAATTGCCCGCGTAGGTGAGTTTATCAACCACCACCACGCTATCTGAAGTGCCATTGATAATATGTCTTACCACTGCGGAGCCGATAAATCCGGCCCCACCTGTGACTAGAATACGTCTCAACGCCATACTCCTTTGGTGTCCACAATCCACGATTGCTTCACATCTTCAGGTTTGATGGCTTTGAATTGGCTATGATCAACCAACATCACCAGCACATCCGCTTGCTGCAAGGCTGTTGCGGTATCTTTCAGGGCAACGTTACCCGCCAGAGACTTCGGCAATTGCTCAACATTAGGTTCAACCACCAATGTTTCACCAGCATGCCATTCAGCAATCAAATGCGCGATTTCAACGGCCGGGCTTTCGCGCAGGTCATCAATGTTTGGCTTAAAGGCCAAACCGAAACAGGCAATTTTGACTTCAGAAGCACGTTTGTCAGTCGCTGCCAGACAATCAGCTACGGCAGCTTTAACACGGTCAACAACCCACAGTGGTTTGCCGTCATTCACCAAACGCGCAGTGTGGATAAGACGCGCTAACTCTGGGTTCTGAGACACAATAAACCAAGGGTCAACAGCGATACAGTGGCCACCAACACCTGGGCCTGGCTGCAAAATATTCACCCGTGGATGACGATTCGCCAGGCGAATCAGCTCCCACACATTGATTCCTTGCGCATCACAAATCAGAGACAATTCATTGGCGAAAGCAATGTTCACGTCACGGAAACTGTTTTCAGTCAGCTTACACATTTCTGCCGTGCGGGAGTTCGTCACCACACATTCGCCTTCCAGGAAGATTTTGTACAATTCACTGGCGCGAGCAGAACATTTTGGTGTCATACCGCCGATAACACGGTCGTTCTGAATCAGTTCAACCATCACCTGACCCGGCAATACGCGCTCAGGGCAATAAGCGATGTTAATATCCGCTTCTTCACCCGCGGTCTGTGGGAAGCTCAAATCAGGGCGAGCTTCAGCCAGCCATTGGGCCATTTGTTCCGTGGCGCCGACAGGAGAAGTCGACTCCAGAATGACCAAATCGCCTTTTTTCAAAACAGGAGCAATAGATTTAGCCGCTGATTCAACAAAAACCATATCCGGCTCATGATCGCCTTTAAACGGTGTCGGTACGGCAATTAGAAACGCATCTGCTGGCAGTGGCTTGGTTACGGCTTGCAGGTAACCCCCTTCAACAGCAATCTTCACCACTTTATCTAAGTCCGGCTCCACGATATGGATTGCACCGCGATTAATGGTTTCAACCGCATGGGCATTGACGTCAACACCAATAACTTTCTTCTTGCGCGACGCGAAAGCGGCAGCAGTTGGCAGGCCAATATACCCAAGACCGATAACAGAAATAGTTTCAAAACTCATAGCGTCACCTGATGATTCTTTAAAGCTTCAAGGATGCGTTGACAGGCATGCCCGTCACCGTAAGGATTGTGCGCCCGCGTCATTTGATGATAGGCAGTTTCATCAGTCAGCAAGCGGGTCACTGCATCGACAATTTTATTAATATTAGTGCCAACCAACAAAACTGTACCGGAATCTACTGCTTCCGGGCGTTCAGTGGTATCACGCATCACCAGTACCGGCTTACCTAATGAAGGAGCTTCTTCCTGAATACCCCCGGAATCTGTCAAGATCAGGTAGGCATGGTTCATCAGATAAACGAATGGCAGATAATCTTGCGGGTCGATCAGAATGATATTATCAATACCTTTCAGAATACGATTGACCGGCTCACTGACGTTAGGGTTGAGATGTACCGGATAAACCACCTGCACATCGGGATGTTTGCGCGCAATTTCAGCTAATGCGCTACAGATCCTCTCAAACCCACCCCCAAAGCTCTCACGGCGATGGCCAGTGACCAGAATCATCTTCTTCTTGGTATCGAGGAATGGATAGCGCTCCGCCAAGCTGGCACGTAACTCTGGGTTATTCATAACCCGATCCCGCACCCAGAACAGCGCATCAATCACGGTATTACCCGTCACAAAGATACGGTTTTCCGGCACCATTTCACGTAACAGGTTTTGCCGCGAGTTTTCCGTCGGAGCAAAATGATACATGGCAAGATGGCCGGTCAATTGGCGGTTGGCTTCTTCTGGCCACGGAGAATAGAGATTCCCAGTGCGTAAGCCCGCTTCGACATGCCCAACAGGGATGCGGTGATAAAAGGCGGCAAGGCTGGTCGACAATGTCGTCGTCGTATCGCCGTGCACCAAAATGACATCCGGCTTAAACTCCGCCAGAACGGGCTTTAGCCCTTCCAGAATACGGCAAGTTATTTCCGTTAATCCCTGTCCCGGCTTCATGATATTCAAATCATAATCCGGTTGAATCTCAAATAAACGCAACACCTGATCCAGCATCTCACGATGCTGAGCAGTGACACAAACTCTTGATTCAAAGGCTTCATCCTGAGCCAAAGCATGCACCAGAGGAGCCATTTTAATGGCTTCAGGCCGGGTGCCAAAAACAGTCAACACTTTCACAGTGAATCTCTTTAAGGTCAGTTAGCCGCAGACAACGCCTGCAAGTTGGGCGCACAATGCGCCCATTACTTCATAGTCAATATTACTTTGCGCTTCACGGCACGGGTTATGCTTGCGTACTGGTACGACGAACCAACACCACACCCGCCCCGACCAATGCCCCTATCGCACCCCACATAATCAGCAGGAATACACGACGCGGGCTGTCACGGGTAACCGGATCTTCTGGTGTGCGTAAGTAACGGTAAGCCTGGAATGTTTTATCCAGCGTCGGACCGACGTTCAATGTTGCCAGCATTGCTCGGTTCTGATCGTAATCAATATCAAAACTTGGGCCGGTAGCCTGTAATGTTTCCAAACGGGCTTCAAGCATTGGTTTACCTAGCATAAACATTTTGGAATCAGGTAGTTGTTCAGCCGGCGTGTCCGTTTGATTGCGATTAATCCCTTGCTGGCTAGCCACTTTCAAAGCTTGTTTAACCGCAGTAACTTCGCGGTCAAATACGGCTTGGGCAACAGCTTCCTGGCGTTTAACCTGAGCTTTCATTGACTGAGTGCGAGCAGCCCATGCGCCCTGAATTTCATCATTCAAATGGCTGGCAGCACGTTGGCTGGCAAAATCAATGTAATTGCGCAGTAGTTTATTGGAGTCAGAAGCGGTTTCGGCCGTCAATTTGATGCTGTCATTCAGCATTTTTTTGTCGTCACGTGGGGTGAAAACAATATTATTCACCAGTTCATCCAGTAATGCGGCATCCGCCTTAGCATCACCTTCCAATCGCTGTTTGTAGTAATCAGTTTGTAGCCAAAAATCACGGCGGGTATCGTAAGCAGCTAACTGAGTAATAAATTCACTGTATGCTTCGTCAGAGATACCGGGTTGCTCACTGGCAACACCACTATTCACGCGGCTATCCAGATTACGCAAAAACTGCTGCTGAGAATAATAACCCCCCAAATTGTTAACTGTTGGCCTGTCTGTAATGGCGGTCGCACTCCACTGTTGTTTCACCAAGTAGGAAACACCCAGCGCTATCGCAGCAAAAAGAATTGCCATACCGATAATCCACACTTTACCACGCCAAAGAGTGCGGCACAGGCTGCGGATATCTAACTCGTTATCCACAACGGGCTCATTATTGGTAGATCCTGTTTTATCAGTCGACATAGATTCTGGTTTCATCACTGCCTAAAAGCCTCTGGTTAAGATTCATGCTTATTTTGCGATGCACGGCGCATCCGGCGCTTGATACGCTTGATAAAACGCGCCACTCGCCATGCCCGTTTAATGCAGTAGCCATACAACAGAAATGCAAGCAAGAATAGTGCCAACATGACCCATTCAGGCACGAATGTCAGCCGTTCGCCGATGACACCCACTGCCGCTAACAACGCCGCAGCCAGGGTGATTAAGACAAATGCCTGCCGCGAAGTAAAGCCAGCACGCATAATCAAGTGATGGATATGTTGGCGGTCGGGTGAGAAAGGACTCATTCCTTTACGTAAACGCCGATACATGATGGCAATCATATCCATCAATGGAATGGCAATAATCCATAATGCAGTCACTGGGTTAACAGGGTGCGCATTCCCTTGAGTACTTTGCAATAACACCCAAATGGCGGTGAAACCAATCAGAGTGCTACCCGCATCCCCCATAAAGACCTTGTAACGGCGTCCTAATAAACCAAGGTTCAGCAAGATATAAGGCAAAATGGCGGCAATCATCGCAAAGCACCACAGTGCTAATGCCATTTGGCCACTTTGATACAGCAAAATACCCATGGCACCAAAAGAGACACAGGAAAGCCCGCCGAGTAAACCATCAATACCATCGACCATATTGAAAGCATTGATTGCCGCCCACACTGCAAATAATGTGACGACATAACCAAACGGCCCTAATACCATTTCCCAAGGGCCAAAAGCATGCCCCAGACTGCGTAAATAAAGCCCGGCGATCGCCATCATAGCGATACCGACCAGCGCCTGAACAAAAGCACGAATTTTTACGCTGATATCGAAGCGATCGTCTAACGCACCAACGAACACCAATAAACCGGCACACCCAAGATATAAGCGGAAATGTGGGATTTGCTGATTAGTAATCAGAAAGGTAAAACAAATACCAGCAAACACGGATATTCCGCCCACTAATGGGATCAACCCTTGGTGACGTTTGCGATAGTTAGGTTTATCGACCAATCCAATTTTCTTGGCAACTTTGCGAGCAACAAATAAAAATGCCAGAGAAAACAGGAAAATAACAAATATTTCAGTACTCATAGTGAGTAAATTCACGTTTAACCGCTCTCTGCAAAAAGATACGACAGCTTAGCATGTGGCTTGGCGTATACCATGCCTTCCCTATGCTTTCAGTTATTTCTGAATATGATGACAGCCTTGGTTGTTATTCCCAACTCTATTTTTAGTCTTTTCTCGTTGCTAATGAGAATAATTACCAAACTATTAGTTGGTTCGATTACATATCCACTGAGTAGATAACAATCCCGGCTATCGTATATTCCAAATACAAAAAACGCCACGACTGCGCGTGGCGTTTTGTTTAATTTTGCTACCCTTTCGAACTTGAAGCTACAGCGTATTAACTGCAACCCAATTTCTGCGGGTAAAAAACCTACGAACGTCTCATGTTATCGAAGAACTGATCGTTGGTTTTCGCTGTAGCCAATTTGCTGATGAGGAACTCCATTGCATCGATTTCACCCATTGGATGAAGGATACGACGCAGGATCCACATTTTTTGCAGCTCTTCAGTGGTTGTCAGCAGCTCTTCTTTACGCGTGCCTGAGCGGTTGAAATCAATGGCTGGGAACACACGTTTCTCTGCGATTTTACGCGACAGATGCAGTTCCATGTTGCCGGTACCTTTAAATTCTTCATAGATAACTTCATCCATTTTAGAACCGGTATCAACCAATGCGGTGGCAATGATGGTCAGGCTCCCGCCCTCTTCAACATTACGAGCAGCACCAAAGAAACGCTTAGGACGATGCAAGGCGTTGGCATCCACACCACCAGTCAGAACTTTACCTGAAGCAGGCACGACGGTGTTGTATGCACGGGCCAAACGGGTAATGGAGTCCAGTAAAATGATAACGTCTTTTTTATGCTCAACCAGACGTTTCGCTTTCTCGATAACCATTTCAGCAACTTGAACGTGGCGGGATGCTGGCTCGTCGAAAGTTGAAGCAATAACTTCACCTTTCACCAGACGCTGCATCTCGGTCACTTCTTCCGGGCGCTCGTCAATCAGCAATACCATCAATACGCAATCAGGGTGATTGTAAGCAATGCTGGTGGCAATATTCTGCAACAGCATGGTTTTACCCGCTTTTGGCGGAGCCACAATCAGCCCACGCTGACCACGACCGATTGGCGATGCCAAATCAAGTACACGGGCAGTCAAATCTTCAGTCGAACCATTACCTCGTTCCATGCGCAGACGAGAGTTGGCATGCAATGGAGTTAAGTTTTCGAATAGAATTTTGTTACGCGCATTTTCCGGTTTGTCATAGTTAACTTCGTTAACTTTCAACAATGCAAAGTAACGCTCACCCTCTTTAGGTGGACGAATCTTACCGGCAACGGTATCACCAGTGCGGAGGTTGAAACGGCGAATTTGGCTTGGGGATACGTAGATGTCGTCAGGGCCGGCGAGGTAGGAGCTGTCTGCAGAACGGAGGAAACCAAATCCATCCTGCAATATCTCCAACACACCGTCACCGAAGATATCTTCTCCACTTTTCGCGTGCTGCTTAAGGATAGAGAAAATAATATCTTGTTTACGCATCCGGGCTAGGTTTTCCAGCCCCATATTTTCGCCAAGTGTTATCAGATCAGAAACCGGCGTGTTCTTTAATTCGGTAAGATTCATAATGGTGGGTTCTTAAACTCGGGGTATGTCTCGAACTATGGTCGTGAATGGTATGGCAGCGTCATCCGTGCCTGTTTAATGGGACATTCAATCACCGGCCTTGGGCCAAACCACGCAAGTAATGACTTACGCAAGAATGCGCGACACAACGGTGTAAAGATTGAAGGTGCCTTAGACTGATTTTGTAAAACACTAGACTGTCAAAAACCGATTGAGTTCATACATATTCTCAACACAAATTATTTCGACATAGAGTAAAGCTTTAGATTCAAACTATTTAGATGCTACAGACTATTTATTAGATACTAAAGAATAAGCTAGATGCTACAAACCCGGACTCAATACACAGGAATGTTCTATATGCAGTAGAGTAAACTTAACACGCTTCTTTGCAGGCGTCTAGCGGTCAGTGTGAGAAATCACAACTGCCGCTAAACATACCCTACAGCCTTGAAGCGGAAGCGCTGTTAGCAGCTCTGACTCACCCGAATAACTGACCTGAGTCAACTCATCGGGATTTGCTCGTTTGCTGCCTTGCTGCAACTTCAATGACTTTAGGTACTAACCCGCTAATGTCACTTACAGATTCGCATCCAAGAATTCTTTAAGTTGACCTTTAGACAAGGCACCAACCTTGGTTGCCACAACTTCACCGTCACGGAATAACAACAGCGTAGGGATGCCACGGATACCGTATTTTGGTGCCGTACCCTGGTTGTCATCAATATTCAATTTAGTAATGGTAAGTCTGCCTGCATACTCTTCAGCAATTTCATCCAAAATCGGAGCAATCATCTTGCACGGACCACACCATTCAGCCCAGAAATCGACCAGAACCAGGCCCTCGGCTTTCAGCACGTCTGTGTCGAAGCTGTCGTCACTCAGGTGAATAATTTTATCGCTCATGTTCTACTCCAAAGGATTGTGTCTACCTCGTTGGTGTAGCATTAACCAACAATAGGATGACTTTATTTCACCGGATACGCTTTCGTAAAGCAATAGTTAGCTGATATTCTACCACACTATGAGCAAAACACACTTGACCGAACAGAAGTTTTCCGACTTCGCCCTGCACCCGCTAGTTATTGAAGCTCTTGAAAACAAAGGGTTTCAGTATTGTACGCCGATCCAGGCGTTAGCATTGCCACTCACCCTATCTGGGCGTGATGTAGCGGGTCAGGCGCAAACAGGGACCGGCAAGACGCTGGCATTTCTAGCGTCTACTTTCCATTATTTGCTTTCTCACCCTGCGCAAGAGGGTCGCCAGACTAATCAGCCACGCGCATTGATTATGGCTCCCACTCGTGAATTAGCCGTACAAATTCACTCCGATGCAGAATCACTTTCCCAAATAACCGGGCTGAAATTAGGCTTGGCTTACGGTGGTGATGGCTACGATAAACAGCTTAAAGTGCTGGAAAGTGGCGTTGATATTCTGATCGGTACTACTGGCCGTTTAATCGATTACGCAAAACAAAATTACATTAATCTCGGTGCGATTCAGGTTGTGGTGTTAGATGAAGCTGATCGGATGTACGATCTGGGCTTTATTAAAGATATCCGCTGGCTGTTCCGCCGTATGCCTTCCGTTGACCAGCGTTTAAACATGCTGTTCTCTGCCACACTCTCGTACCGGGTACGTGAATTAGCATTCGAACAAATGAATAACGCCGAATATGTTGAAGTGGAACCGTTACAAAAAACCGGCCACCGCATTCAGGAAGAGCTGTTCTACCCTTCAAATGAAGAAAAAATGCGTCTGCTTCAGACGTTGATTGAAGAAGAGTGGCCAGATCGCTGCATTATTTTTGCAAATACTAAGCATCGCTGCGAAGAAATTTGGGGTCACTTGGCTGCTGATGGTCATCGTGTTGGTCTGCTGACCGGCGATGTCGCGCAGAAAAAACGCCTGAGAATTCTGGAAGATTTCACCAAAGGTGATTTGGATATTCTGGTCGCCACCGATGTCGCCGCCCGTGGTCTACACATTCCACTGGTAACCCATGTCTTCAACTATGACCTACCTGATGACTGTGAAGACTATGTTCACCGCATTGGCCGTACTGGTCGTGCTGGCGAAAGTGGTCATTCCATCAGCCTGGCTTGTGAAGAATACGCCTTAAACTTACCGGCAATCGAGACCTACACTGGTCATAGCATTCCAGTAAGTAAATATAATAGCGATGCGCTATTAACTGATCTGCCGGCGCCAAAACGTCTGGCCCGAACCCGCACTGGGAATGGTCCACGCCGTAACTCTGCCCCACGTCGCAGTGGTGCACCGCGGAATAACCGTAAGCGACCGAGCTGATAAATGATGCTAAGTTCCACCTCACTTTATGCTGCCATCGATCTTGGCTCCAACAGTTTTCATATGTTGGTAGTACGTGAGGTGGCAGGCAGTATCCAAACGCTGGCCCGAATCAAACGGAAAGTTCGTCTGGCTGCGGGTTTGGATACCCAGAATCGCCTATCGCAAGAGGCGATGGAGCGCGGCTGGCAATGTCTGAAGCTTTTTTCAGAGCGTTTGCAGGACATTCCTTTGGATCAGATTCGTGTGGTGGCAACAGCGACCCTGCGTCTGGCCTCCAATGCTGAAGAATTCCTGCAAACTGCGACCGACATCCTCGGCTGCCCGATTCAGGTCATCAGTGGTGAAGAAGAAGCACGTCTGATTTATCACGGCGTCGCACATACTACTGGTGGGCCAGAGCAGCGTCTGGTGGTCGATATTGGCGGTGGTAGCACAGAGCTTGTGACCGGTAATGGCGCTCAGGCAAATATTCTAGTCAGTTTATCAATGGGTTGTGTAACCTGGTTGGAGCGCTACTTCAGCGATCGCAATCTGGCAAAAGAGAATTTTGACCACGCGGAATTGGCTGCCCGCGAAATGCTCAAACCTGTCGCGCAGCGATTTCGTGAGCACGGCTGGCAAATCTGCGTGGGTGCCTCTGGCACTGTTCAGGCCCTGCAAGAGATCATGGTCGCCCAAGGTATGGACGAGCTGATTACCTTAGCCAAATTACAGCAGCTCAAACAAAGAGCAATTCAGTGTGGCAAACTAGAAGAACTGGAAATCCCCGGTTTAACACTAGAGCGCGCGCTGGTTTTCCCCAGTGGTCTGTCCATTTTAATCGCGATATTCCAGGAACTGGCGATTGAAAGTATGACACTGGCAGGGGGGGCGCTACGCGAAGGTCTGGTCTATGGCATGCTACATTTGCCAGTGGAGCAGGATATTCGCGGCCGAACCGTGCGAAATATCCAGCGCCGCTACTTACTGGATACTCAACAAGCCAAGCGCGTCAGCAAATTGGCTGATAATTTTTTGCTTCAAGTAGAAAAAGAGTGGCATCTCGACAGCCGATGTCGTGAGTTATTGCAAAACGCGTGTTTGATACATGAAATTGGCCTAAGCGTCGATTTTAAACGCGCTCCGCAACACGCCGCATACCTGATAAGTAATCTGGATCTACCCGGTTTTACTCCTGCACAAAAACGTCTACTGGCAGCTTTGCTGCAAAATCAGAGTGATACTCTCGATCTTTCACTGCTAAATCAACAGAATGCATTGCCAGTGGATATGGCCCAGCATCTGTGCCGGTTATTGCGACTGGCAATCATATTCTCCAGCCGTCGCCGGGATGACACCCTGCCAGCTGTCAGGCTACGGGCCAATGGTGAAGCACTTTATGTCCTGTTACCGCGGGGCTGGTTGCAGCAGCATCCTTATCGCGCGGAAGCATTAGAACAAGAAAGTCATTGGCAGAGCTATGTTCAGTGGCCACTTTTATTAGAAGAATTTAACTAAATTCTTTGCAGTTGGGCGACCTTGGTCGCCTTCACTTCTTATTATTCCCACTGTAATTCCTCATAAAACTATCAGATTGTGATCATCCTCAGTTTAAAAAAGAAACATTGTATGTATTTTTATAAAACACTGTTTCTTTATTGAAAAGGGATAATAATGCAAGAACAGCTTCGACGTCCATGTACCACCAGTATGTTAGTGATGATTACCAGCCTAATGGTGAGTAGCCCTATAGTAATGGCAGCAAAATCAAATAGCTCCGATGCTCCTCAGCAACTGCAAGTTCCTACTCTCGCCTATGATGAGAGCAGTATTGTTCTGGTGTGGAAAGCGCCAGAAGATACCCGCAAAATTGTCGATTATCAGATTTTCTCTGCGGGAAAATTGTTAGGTAAAGCCAGTGATAACAATGATAAGTTCTCCCCCGCCAAGCCCTATATCGATAACTTTTATGCCAATGATAAAGATAACTTCCAGCATAAAATCGTGATGCAGAATTTTACGGCCACGAACCTGAAACCTGAAACCAGCTACCAATTTACAGTGAAAGCACAATACGCGGATGGGTCTTTATCTGCTGCCAGCAAGCCCATCACAGTCAAAACCAGTGCTAAACCGCAGATTATAAATGTTCGTGACTTCGGTGCTATCGATGATGGCAAGACATTGAATACTAAGGCTATACAGCAAGCCATTGATAGCTGCAAACCGGGTTGCCGGGTTGAAATCCCCTCCGGCACTTACAAAAGTGGCGCACTTTGGCTGAAAAGTGATATGACCCTCAATCTGCAAGCGGGCGCAACACTGCTCGGTTCAGAAAATCCTGATGATTACCCCGCCGGTTACCGCCTTTACCCTTATTCCACCATTGAGCGCCCAGCATCACTGATCAATGCCATCGATCCCAATAACAGCAAACCCGGCACATTCCGCAATATTCGAATTACTGGTTCTGGGGTCATTGATGGAAATGGTTGGTTGCGCGCCAAAACCCCCGACATTACTGATGAGTTAGGCCGCTCATTGCCACAATATGTCGCCAGCAAAAATAGTAAAGTGCATGAAGATGGCATCTTAGCCAAAAACCAGGTTGAAAAGGCTGTTTCCGATGGTATGGATTTGAAAAATGCCTACGGGCAACGCCGTTCCAGCTTAATGACATTACGCGGAGTAGAAAACGTGTATCTGGCCGGTTTTACTGTGCGTAACCCGGCTTTCCACGGCATTATGAATCTGGAAAACCATAATGTTGTTGCCAATGGATTAATTCACCAAACCTATGATGCAAATAATGGTGACGGCATTGAGTTCGGTAACAGTCAGAATGTTATGGTCTTTAATAACTTCTTTGATACCGGCGATGACTGCATCAATTTTGCGGCTGGCACTGGGGAGAAGGCTCAAGAGCAAGAGCCAATGAAAGGCGCATGGTTATTTAATAACTATTTCCGAATGGGCCACGGTGCAGTGGTCACGGGTAGTCATACAGGTGCCTGGATTGAGGATATTCTGGCCGAAAATAATGTGATGTACCTGACTGACATCGGCCTGCGGGCCAAGAGCACCAGCACTATTGGTGGGGGTGCCCGCAATGTGATTTTCCGCAATAATGCCATGCGGGATCTGGCGAAACAAGTGATGGTGATGACTCTGGATTATGCTGACAGTAATGCCAACATTGATTATCCACCAGCCAAAGTTCCTGCTCAGTTCTATGATTTCACAGTAAAAAATATAACTGTGGATAATACAACCGGCAAAAATGCATCTATTGAAATCAAAGGGGATACCGCGAATAAAGCCTGGCACCGGTTGGTACATTTTAATAATGTGCAGTTTAATAATGTCACACCGACTGCAATCAGTGACTTACGTGATAGTGAATTTAATAAAGTGACTTTCACTGAGTTGCGGGGCGAAACACCATGGCACTTCAGCGATGTGAAAAACGTCAAGGTTGATGGTAAAGCTGTCGCACCTTAATGAGTCGCGGATGGGCAGGTGCTGTGCCGTTAGCAAAACCTGCCCACTGTTGGTTTTTCACATTTACTGAGGCTTTTTAGCTTTCGCTAATTGTTCTCGAATATTGGCCAGATGACTCTGGCCTTTTTGCATCCGCTCTTCTGGGCTAACCGCTTTGCGTTCGTTTTCCCATTTGAGATCGTCTTGCGGCAATTCCATCAAGAAACGGCTAGGTTCTGGCCGAATCAATTCACCATACTGACGCCGCTCTTTGCATAAGGTGAAAAACAGTTCGCGCTGAGCACGGGTGATACCCACATATGCCAGCCGCCGCTCTTCATCGACATTGTCTTCGTCAATGCTGCTTTGGTGTGGCAGCAAGCCCTCTTCCATGCCAACCAAAAATACGTAAGGGAATTCCAATCCTTTTGAAGCATGCAGCGTCATTAGTTGAACTTGATCCAGCTCTTCATCACTTTCCCCACGTTCCATCATATCGCGCAGGGTAAAGCGCGTAACAACCTGAGTCAGCGTCATCGGTTCATTCAGTTCTGACCCTTCTAACATTTCGGTCATCCAACTGAATAATAAATTGACGTTTTTCATCCGCATTTCAGCCGCTTTCGGGCTAGGAGAGGTTTCGAACAGCCAGCTTTCATAATCAATACCGTGGATCAAATCCCGTACTGCCGCCACCGGTTCACGTTCCACTAACCGGATAATGCCGTCCATCCAATGAGTAAAACGCTGTAATGACTCCAGACCGCGCCCCTTCAGATGCTCGCCTAGCCCTAAATCAAAACTGGCGCGAAACAGACTTTTATTACGCACATTAGCCCATTCACCCAGCTTTTGAATTGTCGCAGAACCAATCTCGCGCTTAGGAGTATTCACAATACGTAAGAATGCGCTGTCATCATCCTGATTGGTCAATACCCGCAAATAAGCCAGTAAATCTTTGATTTCTGGACGCGAGAAAAATGAATCTCCGCCAGAGATACGATATGGAATGCGGTTCTGCATCAGCAGCTTTTCAAATAACCGTGACTGATGGTTACCGCGATACAAAATGGCATAATCGCTGTATTGCGTTTTTTTCACAAAATGGTGGGCAATCAGCTCCCCGACCACTCGTTCAGCTTCATGATCTTCATTATTAGCGGTAATCACTTTGAGCTCATCACCATAACCCAACTCAGAAAATAGCCTTTTTTCAAAAACATGGGGGTTATTGGCGATCAAGATATTCGCTGCTTTCAGAATTCGGCCCGAAGAGCGGTAGTTCTGCTCCAGCTTAATCACCTGCAACTGAGGGAAATCTTCATTCAGCAAAACTAAGTTCTGTGGTCGCGCACCGCGCCATGAATAGATGGATTGGTCATCATCACCCACTACGGTAAAACGCGCCCGGCTACCTACCAGCAGCTTAACCATATGATACTGGCTGGTATTGGTATCTTGGTATTCATCTACTAATAAGTAGCGCAGCCGATTTTGCCAACGCTCTCGCACTTCCAGATCATTTTGCAGCAACAACGTTGGCAGGGAGATAAGGTCATCGAAATCCAGAACATTGCATGCTTTTAAATGGGCGTCATACAAGCCATAGCAATGGACAAACAATTTATCGCGCTCAGATCGTGCCAGTGCTGCCGCAGCGGCTGGATCAAGAAGATCATTTTTCCAATTTGAGATCTGGGATATCAACTGTTGCAGTAACGTTTTATCGTCTTCCAACCATTTGTGGGTTAAATCTTTCAATAGACCCAATTGGTCCTGCGCATCAAACAGTGAGAAATTAGATTTCATCCCCAGCGCTTTGTACTCTTTTTTGATGATTTCCAACCCCAAAGTATGGAATGTCGCAATCATCAAACCCCGTGCTTCTTTGCGCCCTAAAGTCTGAGCCACGCGTTCTTTCATCTCGCGGGCGGCTTTATTGGTAAAGGTTACCGCTGCAATATGTTTTGGCTGATAGCCACATTGGCGGATCAGGTGCGCAATCTTATTGGTGATGACTCGGGTTTTGCCCGATCCCGCACCGGCCAACACCAGGCAGGGCCCGGTGACGAATTCGACAGCTTGTTGTTGGCTGGGGTTTAATCGCATAGCACTCGGAAGCTCTGTAGATAAACGGGGGAACAGGATTGTAGCAGAAAGCGACTGCTGAAAAAAAACAGTGACCATCTTTTGATTTGTAAAACGCTGACCAGCGTGGCCCCATCATGACTAAAATACGTTACACTGGCGCGCTTCAAGGCTCCCTTGAAGATAATATTCGTTCAAATAACCCTACCCAATAAATTGGTGGTGATTGTTACTATGGCAAACAAAGCTTCTGCACTGCACATCCTGGTTGATGATGAAAAGCAGGCAAACGATATTCTGGCACAGTTGAATAACGGTGCAAATTTCCAAGAGTTAGCGAAAAAGTTCTCTAACTGCCCGTCAAAACGTAATGGCGGCGATCTGGGTGAGTTCAATAAAGGGGATATGGTCCCGGCATTCGATAAAGCCGTATTCAGCTGCGAATTGCTGCAACCTTATGGCCCGGTAAAAACTCAGTTTGGTTATCATATTATTAAAGTTTTATATCGTAATTAAGTTAGTCATGCGCCACCTTACCGGCGGCGCAAATAACCTATCTTCTGCCTATCTATTTATTACTGCCTCAATATGTATCGCAGAGTCATTCTTCTTTAAAAGAACATTAATATTCCCAGCACTCAAGACACCCATAAATTATATCCATACAAAATACCGACTTAACTTTACAAACTGAGCATGAAATAACATTCTCTAGTCATCTTAAAACGCGAGAAAAACACGATGAAAACAAATTCCCAATAAAAACAACAAGAAAGATCTCATTAGTCGTTTTTTATTTTAAAAACAATTCATTTAAATACAATCACTTAGATTAATTTAAGATATAATTTAATTATTATAGGAATTTTCCCACAAACATTGGTTTGTTTATCTTATGTGCAGCAAGCATTACTTTCTATATTATCTCATCATCAAGTAATGGACGCAGTCGGAATAATGGCTACCAAATTACTTTAATGAAACAACACCATGTGGAAAGCTGACGAGTATAATCGAATAATATTCGCACATATAGTCATTAACCCACTTCATATTTATTAAGTTAAATACTCATCCGCATTTGAATGCAACGAGCGTTTGACCAATTTCTAATTATTATATTGGAGTTTTAAATGAATAAGATTACTTTGGCTATGGCATTATTCGCAGCATCTACAACTGTAGCAATGGCCGCCAGCAATAATACAATTACTTTCCAAGGGGAAGTCACAGCACAAACTTGTTCTGTTACCGTCAACGGCCTTGACGCAAACCCAACAGTATTATTGCCAACAGTATCAAGTGGCGATTTAGATGCTTCTGGTAAAACTGCAGGTAAAACAACCTTTACTCTGGGTGTATCTGGCTGCACAACAAGTACTGATGATATTAATATCAAAACTGTTTTCGTTGGTAACCAAGTAACAACTTCCGGCAACTTAAAAAACAGTGGCACAGCGGCAAATGTTGAGCTTCAATTACTGAAAGATGCAGTAACCACAGCAGGTATCGATTTGAATAGCGGCGTGGCACAAGATGGTATCGTGTTAAAAGCAGGTGATACAGCAGCTGAGCATGATTTTGCGGTGCAGTATTTTGCAACCGGTCAAGCTGGCCCTGGTTCTGTGATCGCCTCTGTACAATATGCAGTTTCCTACCTCTAATATCAGTATCGTAGGATAGGATATACTTTAAGTAATTGGAGTTGTAGGTGGCAGCAAGTTGAGCTCAATGAAATTACTCCGGTAAGCCATTTGGGTGATGACACAGCTAACCCCTACAACTTCTAGTTCAAAAAGTTTAACTATTCCACCCGTTTCCTTCAGAGGATATTCCCATCATGCTTAATATAAATGGCTACCGTTATCTGCTTATCACTTTATTAATTCTTATGGGTATATCTTTTGCTAATGCCAGTGTAGTCATGAGTGGCAGCCGAATTATATATGCGGCAGGAGAAAAAGAGCACAGTGTCCAATTAACGAATAAAGATAACTTTCCTAATGCTGTCCAAGTCTGGCTAGACAGTGGTGATGCTCAGTCAACACCAGAGACAGGGAAAGCACCGTTTATTGTTACTCCGCCTTTTTTCCGTATTGAAGCGAATGCAGGTCAAACATTACGGCTGAAATATACCGGTAGTGGTTTGCCGACGGATAGAGAATCCGTGTTCTACCTTAATTTTTTACAGGTTCCGCCGGTAAATAAAGCAGAAAAGAATAATAAAATGTTAGTGTTGATGCGCAATCGCATTAAAGTGTTCTATCGCCCTGAAAATATTACGGGCCGTGTTGACCAAGTCTCCAGTGCACTGACTTTTAATGTACGCCAACAAGGTAAAGATGTTGTTGTTACGGGTAAAAACCCAACAGGATTCTATGCCACCATAGCCAGTGGTGAAGTCGTTGGGGGGGGTAAAAAACTCAAAATGAAATCAGAGATGATCCCTCCAATGTCTCAGATTCAATGGGTTATCCCAAATTCATCTGCACCTTCAAATGCTATTGTTAACTTCCTGTTGGTAAATGATTTCGGTGGGCAGGATACCGGTAGCTATAAAACTCAGTAGTGGCTTTCCGGCGAAGGAATATTTATGGGGCTTTCACAAGTCGTTCTAAAAAAGAAGTTCTCTGGCCGTAAAAAAGCATTAACGCTGTGTATAACTTTGATTTTATATGTCGATACTGTTTCGGCTCAGGAAGAGCCACAAAATCTCGAATTTGATGAATCACTTTTTTTAGGAACAAATTTTGCTTCCGGTTTGAATCAACTGAATAAAGAGAATTCTGTCACACCGGGAAATTACGATGCTGTAGATATCCTGGTTAATAACAAACCATTCAAACGCACCACAGTTCAGTTTATTAAGAATGCCGATTCGTCGGAAGTATTTCCCTGCCTGAGTGATGAGCTATTAACTGCGGCTGGCGTTGAGCTGGCCAATAAAAATACTACCTCACCGAAAGAATCTAATACCACTGAGGGTGAATCCATACCCTCAGAATCTGCGGATATTACATCTGCGGATACCATATCTTCTGCCACCGAGAAATGCGTACCATTAGCGGAGCGCGTCAAAGGCGCGTCTTTTAATTTCGACCAGGCCAAACTGCGCTTGGAACTGTCTATTCCCCAAGCATTATTACAAAAACGGCCTCGGGACTATATTGACCGTGCTGAGTGGGTGGAAGGTGAAAAACTCGCATTCGTTAACTACAGCGCTAACTTTTATCGTAGCGATACGCAATCTCAGCAAAATAATACATCTGACTATGGTTTTGTTGGCTTAAAAAGTGGCCTCAATCTCGGATTGTGGCAATTACGTCAGCAATCAAATGTGCGTTATGCCAGTAACAATAATAACAGCGATACTCAATGGAATAATATCCGCACTTATGTGCAACGCCCTATCTCATCATTGGATAGCCAATTAACGCTGGGTGAAACCTTCACCGACAGTACCTTATTTGGCACGATGTCATTTCGTGGTGTCAAAATGGCTACTGACCAGCGTATGTGGCCACAATCGATGCGCGGTTTTGCCCCTGAAGTCCGTGGTGTTGCCACCAGTAATGCGCGGGTCGTTATTCGCCAGAATGGGCGTGAAATATATGAAACTAATGTTGCCCCTGGCCCATTCGTTATTAACGATTTATACAGCACCACCAGCCAGGGTGACCTTAATGTTGAAGTTATAGAGGCTAATGGTAGCCGTTCGACATTTACTGTGCCTTTCAGTGCCGTGCCGGATTCAATGCGCCCTGGTGTAAGCCGTTATAATGCAGTGGTTGGGGAATCACGTGACTTCACCAATATTGACAGCTATTTCACTGATTTTACCTATGAGCGCGGTCTTACAAATCAATTAACTGCCAACAGTGGCCTTCGTTTAGCGCAAGATTATACGGCATTACTTTTGGGGGGAGTATTAGGTACGCCGGTTGGCGCGTTTGGCCTTAATACCACCTATTCCCACGCCAAAGTTGAAGATAATAAAACTCAAGATGGTTGGCGGATGCAAGCCACCTATAGCCAGACATTTAATGAAACTGGCACTTCATTCTCGCTGGCTGGATATCGCTATTCCACAAAAGGGTATCGTGATTTAAATGATGTATTTGGTGTGCGTTCAGTGCAAAAGAATGGCGGAACCTGGGATTCATCAACATATAAACAACGTAGCCAATTTACCACCACAATAAACCAAACTCTGAGTGGTTATGGGCAACTTTCAGCCTCAGCGTCGACCAGTGATTATTATAACGACACACAAAGAGATACGCAGTTACAGCTAAACTATTCAAATAGTTATAAAGATATTAGCTATAACGTGGCACTGAGCCGCCAGCGCACAATTTATACCTCAACCCAGTTTGGTTGGGATACGGATGATACGGACGAAACAATGACAACAACGCGCTACGGTAATACCGAAAATATCGCGTCATTGACCGTGTCTATTCCACTGAATATTGGCAGCAGGAATCAATACTTATCCATGTCTGCCAACCGCAATCCGAAAAGTGGCAATAACTATCAGACGTCATTATCAGGCACCGCCGGTGAACGTAATACTTTAAATTATTCAGTAAATGCAGGTTATGACGATAGTAATATCAGCGGTAGCTCAAATAGTTGGGGGGCAAATGTGCAGAAGCAATTCCCTAATGCTACCGTCAATGGCAGCTATTCTCGTGGCAATAACTATACCCAATATGGGGCTGGTGCTCGCGGAGCTGCTGTTATCCACAGTAAAGGTGTCACACTGGGGCCTTATTTGGGCGACACTTTCGGTTTAATTGAAGCTGATGGCGCTCAAGGTGCAACAGTGCGAAATGCACAAGGGGCGAGGATTGATAATAATGGCTTTGCTCTGGTGCCGTCATTAACACCTTATAATTACAATACAGTCGGTTTGGATACTAAAGGAATTAATCGCAATACGGAGCTGAAAGAAAATCAGGGGCGCGTGGTTCCTTATGCTGGGGCCGCTGTGAAAGTGAAATTCGAAACCTTGACCGGCTATGCGGTATTAATTCAAACCCAAACTGCTGATGGTGAAGGATTACCCTTGGGCGCTGATGTTTATAATAGCAAAGATGAAATTGTCGGTATGGTGGGCCAGGGGAATCAGATCTATGCACGAGTGAAAGATAATAAAGGTTCGCTTTATGTTCGTTGGGGTGAAAACAGCAATGAGCAGTGCGAATTACCTTATAATTTTGCTCACCAAGATACTGAACAAGATATTATCAATATAACAGGCAGTTGCCGCCGGTAACCATTATGAGAAAAATAATGTTAAGACCAACAGAGCAGTTAATATCTTGCGAAGTCTCACGGCCAACAATGCCTCCTTATTCCCGTCGCCCGTATATTGTGGCGGGAACGATGTTAATAATAGGGTTATTTAGCACCTCAGCATGGTCAAATTGCCTCCGAATTACAGCACAAAGTCAGCTTGGTGCCGGTGACGGCACCGCAAGCGCTTGGGCGGGTTCTCTTGATTATAATAACGGGTCACTCGGCTTACCTTGCCTTATTGATCTCAGCACCAATGCAAACTTTCAACCCGATGGCACATTATTGGCAGCGGCGACTTCCGACTTTACCACTTTTGCCCTGAATACCAGCTATGACCCAGATCGCGTGCTATTTCGTTGTGAGGCCGCAGATGTTGACCAACTCTTCGAAATGTATGCCACTAACGGGGATAATGACTATGGTGGCAAAAATGAAGATGGCGCGATTGCTGGCAATGTTCCCTCCGGTTTCGCGACGTATGTGCGCAACGTAGTTATCAGGCTTACAAATCTATCAACAGGTGAATATTATTCCCGCTTATGGAAAGGGCGGCGCTTAACTAATCTTGATAAAGACAGTTCTGGCCGTATTCTGGTTAAAGCTAAGAATTTCAGTAATCTATATACTGAGCTATTTCGTATTGATTATGCCCGAGCGGGGACTAACAACGCAGCATCTTATACCTATGCCTATACTCAGCCCAATGCCTATATCGCCTTTAAAGGGCCGGGGATTAGCGGCCCAATTGAAGGAACCGACTCAGTATCAAACTGGCCCGGCTGGTACTCGACCTGGCCTGCCTCTATTGGGTTGTATAACTATGTGACTTTCCGTCGTACCACAATTTGCGCGGTAACTCATTTCACCCCGACCGTTATCTTACCCCGAATTTCAGTGGCGGAACTGAATAATGGAAGCTCCAGTTCGGCTGAGTTCAGTGTTGATTTCCAGTGCCAAACAGGAGTGACCTCCGGCGTCAATGCTGGCGCGGTGGCCATGGGCTTTTTGGTGCCAGCAGCAAATGCGGCCAAAGCTCAAGCATTGGGATTAATGAACGGCAGCGGTGGTATAAGTCATTTAGTTTCAGATAATTATGGCGCTGCCGGAATGTCCAGCGGCGTTGGCATCCGAATCTACCGCAACAATAGTCCAATTTATTTACTATCAAAAAATGTCACTCAAACCGGTAATAACGGAGGATGGTATGGCATCTTCCAGGGTGCTCAAGAAATCACCGGTACCGTGAGTGGGGGCAACAGTTACACTGAGAATTTTCGGGCTGAGTTAAGTAAAATCAGCGGGCAAACTGTGACGGCAGGAGCTGTGAATGCGCATGCGCAAGTGGTTATCCGGGTTCAATAATCTGTGTTTCAACCACAGAATCAGTGGGTTGCTATTATTGCTCATCATGACCTGTAGTGTGCCGGCCATGGCAAGTGTAGTGGCAGAAAAGACACGTATTATCTTCAGCGAAGGCAGCACTGAAGAATCATTGCAGTTGGTCAATAGTAATGACTACCCGGTGGCAGTGCAGGTCTGGGTGGATGATGGCGATTTGATGGCAACACCGGAGAAAGCCGTTTCCCCGGTATTAGTGTTGCCGCCATTATTTCGGTTACAGCCACAAGCCCAACGCAGCTTGCGTTTGATTTTATCGGGTGCCAGTAAGTTACCGGTGGATAGAGAATCTGCATTCTGGCTCAATGTTTATGAAATCCCACCGAAAACAACAACTAAAGTTGATAATGAGTCCTCCGTCACACTGGCTTTGCGCATGCAATACAAAGTATTTTATCGCCCTAAAAACCTGCCCGCGCCAGCGGATGCCGTCAGCAAAGCGTTAACTTTTGCCTTAGAACGTAACGGCAATACAGCCATGATTAAAGTTGATAATCCAACACCTTATTATGCATCAATCTCCTCTCTGACATTGGGTTCGGCTGAAGGATTGCCAGATATGGTCGCCCCATTCTCTAAGCTGGATTTTCCACTCAACCGTTTACCACTTGCGGGCGGTAAAACTGTTGATTTTGTCTTAGTCGATGATTTAGGTAATCGTAAAGCTTTTAGCCGTGGGCTGAAGTAAATTACGGTGATGGCGGTTTGATATGTTTGCTAAAAACAGAGTCGATTTGCGGCTCTGTGCCAATGTCATTCATTTAAATTTGAGTTGGTTTGTTTCACATCACTAACCTTTTCAAACCGCTAGCGATATATGGAAAATCCAAATGGGCGTTATCTCTGGCCCATGCTCCCCAACGAGTTAAAATAATTTGAATTCCCCGCATTAATCTTCTTCTTTTAAATTGAAGCACTTTTTATTTATTTTATTAATATGAACAAAAAACGCGACCATGAATAAATAGTCGCGTTTTTTTCAAGTGGAAAGGATGTTATCCAATCCTCACATCAGTGTTGCCGCCTCAGGGGCTAAGGGGATTAACCCGCAACAGCAATGCGTTTCATATCAGTCATATACCCACGCAGCTTATGGCCAACAGCTTCGATTGGGTGATTACGGATAGCTTCGTTTACATCGCGCAACTGAGCATTATCGACTGCGGTACCGGCAACACTCTTACCCAAATCACCCGCTTGCAGAGAATCCATAAACTTGCCTTTCAGCAAGGGTACGGCTGCATTGGCAAACAGATAGTTACCATATTCAGCAGTATCAGAAATAACAACGTTCATTTCATACAGGCGCTTACGTGCAATAGTATTGGCGATCAGTGGCAATTCATGCAGAGATTCGTAATAAGCAGACTCTTCGATGATGCCAGAATCAACCATGGTTTCGAATGCCAATTCAACACCGGCTTTCACCATAGCAATCATCAATACACCGTGGTCGAAATATTCTTGTTCAGAGATTTTGCCTTCGTACTGTGGCGCGTTCTCAAATGCTGTTTTGCCGGTCTCTTCACGCCAGTTCAGCAATTTAACGTCATCTTCAGCCCAGTCAGCCATCATCCCGCTGGAGAATGCGCCAGAGATAATGTCATCCATATGCTTTTGGAACAGCGGAGCCATGATTTCTTTCAATTGCTCCGACAGCGCATAAGCACGTAATTTAGCTGGGTTGGACAGACGGTCCATCATCAGCGTAATCCCGCCCTGTTTCAGCGCCTCAGTGATGGTTTCCCAACCAAACTGAATCAGTTTTTCAGCATAAGCGGCATCAGTACCTTCAGAAACCAGTTTGTCAAAGCACAACAGTGAACCGGCCTGCAACATACCACACAGGATAGTTTGCTCACCCATCAGGTCAGATTTAACTTCAGCAACGAAAGAGGATTCCAACACACCAGCACGATGGCCGCCAGTCGCCGCCGCCCAAGCCTTGGCAATCGCCATACCTTCGCCTTTAGGATCGTTTTCTGGGTGAACCGCAATCAGTGTCGGTACGCCAAATCCGCGTTTATATTCTTCACGAACTTCTGTCCCTGGGCATTTCGGCGCAACCATCACTACGGTGATGTCTTTACGAACTTGTTCGCCTACTTCAACAATGTTGAAACCGTGGGAGTAACCCAGTGCAGACCCTTCTTTCATCAATGGTTGAATAGCTTGAACCACTGCAGAGTGCTGTTTGTCTGGTGTCAGGTTAACCACTAAATCTGCTTGCGGGATCAGCTCTTCGTAAGTCCCTACTTTGAAGCCATTTTCGGTCGCTTTACGCCATGAAGCGCGCTTTTCTGCAATCGCTTCTTTGCGCAGGGCATAAGCCACATCCAAACCGGAGTCGCGCATGTTCAAGCCTTGGTTCAAGCCTTGTGCGCCACAGCCGACAATCACCACTTTTTTCCCTTTCAGGTAGCCTGCTTCATCGGCAAATTCGTCACGTGCCATAAAGCGACACTTACCTAATTGCGCCAACTGCTGGCGCAGGTTCAATGTGTTGAAATAGTTAGCCATGGTATTACTCCGTTCGGGTTCTGTTTTGTGGGTGCAGCTATTTTTCTGTTACTGCAAACGAATGTTGTGTTGGTGTACTGATACTGTTTTTTTCACATCCCCTGTCTGTGCCGGGGATTACCTTAGATTCACTATATGACAGGAAACACATTGCTGAAATTGATATATTAACAATGTGACATTGCAAATTCTGCAATACTCTTTATTTCTTATGCCATACACTAGGCCATCTCACTCAAGAGGCTGTCTGTGATGGATTTACGCGACCTGAAATTATTTCTTCATTTGGCTGAAAGCCGCCATTTTGGCCGCACTGCCAAAGCAATGCATGTCAGTCCATCCACTCTTTCGCGCCAGATCCAACGGCTGGAAGAAACCATCGGCCAGCCGCTATTTTTACGAGATAACCGCACGGTACAATTGACTGATGCCGGTACTCAGTTGAAAGCCTTTGCTCAGCAAACATTGCTACAATATCAGCAATTGCGCCATGCTCTGGGCCAGCACGGGCCATCACTCAGTGGTGAACTGCGGCTATTTTGCTCAGTCACCGCCGCCTACAGTCATTTACCTCCAATTTTGGACCGCTTTCGCGCGCGTCATCCACTGGTTGAAATCAAACTCACCACCGGTGATGCGGCCGACGCAGTAGATAAAGTGCAATCTAACGAGGCAGATTTAGGGATTGCAGGCCGCCCTGAAGTGCTGCCTACCAGCATTGCATTTACCCAAATTGGTGAGATCCCACTGGTATTGATTGCCCCAGCACTCCCTTGTGCGGTGCGGTCTCAAATCTCCGTGGAGCAACCCGATTGGGCGATGATCCCATTTATCCTGCCGGAGCACGGCCCATCACGAAAACGCATTGATTTGTGGTTCCGCCGTCAGCGCATCAGTAACCCATTGATTTACGCTACAGTTTCTGGTCATGAGGCGATTGTATCGATGGTGGCACTCGGGTGTGGTGTCGCGTTAATTCCATCCGTGGTCGTCGATAACAGCCCGGAACCAGTACGGAATCGTATTTCCCTGTTAGATGATGTTTCGCTGGTTGAGCCGTTTGAATTAGGGGTTTGCGTGCCGAAAAAACGGCTTAATGAGCCGCTAATTGAAGCATTTTGGGGATTATTGTAATTAACCTTGGCTATCTATCATCAATAACATTGACCGATAAATGATAGCGAATGTCATTAATATAAAAAAATCAGGCATCAAAAGTGCCTGATTTTTTGCTGCTATTTCATCTTATGAGTAAGACAATTAACCCGCTAAGAAGAACTTAAACGCTGGGTTATTCGTTTCATCATGGCAATCATAGCCCAATGCAGCCAGGTGCTGTTCAAATTGTGGTTCAGTGGCTGATAATTCAAAGGCTGCCAGCACTCGGCCAAAATCTGTACCGTGGCTACGATAGTGGAACAGAGAAATGTTCCAATGCGTGCCCAAAGTATGCAGGAATTTCAGCAATGCACCGGGAGATTCCGGGAATTCAAAGCTGAACAGCCGCTCGCGCAATGGTTTTGAAGGCCGCCCCCCGACCATATAACGAACATGCAACTTGGCCATTTCGTCATCAGATAAATCCACCACCTGATAACCTTTATCCTGTAATTCAGCTAAGATTTCTGCCCGCTCAGCATAACCGCGGGTCAAACGTACCCCAACAAAAATACAGGCGTTATCTGCATCAGCATAACGATAGTTAAACTCAGTGACTGAACGGCCGCCCAGCAACTCACAAAACCGCAGAAAACTGCCTTTTTGCTCAGGGATAGTCACCGCCAGCAAGGCTTCGCGCTGCTCACCTAACTCACAGCGTTCTGACACATAACGAAGGCCATGAAAGTTAACATTAGCACCAGAAAGCACATGAGCCAGCCGCTCACCCTGGATATTATGCTGCTGAACATACTTTTTCAGACCCGCCAGCGCCAGAGCACCAGAAGGCTCCGCAATGGCGCGCACATCTTCAAATAAGTCTTTTACTGCCGCACAAATGGCGTCGCTATCAACCGTAATAACTTCGTCCAGATATTCCTGACACAGGCGGAAACACTCGTCGCCAATGCGCTTAACCGCCACGCCCTCAGCGAATAATCCGACACGGGCCAAATCCACCGGTTTACCCGCATCCAGTGCCGCCCGTAAGCAGGCAGAATCTTCCGCCTCGACACCAATCACTTTAATCTGTGGCATTAGCTGTTTGATAAGCACCGCTACCCCAGCCACCAGCCCACCGCCTCCGACAGGAACAAATATCCGGTCAAGATGTGCGTCTTGCTGGAGTAACTCCATCGCTAACGTCCCCTGCCCAGCAATCACAGCGGGGTGATCGAACGGTGGAACAAAGGTATAGCCTTGCAGTTGGGACAGCTCGATAGCTTTGGCTTTGGCTTCATCAAAATTGGCACCAAACAGCAGTACTTCGCCACCAAACCCACGGACTGCATCAACTTTGATATCAGCGGTTGCCACTGGCATCACAATAAGCGCTTTGATTCCAAGCTTATTGGCTGACAGCGCCACCCCCTGCGCATGGTTACCGGCAGAGGCGGTTATCACACCACAGGCTTTCTGTTCTTCTGTCAGACCCGCCAACATCGCATAAGCACCACGCAGTTTAAAGCTGTGTACGGGTTGCCGGTCTTCGCGTTTCACTAAAATGGTATTACCCAAGCGGGAGGAGATTTTTTCCATCACTTGCAATGGGGTGACTTGCGCCACCTCATACACCGGCGCGCGAAGTATCGCCCGCAGATATTCTGCCCCACAGGGGGCAGTTGATAAGGGTTGTGATACCGCCATGGGTATTAGCCTCCCAGCTTACTTTTGTCGCGAACAGCACCTTTGTCAGCACTGGTCGCCAGCAAAGCATAAGCCCGTAATGCATAAGAAACCTGACGTTCACGGGCTTTCGGTGTCCATGCAGCATCACCGCGCGCTAATTCTGTTTCACGGCGTGTGGCCAATTCAGCATCACTGACGTCCAGTTTCATCGCACGGTTGGGAATATCAATATCAATAATGTCGCCATCTTGGACCAAAGCAATCAACCCACCGCTGGCGGCTTCCGGCGAAGCATGGCCAATGGATAACCCCGAAGTCCCCCCCGAGAAACGGCCATCTGTTAACAACGCACAGCTTTTCCCTAATCCCATCGATTTCAGGTAAGTGGTCGGATACAACATTTCTTGCATCCCTGGCCCGCCTTTTGGCCCTTCGTAGCGGATAACAACCACATCACCCGCCACCACTTTGCCACCCAGAATAGCGGCAACAGCATCATCCTGACTCTCATAGACTTTGGCCGGGCCGCGGAAAGTTAAGCTGTCTTTATCCACCCCGGCGGTTTTAACAATCGAGCCATTTTCCGAGAGATTGCCATATAACACGGCCAAACCGCCGTCTTGGCTGTAAGCATGTTCACGAGTACGAATACAGCCCTCTTGGCGGTCAGTATCCAGTGATGGGAAGCGGCAATCTTGTGAGAAGGCTTTAGTGGTGCGAATACCGGCTGGGCCTGCGGCGTACATCTGCTTGACCCCTTCGTCTTTGGTCAGCATCACATCATAAGCTTCCAGTGTTTGTGGCAGATTCAGCCCCAACACATTACTGACTTCGCGATTTAGCAACCCGGCCCTGTCCAACTCACCTAAAATACCAACGACCCCCCCCGCACGATGCACATCTTCCATATGGTATTTCTGAGTGCTTGGCGCAACTTTGCACAAATGTGGCACTTTACGAGACAGGCGGTCGATATCGCTGATATCAAAATCAATATCTCCTTCCTGCGCTGCCGCCAGCAAATGCAGGACGGTATTGGTGGAGCCGCCCATGGCGATATCCAGTGTCATGGCATTTTCAAACGCCGCTTTGTTCGCAATGCTGCGCGGCAAGGCGCTGATATCATCTTGTTCATAATAACGTTTGGTCAGCGCAACAATATGCTTGCCAGCATCAAGGAACAGCTGCTTACGATCCGCATGGGTTGCCAGCAATGAGCCGTTGCCCGGCAGCGCCAGACCCAGAGCTTCATTCAGACAGTTCATCGAGTTGGCCGTGAACATGCCAGAACAGGAACCGCAAGTTGGGCAAGCAGAGCGCTCAATTTGCTCGCTGTCGGCATCACTGACATTGGGGTTTGCCCCTTGAATCATGGCATCGACCAAATCTAGCTTGATAATTTTATCGGATAACTTGGTTTTACCGGCTTCCATCGGGCCGCCAGAAACAAAGATAACCGGAATATTCAAGCGCAGAGACGCCATCAGCATCCCTGGGGTAATTTTATCGCAGTTAGAGATACACACCATGGCGTCCGCACAGTGGGCGTTAACCATGTATTCAACGGAGTCGGCAATCAATTCACGTGAAGGCAGTGAATAGAGCATGCCGCCGTGGCCCATCGCGATCCCATCATCCACCGCAATAGTATTGAACTCTTTAGCCACACCGCCGGACGCTTCAATTTGCTCTGCCACCAGCTTTCCTAAGTCGCGCAAATGAACGTGGCCCGGTACAAACTGGGTAAATGAGTTAACTACCGCAATAATTGGTTTGCCGAAGTCATCATCGGTCATACCGGTTGCGCGCCACAATGCGCGGGCGCCAGCCATATTACGGCCATGAGTGGTGGTATGGGAACGGTACTTAGGCATTGTCTCTTCACTCCAGATTTTATTTTTTAAATCAACTAGTTGTTATAAATACAGTGTGTTGCAAATAGGTGCTGTATGGCAGGTAGCGAACGAACTACCTGCTAATGCTGTCTGCTTGTCGTTATTATGGATTGATCGGATCCAGCCAACCGTGTTTATCTTCGGTTTCACCGGTGAACAGGCCGAAGAACGCTTGTTGAATTTTTGTAGTGATCGGGCCACGTTTACCAATACCAACCTGAATACCATCTACGCTACGCACTGGGGTAATTTCTGCCGCAGTACCAGACATAAATACTTCATCGGCCAGATAGAGAGATTCACGTGACAACACTTGCTCACGGACTTCCAGACCCATGTCTTTCGCCAGTTTAATAATGGCGTCGCGGGTAATACCCGGCAGGGCAGAAGAGGTAAACGGCGGCGTGAACAGAATGCCATCTTTCACTTCAAACAAGTTTTCACCCGCACCTTCAGACAGGAAGCCGTGAATATCCAGTGCAATCCCTTCCTGATAGCCATGGCGGCGTGCTTCACTACCCACCAGCAAGGACGACAGGTAGTTACCACCCGCTTTAGCCGCAGTTGGAATGGTGTTTGGCGCTACACGATTCCATGAAGACACCATCGCATCAATACCTTGCTCCAATGCTTCTGCGCCCAAATAAGCCCCCCACGGGAAGGCCGCAATGATGATGTCTGTCTTATAACCATCCGGCGGATTAACACCCATGCCGACATCACCAATAAAGACCAATGGGCGGATATAGGCGCTGGTTAGCTTGTTTTTACGCAGTGTTGCGCGGCAAGCCTCCATCAGCTCATCAACCGACTGAGAAACCGGCATGCGGTAAATTTTGGCTGAGTCGTGCAAGCGCTGCATGTGTTCGCGGTGACGGAAAACTACCGGCCCCTTGTGGGATTCGTAACAACGAACACCTTCGAAGACTGACGTGCCATAGTGTAACGCGTGAGACATCACGTGAACTTTCGCTTCTGCCCACGGAACCATTTCGCCGTTAAACCAAATAAAATCAGCTTTCTTCGTCATTCTTTTCTTTCCTTGTGGCGCATCAGGCGCGTATCTGTAATGTATTAGGTTGTAGGATCTCGACGCAGGCGACATCCATAAGCTTACTCAGCTGAGAAGACAGTAAATCGACAGGTCGCCCGCTGGCAACGGTCAATTCAATATTAATATTCTCAGCGTTAATCATTGGTGACATATTCATAGCACAAACCTGAAAACCGCGGTGCCGCACGACTCGCAATACGCGCTCTAACATCTCAGGGCGGAAGCGGGCTTGGATAGAGAGTTGATGTTGCATCATGAGATTTTCTCCAGCATGGTTTCATTACCTGCGCCTGGCGGCACTAACGGCCAAACGTTTTCGAGTTCGTCGATAGAAACCTGGAGCAAATAAGGCCCTTCGCTGTTAAACAGCGCATCCAGTGCGGCTTCGACTTGGTCTTTTCGGGTGATACGTTGGCCGGGGATATTGAAAGCACTGGCCAGTGTGATGAAATCGGGGTTATCAGAAAGATTGGTTTCGCTATAGCGTCCATCAAAAAACAGTTGCTGCCACTGCCTAACCATACCTAATCGCTGGTTATCCAATAAAACAATTTTCAGCGGTAACTGTCGGCGTTTTATGGTGCCCAGCTCCTGAACATTCATCATGAATGAGCCATCGCCGGAAACACATATAACCATGTCATCTGGCCGGGCCATCTGCGCACCAACGGCGGCGGGAACACCAAAGCCCATCGTGCCCAGACCGCTAGAAGTGATGAAATTCTCAGGGCGGGTAAAGCTCATGTGCTGCGCTGTCCACATCTGGTGCTGGCCTACGTCAGTGGTGACCACAGTCTGCGGGGCTTTACGCTCGGAGATCTGCTTGAGCAGTAATGGCGCATAAATTGCTTGGCCGGGGTGATCATAACGCCAGCTATGCTGATGTTTTAACGCCATAACCTCATCACGCCACGGCTGAATACTCAGCGGTTGCTGCAAGGCGGGCAGTAACACTTTCAAATCGCCCTGCAACGCGACATGCGCCTGGCGCAATTTACCCAGCTCTGCCGGGTCGATATCCATATGAATAACTTTTGCTTTCGCGGCAAATGTATTCAGCTTGCCAGTCACGCGATCATCAAAACGCGCGCCCACGGCTATCAATAAGTCACAGTCCTGTACCGCAAAATTCGCCGCTTTGGTGCCGTGCATCCCCAGCATGCCCAAATAGCACGGGTGATGAGTATCTGGCGCGCCCAAACCTTTCAAGGTGGCAACCGCAGGAATACCGGTGACGTCAATAAACTCGCGTAAAGCCGGAACCGCCTGCGCCATCCCAACGCCGCCACCGACATACAACATCGGCTTTTTAGCTGTTGCCAACATATCCAAGGCCTGTTGTAACTCAGCAGCAGAATCAACCGGATACTCTTCAACGGGCATCAAATGCGGGGTCAATTCCCCCACCGCCAATTGAATATCTTTTGGAATGTCGATTAAAACAGGCCCAGGACGGCCACTGGTGGCGATAGCAAAAGCTTCCGCCATGATCCCCGGCAGCGCATCTAATGATTCGACCAAAAAACTGTGTTTGGTACAGGCCAGAGACAGGCCCAGAACATCAATTTCCTGAAAAGCGTCAGTGCCGATTAAAGCCGACCCGACCTGACCAGTGATGGCGATTACCGGCACAGAATCGAGCAAAGCATCAGCCAAACCGGTGATCAGATTAGTGGCTCCGGGGCCGGAAGTGGCGATACACACCCCGACTTTACCGGTTGCACGCGCATAACCAATAGCGGCAATAGCAGCACCCTGCTCATGGCGGCAGAGCAAATGCTCGACACCACCATCATACAAAGCATCGTAGACAGGCATTATTGCCCCGCCCGGATAGCCGAATACCGTATCAACCCCCTGCGCACGCAACGCTTGAACCACCCACTGAGCACCATTCATAGTTATTTCCCCGACCTTTTACGGGAGGAGCAGGATTTTATTCTGTTGTGCATTTTATGTCCCTCGCGTCTTTTAACGTACCAATAAAAAAACCCCCGGACCTTTCGGTGCGGGGGTTCTCTTGAGATTAAGGCTTGATTTTTATGCCTTTATTCGTCCAAGTGCAGCCCCGCACGGTGGGATAATAATCACCACCACGCTAATTAGGACTAGGTTAATCACTTGGACAATCGCTTTCATAATTAGGTTGTTCATCTGTCTAGTGTCGAACGAATACCTACAGAGTTATCACAGTTATTGGTTACCTGACAATATTTATTTAAATTATTATTTTGTGGGCATCTGTGCAAAACACAATAAATATATTATTTATCAATCAGTAAAACCCACATCGGCACTTAGGTCTTTTTTCTGCGCTCTGCATCGCAATTTTTGATTTTGATACATCCATTGCAACGAAACTTCTCGCGAGCTTTCGCAAACCAATACTTTTTCTAAGTGCTGAAAAAAAACCTGAGGCACTCTGTGACCATGCCCCAACACTAAGGGCGCACGACAGCAAAGGAAAGCGAAATGTCACTGGCAACTATTCATACCCGTGCCACATTAGGTATTCAGGCCCCCTCAGTTACGGTTGAAGTTCATATCAGCAATGGGCTACCTGGGTTAATTTTGGTTGGACTGCCGGAAACGACGGTAAGAGAGGCGCGGGACAGGGTTCGTAGCGCATTAATCAACAGCGGCTTTACTTATCCAGCCAAACGGATCACGGTCAGTCTGGCACCGGCAGATTTACCCAAAGAAGGAGGCCGTTATGACCTGCCTATCGCTTTAGCGATATTAGCCGCGTCAGAGCAGATTCCTGCGGATAAATTAGCGCACTATGAGTTCTTGGGTGAGCTAGCCCTATCAGGGGCGCTAAGACGCGTTAGCGGCGCAATTCCAGCAGCTCTCGCCAGCAGTCAGGTCCATCGACAATTAATTTTGCCGTCAGAGAACAGTGTGGAGATAGGGTTAATTGCACAAGATGACAGCTGGGTCGCAGATCACTTATTAGCAGTGTGTGGTTTTCTACAAGGTGAAAATACGCTTGCTCAAGGTCAACGCCTTGAGGCTGTTTCAAATTGGGATGACCGCCTTGATCTACAAGATATTATCGGCCAATCACAAGCCAAACGTGCTCTGGAGATAACCGCTGCCGGTGGGCACAACCTGCTGTTGCTCGGGCCGCCTGGCACTGGCAAAACTATGCTGGCAAATCGGCTCACTGGGTTATTACCGCCGCTGACGGATCAAGAAGCACTCGAGGCTGCGGCCATTAATGGCTTATCGCACAGCAATGAACTGCCGGCTCAATGGCGCTATCGGGCTTTTCGGGCACCGCATCACAGCGCGTCGATGGCTGCTTTGATTGGCGGAGGATCAATTCCCCGCCCCGGCGAAATATCACTGGCACACAACGGGGTACTTTTTCTGGATGAACTGCCGGAGTTTGAACGCAGGGTACTGGATTCATTGCGCGAACCACTAGAATCGGGTGAAATTATCATTTCCCGCGCAACCGCAAAAGTCTGTTTCCCAGCTAGAGTACAGTTGATAGCCGCGATGAATCCTAGCCCCAGTGGCCATTATCAAGGCATCCATAATCGAGCACCGCCACAACAAGTCTTACGCTATCTGGCAAAACTATCAGGCCCATTTTTGGACCGATTTGATTTATCGATTGAAGTACCACTACTTCCTGCAGGAATGCTGGGGGCACAAAAACATCAGGGTGAAAGTAGTAAAACTGTCAGGCAACGAGTATTGCAGGCTAGAAAAAGACAATTGGATAGAGCGGGGAAGATAAACACGCGGCTGAACAGCCAAGAGATAGCTGAATATTGCTATTTAACACCTGAGAATGCCGTTTTTTTGGAACAGGTATTACTAAAACTGGGGCTATCAGTGCGCGCCTGGCACCATATTTTGAAAGTGGCACGGACCATTGCGGATCTGGCTCTGGAAGATAATATTCAAAAAAATCATCTTTCAGAAGCACTGAGCTATCGTTGTATGGACCGGTTACTTTTGCAGTTGCACAAAAGCTTGATATAAAAACTAAAATGGGGCAAAAAAACCATAAGACTTAAACGCAATATTATACCCAGAATGATGGAAGAGTCGCAGGTCAGTAATTACAGTGCCCTGCGACTTCAAGAACAAAGGATATTAGTCGTCGCTATCAGTGTAATCTTCCACTGCGTCCATCTGCGGTTTACCGCCAGATAGCGTATGGAAACGTTTAGGGCGACGAGTCCGGGTCACATACTTGGACCAGACTTTCTCCTCAGCGCTGACTGGCTCACGCTCGCCGCGACAGACAGCAACAAACAACTGTTCTTCTTCCGTTGCAGGCTGGCGTTTTCCGAGATCGAGTTCGTTGAAGGCGTAACCGCAGCGCTCTAGTAATTGCGCCTCTTTAATGGTGAAATCGCCGTGACGCGAGAACCCGCGAGGATAATGTTTATTATCAAAAAAACGATTGGTCGTGATGAAGCTATCCGCCATCTGACACGCTCCTAATTCTCTCATGGTCGTGCTGTTTATGGCGCGGAGTATTAGATAGGCTTGACATCGTGTAAAACAAAACATTTAAATCTTAACGACAAAAAAAATTGGAGATGGGTGTGGATACCGAATTACTGAAAACCTTTTTGGAGGTCAGTAGAACTCGCCACTTTGGTCGCGCAGCTGAATCTTTGTACTTAACCCAGTCGGCGGTGAGTTTTCGTATCCGTCAGTTGGAAAATCAATTAGGTGCAAATTTATTCACTCGCCATCGCAATAATATTCGCCTGACTCCAGCCGGTGAACGGTTGGTGCCTTATGCTGAAACACTGATGAGCACTTGGCAGTTAGCCAAAAAAGAAGTTGTTCACTCGCTGCAACACACCGAGTTGTCCATTGGTGCAACCGCCTCACTTTGGGAGGCTTACCTCACTCCTTGGTTGCAACAGCTATATAAACAACGAGAGGCATTACGACTTGAGGCGCGGATTGCACTACGTCAATCGCTGGTCAAACAGTTGCACGAACGGCAACTCGATTTATTGATAACGACCGAACCTCCTAAAATGGACGAGTTGGCCAGCCTGCTACTAGGCCATTTTTCATTGCGCTTGTTCTCCTCGATTCCCCTTGGTCTATCTGAGAAAACTGACGACGAGACCGAGTATAAAAATGTAAATGAAGCGCCATATATCAAACTTGAATGGGGAGCAGATTTCCATCAGCAAGAAAATCGTTTACTCAATAGCGAGCAAATGCCCGTGCTGACCACGACTTCTGCCCATTTAACCCGGCAGCTGTTGGAAACCACCGGCGGCTGTGCTTTTCTACCTGAACATTGGCAAAAAGAGTACCCAGAGTTGATCATCAACACTGAAATACCGCCCATAGTTCGGCCACTGTATGCCGTTTGGTTGCAAAACAGTGACCAGCAAACATTAATTCGACAGTTATTAAAAACGCCTATGAATAACGCAGCCCAAAGCGCTATACCGGATTAAGTGGGGGTGATTGAGGACGAGCGCGTCGATTCAAATAAAATGCACTCATCGCCTTCTGGATGGCAATAAAGCTAAATAGCAGAATTCCGATGACAATTTTGGTCCACCATGAACTGAGAGTGCCATCAAAAGTGATATAACTCTGTATCAGGCCTTGAATCAGCACGCCAAACAGAGTGCCGAAAACTGTACCAATACCGCCGGTAAGCAAAGTGCCACCAATTACGACGGCGGCTATAGCATCGAGCTCAACACCACTAGCCGCTAATGCATAACCTGCGGAGGTATAGAGAGAGAAAACAATCCCGGACAGAGCAGCCAAGGTGCTCGATAACATGTAGATTTTTATCGTGGTTTGTCTAACCGGAACTCCCATCAGGGCTGCAGAAACACTATTGCCACCGATTGCATAGACGTTATGACCAAAGCGGGTTTTATGGGCTAGCAAAATACCAAATACCACAACCAATAGCATAATCAGGGCGAGCAGTGTAAATCGCCCACCACCGGGAACTTTCCAAGCATAATTAGCAAGATAGCCATAAAGTGGGTGATTAATGGGAATGGACTCTTCCGATACAATAAAACTCATGCCACGGACAAAAAACATCCCCGCAAGAGTGATGATAAACGCCGGGAGTTTCAGTGAATCAATAATCCAGCCCATGAACGCACCAAACATCGCGCCCATAACTAAGACGATAGCAAAAGCATACATTGGGTGAATACCATAAGTACCGATTAGCTTTGCCAGTAGTACGCCAGTAAACGCAATAACTGAACCGACAGATAAATCGATACCACCGGATAAAATAACAAAGGTCATACCTACGGCGACAATTCCCAGAAAAGCATTATCAGTCAGTAAGTCACACCAAACACGGGTGGAAGAAAAGCTGGGGAATTGGCTGAGACAAAAGGCATATCCCAGAATAAAAACGGCGATAGTAATCAGCAAAGGAATATTACGCTTTAACATTATTTTCGCCTCCGGAAGATATGGCTCAATGAGATCATCGGTGACTGCACCACCAATACGGCTAACACCACAATGGCTTTAAGAACCAGATTAAATTCAGGTTGATAACCTGAAAGTAAAATCCCAGTATTCATTCCCTGAATAATCAAAGCGCCAATGACCGAGAGCAAAAGATTAAAACGCCCTCCCATTAAGGATGCACCGCCAATTACTACCGCCAGAATGGCATCCAATTCCAGCCATAAACCCGCATTGTTAGCATCAGCACCTCGAATATCGGCCGTCACAATAATGCCCGCGACCGCGGCACAGATGCCGCAAATCACATACACAGCAATCAGCACCAACCGGGTACTCACGCCCGCATTACGCGCAGAACGCAAATTGATCCCGACCGACTCAATAAAGAGCCCCAACGCCGTTTTGCGCGTCAATAACCACACAATAATCAGCATGCTGAATGCGATAACCACAGACATCGGCATATACATCAATGTGCTGCTGCCTAACTCTGCCAACCCACCGCTATCAAATGTAACAATCTGCCCTTGTGTAATAAGCTGAGCGATACCTCGCCCGGCGACCATTAACATCAATGTGGCGACAATAGGTTGAATTTGTAACACCGCGACTAAAAAACCGTTCCATAATCCGCACAATGCCCCAACGGCAAGCGCTGCAACCAATACCGTGAATAAAGGATACCCAGCACTGGTCAGGGTCGCAGCCGTGGCACCAGCAATTGCCATTACTGCTCCAACGGATAAATCAATGCCCCCAGTTGCAATAACTAATGTCATTCCCAGTGCTAATAAAGCAACGGGCGCACCCCGGTTTAAGATATCAATGACACTGCCGAATAGCC
The DNA here is from genome assembly GCF_009831415.1 of Yersinia canariae. Taxonomy (NCBI): domain Bacteria; kingdom Pseudomonadati; phylum Pseudomonadota; class Gammaproteobacteria; order Enterobacterales; family Yersiniaceae; genus Yersinia; species Yersinia canariae. The sequence goes on along the minus strand of NZ_CP043727.1, from coordinate 158,355 downwards.
GTCCATCCTGGATGTGAATGGAGAAAAAGTGCGGGGCGACTAAGCTATCAATTAATAAAATGGCAGCCAGAGCACCAAACTGAGTGGCACCCTTCGGCAAGACCCATTTAACTTTACGCGGCCTTTGCGGCATAGATAGGCTCCTGTTTCCCATGAGATAACTCCTTATTGCACCGCGATCGCCTGCATAATGGCAGGAACAGAAATCTCATCGTGACCGAGTTGTGCAATATGCTTACGATCTCGCAGGACAATGACGCGATCGGCATAACCAGCCAATTCCTCTAATTCGGAAGAGATAATAAGTAGCGCCAAACCTTCGTCACACAATTTCTCAATCAACCGAATAATTTCAGCATGCGCTCCCACATCAATACCGCGGGTTGGCTCATCTAAAATCAAAAATCGAGGTTTTGTGGCCAGCCAACGGGCTAATAATACTTTTTGCTGGTTCCCACCGGAGAGATACTGAATTTGCTGTTCAGGGCCAGGGGTTCGGATACCTAACTGCTGGATAAAATCCTCAGCAATTTGAGTCTGTTCTCGCATAGATATAGGTCTCAGCCACCCACGCTGGGCCTGAAGGGCTAAAATAATATTTTCTCGTACCGTTGCAGCCCCCACAATACCATCGGTTTTGCGGTCTTCCGGGCAATAACCAAAACCGTATTTTGATGCTTTACGTGGTGTTCTAATCTTCACCGGCTTGCCCTGAATTTTAGCTTCACCAGTGTCAGGTGTTGTAACGCCGAAAATTAACTGTGCCGTTTCTGTTCGACCAGACCCCAATAACCCCGCTAGCCCAACAATTTCACCGGGAGAAACAGATAAATCGAAGCTCTCCACAACCCCTCGCCGACCATAGTTTTTGAATTCAACCAATGGGTTACTAACCGCAATATTATGTTCACTACGTTTTAGTAATTGTTCATCAAAGCTATGACCCAGCATCATCTGAACCAATTCAATGCGAGGAAGTTCCGTTGTGGTTTTAGTACCGACGAGCTTGCCGTTACGCAAAACAGTAATGCGGTCACTGATCCGATAGACTTGATCAAGGAAATGAGTCACGAAAACCATGCCAATACCTTGGTCCCGCAACTGTCGCAAAATATCCAGTAACATACTGACTTCTTTAGCATCCAAACTCGCCGTCGGTTCATCCAAAATCAGTACTTTCGCTGACAAATCAACTGCCCGTGCAATTGCAACAATCTGCTGTATTGCAATAGAGAAATCAGCCAAAGGCCGCTGAACATCCAACACCAGTCCATAGCCTTCCAGTAATTTTTCCGCCTTTCGGTTCATCGTACGATTATCGATTAATCCCCAACGTAATGGCTCTCGGCCAATAAAGAGATTTGCTGCAATAGAAATATTTGGCAGTAAATTCACTTCTTGATAAACAGTACCAATCCCCATCTTTTGAGCATCAGCTGTATCAATAGGACAGATGGCGACACCCTCTAAATAAACTTCACCGGCGGCCCGTTTATAGACCCCAGTTAATGCCTTGATTAAAGTCGATTTTCCCGCACCATTCTCCCCCAATAAAGCGACAACCTCGCCACGATGTAGAGAAAAATCCACAGAATCTAATGCCTTAACACCAGGAAATTCAACTGATAAGCCACGGACTTCTAGCAGTGTTTCCATCAGATGTACCCACGTTCAAAAACGACTCAGATATTGCCCAAATACAGGTGACGAAAGCAGGCGGGGTTTTCCCCGCCTTTAAAATCAATAACCCAGGCTCTTCTTGGATTCATATTCCTGTTTAGCCGTATCAGGCTGTAATAGGCGGGATTCTGTCTGGATAAACTTAGGTGGTTGGGTACCATCTTTCTTGAGCGCAATGAGTGCATCAAAAGCTGGGCCGGCCATATTTGGTGTTAATTCAACAGTCGCGTTTGCTTCACCACTACTCATTGCTTTGAAAATATCTGGGACACCATCGATAGAAACGATTTTAATTTCTGAACCAGGCTTCAAACCAGCTTCTTTAATGGCTTGAATGGCACCAATTGCCATATCATCGTTATGAGCATAGACGGCACAGATATTCTTACCGTTTTGTTCTGCTTTAATGAAGCTCTCCATAACTTCTTTGCCTTTACTGCGTGTGAAATCCCCAGACTGAGAGCGAATTATTTTCACATTTGGTGCTGAAGCTATGCCGTCAGCAAACCCTTTTTTACGGTTAATCGCTACGCTGGAACCAACCGTACCTTGGAGTTCAACAACGTTACAAGGCTTGCCTGCCACATCTTTCAGCAGCCATTCCCCTGCAACTTTACCTTCATATACACTGTCAGAAGCCACTGCCGCTGTGTATAAAGAGGGATCATTCACCTCAATCATACGATCAAGTAGGAATACAGGAATTTTGGCTTCTTTAGCTTCCTGTAATACTGGCGTCCAACCAGTTGCGACTACTGGAGCAATAAAAATGGCATCAACACCTTGAGCAATAAACGATCTGACCGCTTTGATTTGGTTTTCTTGTTTTTGTTGAGCATCCGCGATTTTTAATGTTATTCCGCGTTTCTCCGCTTCTTGTTTAGAAACCTTAGTCTCCGCAGAGCGCCAACCGGACTCTGAACCAATTTGAGAAAAACCCACGACCAGTGGAGCTGCCTGGGCGGTGCTACACATTGCTGCTGTCACAGCTGCTGCTAACAGTAAACGCCTGTACATATTTATCTCCTCACTTACCATCGTCGAGCCGCTGACTCATTACTATTCCGAAGAACAGTTAACATGATCATTCAGGCCATTGATTGCCCTGAAATTCGGCCAATTTGCAGATAATGTTGTTCTAAAAGCACATGATGTTTTTTAAGGTGAGCTTCCTGATAGCTAAAATGTTAATTAGTTTTAGTACATTTTGTGAAAGTAATAATGAGCAACGTCACACCGTAGAATAACAATCGTTTTGTACATAAATTCAGCTAAATAGGTATGCGTTGGGAACGTTACCTGCTAAATCTTCAGGGTGATTTAATAAGAAATATTGCTATAACAAATATTAACTGCGTAAAGCACATATTATGAGTAGGTGACATCAGAAGGAATTTCTAAGGGAAAAAGTGGAACACAGATATGGGCTAGAGGAGAAAAAGAAGGGAGAAATAGACAAAGGGAATAAAAAAATCGGTATAAAAAAAGAACTAATTGAGTATTTCCAATATAAAAAAACCCCTCGTTTTCACGAAGGGTTGTTTATATGGCAGGGGCGGAGAGACTCGAACTCGCGACACCCGGTTTTGGAGACCGGTGCTCTACCAACTGAGCTACGCCCCTAAATTACGCTTAACATTATGCCTGCTAAGATAAGCAGGCATAATTTAAATAAGTGGCGGAACGGACGGGGCTCGAACCCGCGACCCCCTGCGTGACAGGCAGGTATTCTAACCAACTGAACTACCGCTCCACCGATTCTTTTACGTGTATCATCCTGATACCTACCCTTAAAGGGCCAGCGCTCCTCGCTGTGCAAAACCGCATCTGGCGATTTTGTCAGTCACCAGATGTCACTCTGATAACTCGTGTTTGATGCCTGGCAGTGTCCTACTCTCGCATGGGGAGACCCCACACTACCATCGGCGCTACGGCGTTTCACTTCTGAGTTCGGCATGGGATCAGGTGGGACCACCGCGCTATGGCCGCCAGGCAAATTCTGTCTAAACTAACCCGCTATGTAATCCTACACACAGCCAGCCAGCCCAATCTCGGAACGTCGCTGAAAATCTCTCTCAAACACAAAACACCTTCGGTGTTGTAAGGTTAAGCCTCACGGATCATTAGTACTGGTTAGCTCAATGCATCGCTGCACTTACACACCCAGCCTATCAACGTCATAGTCTTTAACGTTCCTTCAGGGGGCTTAAAGCCCCAGGGAAGACTCATCTCGAGGCAAGTTTCCCGCTTAGATGCTTTCAGCGGTTATCTCTTCCGAATTTAGCTACCGGGCAATGCCATTGGCATGACAACCCGAACACCAGTGATTCGTCCACTCCGGTCCTCTCGTACTAGGAGCAGCCCCTCTCAATCTTCCAACGCCCACGGCAGATAGGGACCGAACTGTCTCACGACGTTCTAAACCCAGCTCGCGTACCACTTTAAATGGCGAACAGCCATACCCTTGGGACCTACTTCAGCCCCAGGATGTGATGAGCCGACATCGAGGTGCCAAACACCGCCGTCGATATGAACTCTTGGGCGGTATCAGCCTGTTATCCCCGGAGTACCTTTTATCCGTTGAGCGATGGCCCTTCCATTCAGAACCACCGGATCACTAAGACCTACTTTCGTACCTGCTCGAGCCGTCACTCTCGCAGTCAAGCTAGCTTATGCCTTTGCACTAACCTCACGATGTCCGACCGTGATTAGCTAACCTTCGTGCTCCTCCGTTACTCTTTGGGAGGAGACCGCCCCAGTCAAACTACCCACCAGACACTGTCCTCACCCCGGATTACGGGGCCGAGTTAGAACATCAAACATTAAAGGGTGGTATTTCAAGGTTGGCTCCACGCAGACTGGCGTCCACGCTTCGATGCCTCCCACCTATCCTACACATCAAGGCTCAATGTTCAGTGTCAAGCTATAGTAAAGGTTCACGGGGTCTTTCCGTCTTGCCGCGGGTACACTGCATCTTCACAGCGAGTTCAATTTCACTGAGTCTCGGGTGGAGACAGCCTGGCCATCATTACGCCATTCGTGCAGGTCGGAACTTACCCGACAAGGAATTTCGCTACCTTAGGACCGTTATAGTTACGGCCGCCGTTTACTGGGGCTTCGATCAAGAGCTTCGCCTTGCGGCTGACCCCATCAATTAACCTTCCAGCACCGGGCAGGCGTCACACCGTATACGTCCACTTTCGTGTTTGCACAGTGCTGTGTTTTTATTAAACAGTTGCAGCCAGCTGGTATCTGCGACTGGCTTCGGCGCCGAGAGCAAGTCTCTTTACCTAATGCCAGCGTGCCTTCTCCCGAAGTTACGGCACCATTTTGCCTAGTTCCTTCACCCGAGTTCTCTCAAGCGCCTGAGTATTCTCTACCTGACCACCTGTGTCGGTTTGGGGTACGATTTAATGTTACCTGATGCTTAGAGGCTTTTCCTGGAAGCTTGGCATCAACTACTTCACCACCGTAGTGGCTCGTCATCACACCTCAGCGTTGATAAGCAACCGGATTTACCAAGTCACTCCGCCTACATGCTTAAACCGGGACAACCGTCGCCCGGCTAGCCTAGCCTTCTCCGTCCCCCCCCTTCGCAGTAACACCAAGTACAGGAATATTAACCTGTTTCCCATCGACTACGCTTTTCAGCCTCGCCTTAGGGGTCGACTCACCCTGCCCCGATTAACGTTGGACAGGAACCCTTGGTCTTCCGGCGTGCGGGCTTTTCACCCGCATTATCGTTACTTATGTCAGCATTCGCACTTCTGATACCTCCAGCAACCCTCACAGGTCACCTTCAACGGCTTACAGAACGCTCCCCTACCCAACAACACCTAAGTGTCGCTGCCGCAGCTTCGGTGCATGGTTTAGCCCCGTTACATCTTCCGCGCAGGCCGACTCGACCAGTGAGCTATTACGCTTTCTTTAAATGATGGCTGCTTCTAAGCCAACATCCTGGCTGTCTATGCCTTCCCACATCGTTTCCCACTTAACCATGACTTTGGGACCTTAGCTGGCGGTCTGGGTTGTTTCCCTCTTCACGACGGACGTTAGCACCCGCCGTGTGTCTCCCGTGATAACATTCTTCGGTATTCGGAGTTTGCATCGGTTTGGTAAGTCGGGATGACCCCCTAGCCGAAACAGTGCTCTACCCCCGAAGATGAGTTCACGAGGCGCTACCTAAATAGCTTTCGGGGAGAACCAGCTATCTCCCGGTTTGATTGGCCTTTCACCCCCAGCCACAAGTCATCCGCTAATTTTTCAACATTAGTCGGTTCGGTCCTCCAGTTAGTGTTACCCAACCTTCAACCTGCCCATGGCTAGATCACCGGGTTTCGGGTCTATACCTTGCAACTAGACGCCCAGTTAAGACTCGGTTTCCCTACGGCTCCCCCTATTCGGTTAACCTTGCTACAAAATATAAGTCGCTGACCCATTATACAAAAGGTACGCAGTCACACCACGAAGGTGCTCCCACTGCTTGTACGTACACGGTTTCAGGTTCTATTTCACTCCCCCTCGCCGGGGTTCTTTTCGCCTTTCCCTCACGGTACTGGTTCACTATCGGTCAGTCAGGAGTATTTAGCCTTGGAGGATGGTCCCCCCCATATTCAGACAGGATGTCACGTGTCCCGCCCTACTCATCGAGTTCACAGCAAGTGTGTTTTTGTGTACGGGAGTATCACCCTGTACCCTGCGACTTTCCAGACGCTTCCACTAACACACAAACTGATTCAGACTCTGGGCTCCTCCCCCGTTCGCTCGCCGCTACTGGGGGAATCTCGGTTGATTTCTTTTCCTCGGGGTACTTAGATGTTTCAGTTCCCCCGGTTCGCCTTGCATGGCTATGTATTCACCATGCAATAGTGCAACGAATTGCACTGGGTTTCCCCATTCGGGTATCGTCGGTTGTAACGGTTCATATCACCTTACCGACGCTTTTCGCAGATTAGCACGCCCTTCATCGCCTCTGACTGCCTAGGCATCCACCGTGTACGCTTAGTCGCTTAACCTCACAACCCGAAGGTGTCTTTACAGACATCGTCGTATTGCGATTATTTGAGAGACTCTAATACAGGTTAATCCTTATCTCAGTAAATCTACGGAGAGATAAGTTTCAGCTGTATTGTTTCAATTTTCAGCTTGTTCCAGATTGTTAAAGAGCAATATTTCACAACACACTGAGTCTTACGACCGCAGTACGTTTTGAAATAATTTTTTATATGGTGGAGCTAAGCGGGATCGAACCGCTGACCTCCTGCGTGCAAGGCAGGCGCTCTCCCAGCTGAGCTATAGCCCCATATAAAAAGCAAATCACCTTATTGCTGCAACTCATTTTCAGACAAGGCACAGATACGCGACGTTTATTGTTATAAACGAGTGTGACTGTAACGCAGTATGGGGATGAGTTGGTGGGTCTGAGTGGACTTGAACCACCGACCTCACCCTTATCAGGGGTGCGCTCTAACCACCTGAGCTACAGACCCAACAAGGTACTAAAGCCCGACTAATTTCTCAGCCCGGCCTTATTTGCTCGTTACTTTCTATCAGACAATCTGTGTGGACACTGCGCAATGCGTATCGTTAGGTAAGGAGGTGATCCAACCGCAGGTTCCCCTACGGTTACCTTGTTACGACTTCACCCCAGTCATGAATCACAAAGTGGTAAGCGCCCTCCCGAAGGTTAAGCTACCTACTTCTTTTGCAACCCACTCCCATGGTGTGACGGGCGGTGTGTACAAGGCCCGGGAACGTATTCACCGTAGCATTCTGATCTACGATTACTAGCGATTCCGACTTCATGGAGTCGAGTTGCAGACTCCAATCCGGACTACGACAGACTTTATGTGGTCCGCTTGCTCTCGCGAGTTCGCTTCACTTTGTATCTGCCATTGTAGCACGTGTGTAGCCCTACTCGTAAGGGCCATGATGACTTGACGTCATCCCCACCTTCCTCCGGTTTATCACCGGCAGTCTCCTTTGAGTTCCCACCATTACGTGCTGGCAACAAAGGATAAGGGTTGCGCTCGTTGCGGGACTTAACCCAACATTTCACAACACGAGCTGACGACAGCCATGCAGCACCTGTCTCACAGTTCCCGAAGGCACCGAAGCATCTCTGCTAAGTTCTGTGGATGTCAAGAGTAGGTAAGGTTCTTCGCGTTGCATCGAATTAAACCACATGCTCCACCGCTTGTGCGGGCCCCCGTCAATTCATTTGAGTTTTAACCTTGCGGCCGTACTCCCCAGGCGGTCGACTTAACGCGTTAGCTCCGGAAGCCACGCCTCAAGGGCACAACCTCCAAGTCGACATCGTTTACAGCGTGGACTACCAGGGTATCTAATCCTGTTTGCTCCCCACGCTTTCGCACCTGAGCGTCAGTCTTTGTCCAGGGGGCCGCCTTCGCCACCGGTATTCCTCCAGATCTCTACGCATTTCACCGCTACACCTGGAATTCTACCCCCCCTCTACAAGACTCTAGCTTGCCAGTTTCAAATGCAGTTCCCACGTTAAGCGCGGGGATTTCACATCTGACTTAACAAACCGCCTGCGTGCGCTTTACGCCCAGTAATTCCGATTAACGCTTGCACCCTCCGTATTACCGCGGCTGCTGGCACGGAGTTAGCCGGTGCTTCTTCTGCGAGTAACGTCAATCACTGCGGTTATTAACCACAATGCCTTCCTCCTCGCTGAAAGTGCTTTACAACCCGAAGGCCTTCTTCACACACGCGGCATGGCTGCATCAGGCTTGCGCCCATTGTGCAATATTCCCCACTGCTGCCTCCCGTAGGAGTCTGGACCGTGTCTCAGTTCCAGTGTGGCTGGTCATCCTCTCAGACCAGCTAGGGATCGTCGCCTAGGTGAGCCGTTACCCCACCTACTAGCTAATCCCATCTGGGCACATCCGATGGCGTGAGGCCCTAAGGTCCCCCACTTTGCTCTTGCGAGGTCATGCGGTATTAGCTACCGTTTCCAGTAGTTATCCCCCCTCCATCAGGCAGTTTCCCAGACATTACTCACCCGTCCGCCGCTCGCCGGCGAAGTAGTAAACTACTTCCCGCTGCCGCTCGACTTGCATGTGTTAGGCCTGCCGCCAGCGTTCAATCTGAGCCATGATCAAACTCTTCAATTTAAGATTTGTTTGATTTGCTACTAATGAAAGTAGCGATGCTCAAAGATTACTTTCTGCAAATATGCATTCGAACCGAGGTTCAAATGTGTACTGCTTTGGTCACTCTTCAAGACTTTGATATTTCTTTGCCTGTCGAAACAGGCTTCGATATCGTCTTGCGAGTGCCCACACAGATTGTCTGATAAATTGTTAAAGAGCGTTCGTTACCCGTTTGCCTTGCGGCGAATCTTACGGTAACGCGGGAGGCAGATAATACGCTTTCCCGCTGAAGAGTCAAGAGTTTATTTGTTTTCTTTCGAAGTCAAAGTCTATCTTTTCTCTTCCTGACCCGGCGAAGTATGTTTCGTTGTTCCCGGTCAGTGGAGGCGCATTATAGGGAGTTCCTGACAGCCTGCAACCCCTAATTTGAAAAAACTTTTCAACCGCTGATTCTTTAGTCAAAACGCCGTTAAATTGGCAGTTTTTCCAGCGTTAGAAAACCATATCCCTGTAAAACGGGCAATAAAGCGTCAGTATCCGCATTCAGTGCCATGCAATACGCGATGTTTTCTTCATCAGAAGAAATCACATTTTCTTGAGAAGAGATAAGCCAGGCGGTACGGCGAGCAATTGCAGCGCCGGAATCGACCATTCGGGTGCCTTCTGGTAACACTTGTGCTAACTCTTCAGTTAATAGAGGGAAATGGGTACAGCCTAAAACGATGGTATCTGGCGGTTCACGCATTGCGAGCCACGGATGAAGGATTTTCTTTAATGCTTCTTTCGGAACAACACCACCATGCAACTTGGTTTCCGCCAACTCCACCAGCTCAGATGAACCCAGTAATTCAATTTTGCAGTCTGTCGCAAAGCGCTCGATCAAATCACGAGTATAAGAAGCATGAACTGTGCCCCGGGTAGCCAATAGGCCGACCACGCCATTACGGGTTAAGCGCACCGCAGGTTTGATAGCCGGGACAACCCCGACGACAGGAAAGGTAAAACGTTCGCGTAATGCAGGAAGGCAAACCGTGCTGGCAGTGTTACAGGCGATAACTACAATCGCCAGCGGATGGCGCTGCTGTACCGCAGTGACAATGTCCAATACGCGCTCAACGATGAATTCGCCGGACTTCTCGCCATAAGGGAACGCGACATTGTCGAAAGCATATATATAGTGGAGATCCGGCAGCAATTGCCGAATCTCCTGATAGACAGATAGCCCGCCAACACCGGAATCAAAAATCAGCGCTGTCGGGCGAAGAGCAGTATCAGCCTTATTAGAAGTTATAACTTCCTGTGAGGTAATACTCTCGTCCAGCGGTTTTATAGCCATAAGCCGTTTCGTATTCTTTATCAAACAGGTTAGCAATTCTACCACGAACTGTTAGATGAGAAGTAACCGGATAACCAGCTGAAACGTCTACTGTGCTATAACTCGACAATTCGCGCTGCGTTGTACTGTACGCAGAGGTGTTATTGTCATAGCGTTTGCCGTAATACTGATAAGAAACGTCCATGTCTAAGTTGAACATGGTCCAATCCAACTGATACTTGGCTTGTTGCTTAGAGCGGCGGGCTAGCACTTCGTTATTTACATCGTTTCGCGGATCAATATATTGCAGTGTGACCGCGTGCGTAAATATGCCGGTAGTCAGATTCCCCGTCCATTCCACTCCTTTTATCGTCGCAGAATTGACATTGTAGTAATGTCCTTTGAATGTTGAATTATCAAAGGAGTAATCAATCAGATTTTCAATTTTGTTGTGATAAGCCGATAAGCGCCAGTCAACCGGCCCTGTGATACCTTCCAAACCGGCTTCCCATTGGCGCGATTCTTCCGGCTTAAGGTCACTGTTGGAGATGATGTCGAAGCGCTGCGAACCATATTGCTGACCCAATGATGGTGCTAAGAAACCGGTGCCGTAAGACACCGTCACACGATAGTCAGGAATGAACTCCCAGCCCGCCGCAGTTTGCCATGTTTCGTGCCAACCGAATTGCTCGTCTTTATCTGCACGGCCAGAAGCTTCAAGCGTCACGTTATCAAACTTCTGCTGTCCGCTGAGGTACAAACCGGTGTTATCCCGCTTATAAGTATCAGAGATGGTCTGGTTAGATGAGGTCAAGCGCTGCTGTTGCCAGTCAAGACCCCCGCTCAGAGTCCCACTTTCAAAGCTGTAAGTGTTACCCCATTGCACATTGCGCTGATCCATATTGTCCAACGTGGTAGCCACACCATAGCGGCCATATTGGCTGCTAAAGTTATAGTCTTTATATTTCTGATAACTGCCCACTAATTGGGAAGAATAAGCGCCCGAAGCATAACGTAGCCCCGCATCATAAGTATGGTTATATAACCGCTCTTCATCGCCACTGTAAGCAGGAGAAGAAATGTTGCCAATATCGTAATCAGAATTATTGGTATAGCCATAGCCTCTGACAAAACCAGAGATCTCTTGGTTGAATTGGTGCTCCAATCCTGCCCAGAAATTTTTATTACGGAAACCATCTCGATCATTATCGATTGGATTCGGTGAATCAGGTTTGATGTTATAGCCATTGCTCGTTTGATACCCACCCGCTAACGTGGCCAAGGTATCGCCAAAGCGCTGGCGAACACTGCCATCATATTGCTGATAGCCTTTGGAACCAATCCCGGCATTAATCTGCGCGCCTTCCTGGTCTGTCTGTGTAATCACGTTAATGACGCCACCAATTGCACCAGAACCATACACAGCAGAACGTGGCCCACGGATATATTCAACCCGCTGCACTAAGGAAATAGGTATTTGATTGAGATTAACGCTATTGACGATACCAGTACGAGCCAGAGGAATGCCATCAATCAATATCAATACATGGCGAGCTTCAGTACCCCGGATATACATGGAAGAGCCCTGACCTAATCCCCCCATTTGGGCAATATCCACCCCTGGTAACCGCCGCATCACTTCATTCAGGCTTTTTGCCTGCCAGCGGTCAATATCATCACGTGTGACGACATCGGCGGGTGCTAATACAGTCGAAACGGGTTGTTTGAAACGGCTGGCGGTAACCATCATTTCATCTTTATTATTAGCGGTTGTGGTGTTGTCCTGCGCCCATCCAGAAAATGCTGTCACAGAAAGGGCTGTGAGCAGCGTATATTTTTTAATTGTCATTAGAAATAGCATCCAAACACAAATAGCGGATGCCGCAGTGCCATGGCCGGTATTACGCGACGGCCACGAATATTGCGACGTATACCGGCAGGTCTTCGGGCTTGGGATCTCTGAAAAACAGAGCGGGCGATGACTTCCCGTCTTGCGGACAGTGTCTGATTGAAACCTATCGCCGTAACTTCCCCTTACCGCTGCGCGTCAGCTCCGGATTTACACCGGATTCCCTTTTAACTCTTAGGTGTTTAAGTAACAGCATGAGGCCGGACCGCAATGCTACGATCAAGTAAAATAGATGTCTAGACTTCCAATGTTGTTACGCAGAATAAACACAACAAAACTGGACATCACCCCCACTTTCCCTACAATCCGCAGCAGTAACCCTCTTTTATAATGGCCAGACGAGAAGAATCATGACGCCCGACATCCTGCCGACAGATAGCTACGACCACCAATTGGCGGAAAAATCTGCCCGTCTTCAGGCGATGATGTCGCCGTTTCAGGCCCCTGCTCCGGAAATATTCCGTTCTCCTGCACAACATTACCGCATGAGAGCCGAGTTCCGCGTTTGGCACGACGAAGACGACCTGTACCACATCATGTTTGACCAACAGACTAAGCAGCGAATTCGAGTCGAGCAATTCCCGGTGGCTAATCTGCTAATCAATCGCCTGATGAGTGCCCTGATGACCGCCATCAGAGCTGAGCCAATCTTGCGGTATAAACTGTTTCAGATTGATTACTTATCGACTCTTAGCGGTAAACTGATTGCGTCCTTGCTATATCACCGTCAAATAGATGAAGAATGGCAGCATAAAGCGCAAGAATTACGTGATCAGTTGCGCGAGCAAGGTTTTGATTTTCAACTGATTGGGCGGGCGTCAAAAACCAAAATCATGCTCGATCACGACTATATCGACGAAGTGTTGCCCGTCGCCGGGCGCGATATGATTTACCGCCAGGTTGAGAATAGCTTCACCCAACCTAATGCGGCGGTGAATATCCATATGTTGGAATGGGCGATTGATGTCACCCAACATGCCAGCGGCGATTTATTAGAGCTGTACTGCGGCAACGGTAATTTCTCACTGGCGCTGGCGCGCAATTTCGATCGGGTATTGGCAACTGAAATTGCCAAACCGTCAGTCGCCGCGGCGCAATACAACATCGCGGCCAATCATATTGATAATGTGCAAATTATCCGAATGTCTGCGGAGGAATTTACCCAGGCCATGCAAGGTGTGCGTGAGTTTAAGCGCCTGAAGGGCATTGATTTGAGTGGTTATAACTGCGAGACCATTTTTGTCGACCCGCCGCGCAGTGGGCTGGATGACGAAACCGTCAAGCTGGTGCAGGCCTACCCGCGCATCCTTTATATCTCCTGTAACCCAGAGACCTTGTGCGCCAACCTTGAACAGTTACAACACACACATAAAATCAGCCGGTTAGCGCTATTTGATCAGTTCCCTTACACCCATCATATGGAGTGTGGGGTTTTACTGGAAAAACGAAACTGACGACAAGCAGAAATCGGGACAAAATAAGGGCAACGCGATGTTGCCCTTTCTATTGGGTTCGATGAGTGAACGGAAAAGCTATTGCGGCTGCTGATTGTCAGTCTCTGTGTCGGCATCGGCATTCATATCTGTCTGCGCCGATTTTCGCGTTTTCAGTTTGAACAAAATCCAAAATACCAACACCACACTTAGAATCGAAGGAACAAAGTTAGAACCAATCGCCGGATGCTCAACCCGCACAATCGCGCTGTACAATAGAATGCCGAGTAAGAAACACGCACAAACCAGCACTGGCAGGCCTTGCGGCATCGCAAAATTGAGATAGCGCTGGTGCAGACAATAAACCGCCAAGATTAATGTCAGCAGCGGAAAGACTGAAAAAGGAACAAATCCGCTGAATAATGCGTTAAATGAACCATTTATTGCCAAACCCGTAATTAAAGCCAACAACAGGGTGCCGGTTTCACGGTGAGGTCGTTTTTCTGAGCACGAGTGTTCCATCATTTTCTTTACCTTATTAAGCGCGGGACACAGCAAGCTTTTCCTGCTCGCGACGATACCAATAATAAGCGCCCTTGGAGATCATTCGCAGTTGTAAAACCAGCCGTTCTTCTAACTGTCGCCGTTGTTCGATATCCACGTCCAGCGCTTCTGCACCCGCACTGAAGACAATGGTGACCATGGCCTCAGCTTGAGCTTCAGTGAAGCTGCGCGGCATGTGGTTTTCCAGTTCAAGGTAGTCGGCCAGCTCAGCAATAAAATGCTGAATTTCACGCGCAACTGCCGCACGGAATGCGGCGGACGTCCCGGAGCGTTCCCGTAGCAATAAGCGGAATGCATTAGGGTTATTACCGATAAACTCCATAAATGTAGATACTGAGGTGCGGATAACACTGCCGCCCTTGGCAATCCGCTGACGAGCTTGCCGCATAAGTTGGCGCAACATCAGGCCGCTTTCGTCGACCATTGTCAGCCCAAGTTCATCTACATCACGGAAATGCCGATAAAAAGAAGTCGGTGCAATACCCGCCTCACGGGAGACCTCCCGCAAACTCAAGCTGGCAAAACTCCGCTCAGCACTCAGTTGGCTGAACGCCGCTTCGATAAGGGAACGACGAGTCCGCTCTTTTTGTTGTGCTCTGACGCCCATAATCGTACCCAAGGGATATCCAATTTCTCAATCTAAGACATATAGTCAGCAATATACCAAACTTTATAGTAACAACCGTTATACAAACTTATCATCACAATACGGAATTCCCGCTTTACAGCACACATCACGGCGATTTGCCCATTGTTTATTGGGTTATACTTGGGATGATGTTAATGTAGCGTTGTAATTTTGTATAATAATAGGTCTCTCCTACATGCAACAGCACTTCCATTTTGATGCCATTGTCATTGGCTCGGGTCCTGGCGGTGAAGGCGCCGCTATGGGGTTGGTCAAACAAGGTGCCCGCGTTGCCGTGATTGAACGGTATAATAATGTGGGCGGGGGTTGCACCCATTGGGGCACCATCCCTTCCAAAGCTTTGCGCCACGCCGTTAGCCGTATTATCGAGTTCAATCAAAACCCACTTTACAGCGACAATGCCCGAACTATCAGCTCTTCTTTCTCTGATATCTTAAACCATGCAGATCGTGTTATTAACCAGCAGACCCGCATGCGCCAAGGCTTTTATGATCGCAATCACTGCCAAATGTTCTCCGGTGATGCCAGTTTCATCGATGCCAATACCATCAACGTACGTTATGCCGATGGCACCAACGATACACTGCGGGCCGACAACATCGTGATAGCGACCGGCTCACGTCCTTATCGCCCAGCAAACGTTGATTTCACCCACGAACGTATTTACGACAGTGATACCATTTTACAACTCAGCCATGAACCACAACACGTTATTATCTATGGCGCAGGCGTTATTGGCTGTGAATATGCTTCAATTTTCCGTGGTTTGAGTGTCAAAGTTGATTTAATCAATACCCGTGACCGTCTGCTGGCTTTCCTCGATCAGGAAATGTCAGATGCCCTCTCTTACCATTTCTGGAATAACGGCGTGGTTATCCGTCATAACGAAGAGTTTGAGCAGATAGAGGGAACCGCTGACGGGGTTATCGTCCATCTAAAATCAGGCAAAAAGGTCAAAGCGGATTGCTTGCTGTATGCCAATGGGCGCACCGGCAATACCAGTGGTTTAGGCCTGGAGAAGATTGGGCTGGAAGCGGATAGCCGTGGGTTGTTGAAGGTCAACAGCATGTATCAGACAGCACTTTCCCATGTGTATGCAGTTGGGGATGTGATTGGCTACCCAAGTCTGGCCTCTGCGGCTTATGACCAAGGGCGAATTGCAGCACAGGCAATGATCAAAGGCGAAGCGAATACTCACCTGATCGAAGATATTCCAACCGGAATTTATACTATTCCGGAAATCAGTTCGGTGGGAAAAACAGAACAAGATCTGACGGCGATGAAAGTCCCCTACGAGGTCGGTCGGGCGCAATTTAAACATCTCGCGCGGGCGCAAATCGTTGGTATGGATACCGGCAGTTTAAAAATCCTGTTCCATCGGGAAACCAAGCAGATCCTCGGTATTCATTGCTTTGGTGAACGTGCGGCTGAAATTATCCACATCGGGCAGGCCATCATGGAGCAAAAAGGAGAAGGCAATACTATCGAATATTTCGTTAATACTACCTTCAACTACCCAACTATGGCGGAAGCCTACCGAGTGGCAGCACTCAATGGATTAAACCGCCTGTTCTAGTTTTTGGTTGATAACATCTGGATCCATGCGCGGTTGCATGTGTTCACGTATTGCCTCGGCAAGTTGCTCATAGCGGCCACGCAATGGGGAGCCGGGGCGATACACTAACGCAATGGTGCGTTTTGGTACTGGCTTATAGCATTCCAGATAACAAACACCGTCACGCTTTCTTTCATTCGGTACTGCCAGTGATGGCAATAGCGTAATTCCACTACCCGCTGCGACCATGTTGCGCAAGGTTTCCAAACTGGTGGCGCGGAAATGCGTGTCTTCTTCAGCACCCGCCTGGAAGCAAAAGCCCATCGCCTGATCACGCAAACAGTGACCATCTTCCAGCATCAGCAGTTTCTCGCCCGCCAGCTCATGCATCTGCACTTTGTCACGATCTGCCCATGGGTGATCGGCATAAATCGCCAGTTGCATCGGCTCATCAAACAGCGGAACTTCAATAAAGGCCTCAGTCTCTTTGACTAATGCCAAAATGGCGCAATCGAGTTTACCGCTATCTAACTGAGCCAGAAGGTTTTGGGTTTGCGCTTCGTGCAGATACATTTCCAGTTTCGGGAATGTTTGATGCAACATAGGAATGATTTGCGGCAACAAATAAGGCCCAACAGTCGGGATCAGCCCAATATGCAGCGGGCCAGACATACTTTCACCCTGCAAACTGGCCATTTCTTTGAGCACTTTCACTTCTCGCAATACTGTTCTGGCTTGCTCCACCAGCAATAATCCTGCCTGAGTAAACAGCACCTTACGACTGGTGCGCTCTAACAACATCACGCCCAGTTCATCTTCCAATTTACGAATCTGGCCACTTAATGTGGGTTGACTGACATGACAAGAGTCGGCTGCACGCCGGAAATGCCTGAACTCAGCCAGCGCCACTAGGTATTCTAAATCACGAATATTCATCGGTGCTCCGCTTTATGATAGCCATTAACGATAGATAAGATAGCAACGAGTGATTAGAACTATCAAGTGATAAAATGAATAATGTGTCCCAACGAAGAGATACCTAGAAAAATTTAAATATTTTATTTTTTAATTAAGGAGTTACAGATGTTTACTAACCAAGAAGGTAAAAAAATCCCACAAGTCACTTTTCATACCCGTCAGGGCGACCAGTGGATTGATGTAACCACCGATGAATTGTTTAACAATAAAACTGTAATCGTATTTTCATTGCCGGGTGCCTTTACCCCGACCTGTTCTTCCAGCCATCTGCCGCGTTATAACGAACTGGCCGGTGTGTTTAAACAGCATGGTGTTGATAGCATTCTGTGTGTGTCCGTCAATGATACTTTCGTGATGAATGCTTGGAAAGCCGATCAACATGCTGAAAATATTACTTTTATCCCTGATGGTAACGGCGAATTCACCAAAGGCATGGACATGCTGGTTGAGAAAGCTGACTTAGGCTTTGGCCCGCGTTCATGGCGTTACTCCATGCTGGTACGTAATGGCGTGGTTGAGAAAATGTTTGTAGAGCCGAACAAGCCGGGCGACCCGTTTGAAGTGTCTGATGCTGATACCATGCTGAAATATCTGGCACCTGATTTTAAAGTACAAGAATCTGTTTCTGTGTTTACCAAGCCGGGCTGCCCATTCTGCGCCAAAGCAAAACAAATGCTGCAAGAACGTGGCATTCAGTATGAAGAAATCGTGTTGGGTAAAGACGCAACCACCGTCAGTCTGCGTGCTGTCACGGGCCGAGGGACAGTACCACAAGTGTTTATCGGTGGTCGTCATATCGGTGGCAGTGATGATTTAGAGAATTTCTTATCTGCTTAATAATATTAATAGAATGAAGATAATGTGAAGTAACTTGGTAGGCTTCGGCCTACCCTTTTTTTCTGTTAGGAGCAGACATGAAAACCTTAAATGTTGATGTCGCTGTTATTGGCGGCGGTACTGCTGGGCTTGGCGCTTACCGCGCCGCCAAACTGTCGACCCCCAATGTGGTGATGATTGAAGGTGGCGAGTACGGTACTACCTGTGCCCGTGTCGGTTGCATGCCATCCAAACTACTGATTGCGGCGGCCGAAGCTGTACATCAGATTGAAAAAGCCCCCGGTTTTGGTATTCACCCACAAGGTGACATTCTGATTAATGGCCGCGAAGTCATGGATCGCGTAAAACGCGAGCGTGACCGTTTTGTGGGTTTTGTTTTGGAAGGTGTCGATAGCATTCCGGCAGATGACAAAATTCAGGGTTATGCCCGTTTTATTGATGACAACACACTACAAGTGGATGATCACACTCGCATTGTTGCACAACGCATTGTGATTGCTACTGGCTCTCGTCCAAGCTGGCCTGCCGCCTGGAATGAGCTGGGTGATCGACTTATCGTCAACGACGACGTATTCAACTGGGACGATTTGCCCAAATCGGTTGCTGTTTTCGGCCCTGGTGTTATTGGGCTGGAACTTGGCCAGGCACTGCATCGACTCGGTGTTCAAGTCAAAATGTTTGGCGTGGGTGGCGGTGTCGGCCCACTAACAGACAGTATTGTGCGCAATTACGCAGCAAAAACGCTGGGCGAAGAGTTCTATCTCAATCCAGATGTGAAAGTGGAAGTGATGCAGCGCGAAGGGGATAAAGTCTTTATCCGCTATCTGGATGAAGCCGGTTCACCACAAGAAATTATGGTGGATTATGTTTTAGCTGCCACTGGCCGCCGCCCAAATGTCGATAAGCTGGGTTTGGAAAATACCTCACTGGAGCTTGACGACCGTGGTGTTCCGCCAGCAGACCGGCTGACAATGCAGACTAGCGTGCCACATATCTTTATTGCCGGTGATGCCAGCAACCAATTACCATTACTGCATGAGGCCAGTGACCAAGCTCGTATTGCGGGAGTGAATGCCGGAGGGTTCCCGGAAGTGGTGCCGGGTTTGCGCCGCAGCCCAATCTCCGTGGTGTTTTCTGATCCACAAATCGCGATGATAGGCTCAACTTTCCGCGAATTATCACAAAAGTTTAGTGCATGTGGTTGCTTTGAAATCGGCGAAGTCTCTTTTGAGAATCAAGGCCGCTCACGTGTCATGCTGAAAAATAAAGGTATTTTGCGAGTTTATGGTGAGCAAGGTACCGGACGTTTTCTCGGTGCCGAGATGATGGGGCCGAGTGCCGAACATATTGCTCATCTATTGGCTTGGGCGCATCAGCAGCAAATGACCATCAACCAGATGTTGGATATGCCGTTCTATCACCCGGTGATTGAAGAAGGCTTGCGTACAGCATTGCGTGATTTGCAGTCTAAATTGAAACTGGGCACTGACGAGGCTGAACGTTGCCTGCGCTGCCCAGGCGAATAATAGCGAAGTCAGGATTTTTAGTTTGATAACAGGGGTTTATCGCCCCCAACGGCGCGATCCCCTTCATTTGACTTTATCTGCTGTCTGAACCGGGCCATATGCCCGGTTTTTTATCCGCTCTTTCTCGGAGTTACCTCGAAAATATTGCGCTATTTACCACTTTCTATTTTTGAGATCAAAACCCACCGGCAGAGTCAATGAAACCGGCCCATTCGCTAACAACTCAACAGGGGGCTGGGGTAAAGGTTGGGCGCGTTTAATCACGGCCAATGCTTCTTGATCTAAAGCAGCAACTCCACTGCTCTTAATCAGTTTAGTGGATAGCACATATCCTTCTTTATTAACCACAAACTGGATAATGACAGTTCCTTGTTGGCGCTGTTTTCGGGCGCGGGGCGGATAACGTTTAAACCCCGCCAGATGTCCTTGTAAGCGGCTTTTCCAATTCATTTTACTTTGTTGATTATGCAACGAATGACTGTTCGCGGCAGCTGCAACTCGCTGACTCTCCCCCGATAAAGACGTACTGGTAACCACTGCTGGCGCAGAGGGTTTGCTATGGTTTTCAGGTGTTTGCTCACTAATCGGCTGGCGTGGTGTCATCACTTTCTGTTGTGGCCGTTTTGCTTTACTTAGCTCTTTTTGCGGCGCATCCACTTCTCTTTCGACAAGCAACGCCGCATTTGAATGCTCAGGCGCGGTCAGCACATGACCCACTTCTTCGGGCTGATGTTCCGACGGCTCAGTCACCGGCTCGTTGATATCTTGAGTTATACCGACCGCCGAATCTTGCTCCACATGTTGGGCAAACTCCGGTTCCGCCGACACCGCGATCATCATTGCTACTGGGGAAACCTCTGTGGAGGTCGGGGGGATAAAGGTATTGCTCAATAGCCATATCAGATAAATATGAATACCGCTGGTTAATAAGGCACTTGTCCCCCAAAACACCCAACTCCCGTTATTTGGTCGAATCTCCATAAATTAAATCACTATATTCCTTTATTTTTAATAAGTTACTTCGGAGTCATCATTCTTCAGCAAAGGCGGCATGCAAGCGATCAGTTAACGGTTTAAACAAATAATTGAGTAACGACCTTTCCCCCGTTCGGATAAAAATATCGACTGACATACCGGGCCGGATTTCCAGCTCAGTCTGTGAGGTGTCAATAGCGACCGTTAAAGGATAATAAGGCTCTAAAGTATGCGGGCGCTGTATACGATCGGCACCAATGTGTAATACCGAACCTTGTAAACGCGGAGTATGGCTTTGATTAAAAGCAGAGAAATTCAGGTCTACCGGTAGCCCAACCATCACCTTATCAATTAACCACACGGGAAGTTGCGCCTCAGCTAATAGTGGCTGCCCACTGGGAACCAGCTCCATTAATGTTTGCCCGGTACTGACCACACCGCCAACCGTGTGTTGAACAAGGTCGATAACTGTGCCACTGACCGGCGCATGAATACGCGTGTTATCTAATTCGTATTCCGCAACACTCAAACGCTGCTCTAACTCCTGAGTGGTTTGTTGTGCTTTGCTCAGTTGCTCGCGATTCTCGCTTTTATACTGCTCAACTCGTTGTAAAATATGCTGTTCTATTTCACTAATTTGCTTATGAAGCTCCAATATATCACTGGTGTTTTTCTCTATATTGGCGCGCAGTGAAATCGCCTGACGTTCCATTTCTAACAGTTGGCTTTGAGAGGCGTGACCATTCTTCGCCAATAATTGAATCCCCTGCAATTGCCGCTGGAATAAGTCAAATTGGTGCTGGTTATGTCCCCGCATTGTTTGTAACCCGTCCAGCCGACTTTCGTGACGTGTAATTTGTGCAGATAGCCGGGCAATTTCACTCAGTTGGGCTTGGCGGCGATGCTGGAAAAGCTGCTGCTGCAACACAGTATTTCGCTCAACTAAAGCGTGTGCTGGATGTTGAAGCAATGCCGGAGGGAAGGTAATTTTCGGTAATTCATGCTGCTCAGCCGTGAGGCGAGACTCCTGAGCAAGTGCGCTCAAATATTGATGCTGTAGGTTATCCCGATGACTTCGCACCGCAGTATCATCCAGTGTGATAAGCAATTGACCTTGCGTGACATCATCGCCCTCAGCTATATGCAACTGCTGGACACGCCCTCCTTGTAACGATTGAACCAACTTGCGGTTTTCCGCGACGACAATATGCCCCATGACCGCAATACCTTTATCCAAAGGTGCCAACCCCGCCCAAATCAGGGAGCCGACAAAACCCCCTAAGACCAATAACCCCCCAAGACGAAGATATCTCCCGCTATTGGTTTGGAGCCGTGGCGGTTCTTGCGATGTTTGATTTTGCTGCTGGGGTGACGAACAACTTGAATCCGATAACATGATTTATCTCCACCCGTGGCCTTTATGATTTGTGTGATGCAGTGCGAATCGGGGCAACACCATAGGACATACCACTCCCCCAACTGCTACGCTCAGCTGTTGCTTTCTCTTTATTCTGAGGGCCTTGCAATATCGTTTGAGTGGGGCCAAACAGCTCTACTTGCCCATTTTGCAAAAATAGTAAGTAATCACTGCCCGATAACAGCTCGGGTTTATGGGTAATCATCACGATAGTGCACCCCTGCTGCTTTAACTGGCTGATACTGACTAATAAGGCTTTTTCGCCAACTTTATCCAAACTGGCATTCGGCTCATCAAGCACGATAAGCCGTGGTACACCGTACATGGCTCTCGCCAATGCAATTCGCTGCCTTTGACCACCGGATAGCCCGTCACCGTCATCCCCCAGTTGGGTGTCATAGCCATGCGGCAGATGTAAAATTAAGTCATGTACATCAGCCAGTTGGGCCGCAGAGATAACTTTTGCATTATCCATTGGGCCAAAACGCGCAATATTCTCAGCAATTGAACCGCGAAATAGCTGAATATCTTGGGGTAGGTAACCGATATATTCCCCTAAATGACTTTTATCCCATTGCGAAAGGTCTGCGCTGTCCAAACGGACCGAACCACTCAGTGCAGATTGGCTCGCGACCAACAACTTCGCCAGAGTAGATTTACCACTCCCTGATGGCCCCAAAACGCCCAAAACATCACCGGGTTGCAGTTCAAAATTGATAGATTGCAATACCGGTATATGTGTTCCCGGTTTACAGACGGTAAGTTGTGTCACACTCAATTCACCCTGAGGCGGGGGGAGAACCATGCCGGTGACTGGCTGAGGATGTTGTGCTAACAAAGACGAGAGACGTTGGTAAGCCAGGCGGGTGTGACTCCATTGTTTCCAAACCGCGATCAATTGATCGATTGGCCCTAACACCCGGCCAACCAAGATAGATCCGGCAATCATAACGCCTGCTGTGATGGCACCATCTATGACCAGCAATGCGCCCAACCCGAGCATCATTGATTGCAATGCCTGACGGCTAGATTTGGATAAGGCCGTCACGCGGCTACTTTTATCGCTGGCAATATTTTGCTGATAGAGAAAATGCGAGTGCTGCTTTAACCAGCGTTCACGTAAAACGTTGAGCATTCCCATTGCTTGAATGGCATCGGCATTACGCAAGTTCGCATTCGCCTGTTGAGTTGCCTGTGAAGTGATGGCTGAGGCCTCTTTCAGTGGCTTTTGGCATATCCAATGATTAAGCCAGGCAAGAAAGATCAGAAAAACGGCCCCCAACGCGGCTAATGCTCCGAGCCAAGGATGAAGGATAAAAATGACCAGTAAATAAAATGGGAACCACGGTGCATCAAAAAAGGCAAAAAGCGCATTACCCGTCGCAAACTGGCGCAAAGTTGTCAGGTCGTTCAATGCCTGCGCAGCCTGTATTTTTTGACCATTAAGGTTAGAGGCAAATGCTGCATTAAAAACCTGCTGATTCAATTGCATATCAATACGTGTTCCCAAGCGGATAACCACTGCGCTCCGGATCCATTCTAATAAACCGATAAATGCAAATATGGCTAGCACGAGAATCGTTAGCATTAATAACGTCATGGTATTCGCTGAAGCAAGCACACGATCATAAACTTGCAGCATATAAATTGCCGGTGCCAACATCAGCAAATTAATTACAGCCGTAAACAATCCGATGCCCCAGAGTATTTTTTTATGATGGGTCAGCTCAGAAATAAGGGTTGGTGATACTGATGAAGATCTGGCATTTTGACTTGATTCCATGACATCCATTTCCATACTGAAAACATTATTCTCCATAAATATCTTGTAATTTATTTTATGGACTAATTATTTCAGAGCAATATCAACATTCACTACTACTGATAAATACTCACATATCACAGGTAAGTTATATAAATATGTCAGTGGCAGTATTATTTACACAGAATATTATTGCACTCGGATTTCACTAAGCAATTAATAGTATTTCGTTCGCCTCGGTTACACCTACAGTATCAATGACTGGCATTTCAGAAGAAACATCAAATTGTCTGGCAATAACAATATCTTTAAGTGGTGTATTAACATCAATGCCTTGGGCTTCAAGGGTTTTCATCATCGGGTCAATATTGCCTCTCAGTAAATTGTATACACCAAGGTCAATATCATTCCGATTGATATTATCCGTCAGCATCGCAAAAACAATCTCAAATATTGAGGTATCAATATCATCTGAGATATTTATTCCACTGAGTTTCAGTTGTGTTTGCTTAAGTTGAAGTTGATGAAATTGAGGGTCTTCTAAATCAGCATCTGGAATAGGGATTAAATATTTACCAAATTGTAGGTTTTCATTCTTTCCTTCTATCAGAGTGGTCCCTGTAGACTTCTTGATTTCATTAACTTCAAAGACCATCGCCGCGTGCATTCCCTTAGACTCCATCACTATCGCGGCTTTACTTTGGGGAGAATTGCTTTGAATTGCATATTTCACACCAACAGTCGGTGGGTTTGGGCCAGCCGAATAAAGATGAAATTTGCTGTCACTTAATTCCGTGGCTATGTCACCAAAATCGGTGGCCCACTGCTTGGTATAAGATGAAATAGTTTGATGTCTAATATCTGCTTGATAGTTTATTTCTATTGCCATAATAATATCCCTTTAATTGACAATTAATTTATGGTTCATCAATAAACCATTCTGAGTTATAATGTAAATAATTTATACCACCGCCAGTAGATTATGCCAAACTAACCCAGAGCATATGGCGGCGGTATTATTTAATATATTCGGATAAAGAATGATTTTTTAATGACCTTTATTATGCGGCCATCAGTATTTCGTTAGCATCATATGTGCCAATTGTCTCAATGATTGGCCCATCAGCCATTACTTCGCTGTTATCTTCAAACTGGCTGGCAATCGCCATATCTTTCAGTGGAATATTCACATCAATACCTTTAGCCGTGAGTACTTCCAGCAGTGGATCGGCATTGCCACGCATCAAACCATAAGTGGCTTTGTGCATATCGCCCAAATGGTTTTCTGCCATCATTTTATCAACGTCATAATCACCAGTAATGTCTAAGCCGCTTAATTTCAGTTGCACTTGAGCAAGCTCTTTACCAATACCATTTGGATTATCAGTCAAGTTTTCACCCAACTCTAAGCTTTCCATTTTTCCGTAGAACGTATGTTGGGGCATAAAGGAGTACTTCAAATCCCCTTCAACAACCATTGCGGTATTAACATTACTGTGAGAGCTACCAACTGAATATTGGGTCCCATGAAACCACCCGCCGCCGGCAAATTGACCAAAATCCTTGGAAAATCCTTCAGCCGCAGTGTCTTTTATATCGCCATGCTTAGTGGCCCACTCATTAATATAAGAACTTAGAGAATTATTACTGAATTGATCAAGATATTTTATTGTTACTGTCATAGTAAATTTCCTTATTGTTAACAATAATAATATGACTCATCATTGAGTCACTGTGACTACAGATGAAGTTATCACTCCACCTGAAGATTTTAAATTAAATATTTAGTTTCTTTATTTTATTTCAATAATTAAAACTTATATTCAAAACCACCCTGAATAGTTCTACCCCGGTTTGGGGCAAAAGAAAGCGAATCACCATAACTAATAAGATAAGCGCGATTAGTTATATTTTCTATTGAGCTGCGCAATGTTAAGTTATTAGTCAATTTATAACTGGCATAAAGATCAAATATAGTATATTTGGGCCAATCCGCGACATAGGCAGTATTTACATGACCATGATTATCAAGGACTGCCTCATCTTGGTGTCCTTTGTTATAACGAATAATGGTGCCTAGATCCAGTTTTTTATCGAATATTCTCCCCCCTAAAGTTAAACTGCCGCGATCACCAGGCAAATAGGCAGAAGACCCAAATAAATTCCTTGCAGCCCTGCAGTCTATTTTATTATTTGAATAATCAGCATCAATAGAATATGCCTTCTTATTACCATTATAATAAACAGATTTTTTCACCCCTCCTAACCAAGCCCTTTTTGAACAGATAGAATTAACACCAATCATTCTGGTATAATTTAAGCTAGTATAAAATAAACCCATATCATAACTTAATTGATATTCCAACCCGCGAAACTGCGTTGTTAGTAAATTATTAATATAAGTGGCGTTAGCAAAGGTTCCGCTGCCAAACAGAGGTTTAGTCTTGGCTAGCTCAAGGTTGATATAATTGGTAACGCGGGTATCAAAGTAGGCCAATTTAGCGACCAGGCGGTCTTCTTCAATAAACAGATTGCTTTGCTGGATATTAATGCCGGCTTCCCAGGCTTTGGAATGCTCTGCTGCCAATATAGGGTTGGGTAAGATCCAACCATGGCCATGTGCGCTGCCCGTAGCCAACATTTCGGTAATCGCCGGCGGCCGCCAGGACTTACCGTAATTACCAAAAAATTCCAACCACTGTACGCCAGGTTTGATACCAATAGCGGCTGTGGGTGAGAGTTGCTGTTTACGGCGATCCACCTCCCAGTTCATTTTCATCAACCGGTTATATGAGCACCGTTTCCATTTGATAAGATGCTGATCATGTAGCTTTATATCGCAGGGGTTTTCACGGGTATAGGTGCCGCTGAAATTTTTGCTATGCATCCAAGTATTGCCTTGTAACCTAAATTGATCGCGACGCAAACCGCCTTCCAACCGCAGCCAATTGTCATAATCGTAATTCAACTGAGCAAAAGTGCTGGTAATAGTGCGCTTGCCGGGTGGGGTGATACCCAGCATCGACTGATGAGTTGAGTTGCCGTTGGAACGGTCACTGAACCACTCAAGGCCATAGTTGAGACGGAATTGATGGTGGTCGGCAAGGCTAAAGAAACTGGTATTTTGCAGTTGTAAACCATGGGTGCTTAAGCGGGTTTGTGTCCAGAATTTATCGCGGAAAATAACATTGGCATTATGAGTATCCGTTTTATCATCGGTATCAACGTAATAGATTTTTGCTGTCATATCTAGCCAGGCGATATGCTCGGGCTTGAGGCTATAATCCAGCCCAATATTGCGATTCAGAACATTACTAACACTACTGCTTAACCAGCCATGCCTTCCTTTTCCTGGACCTTCTTTTATGTTAGTCATAAAACCAGTATTAGGGCTGTGTATTTGTGTTTGTAAATAACTGAATTCCAGCCGTTGATCGGCAGGTAAATTCCAGCCTAGCTTGGCCAAGTGCGACTGCATTTTATAATTGGTGAATGGCACTTTATTATTCTTAATATCATAACTAAATTTCTGTGTACCGTTGCCGAAACGAATATCCCCCAGAGTTCCTTTATTGCCCGGCCAATAATCACTTAAATTGCGCTCGCTGATTGCGATTAATATATCGCCATATTCATTCCCCAATGCCTGTGCGGCACTGCCAATAAACTGAGTGCCGTTATCACCGATTAGGGCGCGGATTTTGCCGCCAATCTCTTTACCTTGCTCAAGGAAATCACTGGCATTAATAGTATTGAAAGTGGCAACCCCGCCAATCACTCCAGCACCGCCAATACCACTGGATGCCCCTTTTTCAATTACTACATTACTTAATATCTCCGGATCGATATACATCACGCCGTGGCGCTGACCATGACCACTTTTCATAAAGTTTTGCCGCATCCCATCAATATTCATATTGACGCGGCCATAATCCTGAATGCCACGGATATTCACTGAAAGTGCCGGATCTTGCTGGCTAACGCTGGAATAGACACCGGGGGTTTGTTCCAATATATCCGCCGCATGGCGAGCAGGCCGATTATCGAGCTGTTCCCGGGATATCTCACTAACAGAATGGAGTTCATCGTAAACCCAGTCCCCCTCATGGGCGTTACTGGTTCCCTCAACTTTGAGTTCATCTAATACTATGTCATGCTCATTAATGGGTATTAAGGTAGTTTCAGCATTAATACTCCCAGAATAGCCCTGAGTGACTAAAGCTAATAATATACCTAATGTAATTCTATTCATTGAATTTATTGTTATTCTTTTGTTTATTACTATATTATCCATTTATAATATTTCATCCTTACTAATATAGAATCAATACATCAATTAATTATTAGCCATTATTTAAATGATATTCGCTATAAAATTTATCCATAGGATTACCGCCAAATAATAGAAAGTATCCGGTTGCTAGAATGATGTTATGTTGTATTGGCTAAATAAGTTACGTCATCAAATAAATGGAACATTAAATTTAAAAATAAAGTCATTACTTTATTAGAGGATTCAGTAATATTTTTCAGTAAAACTTACCGTTATTTAACCTCAGTAATATTCATTGAATTTTTTAATGCTAGTAGAGGTTTTACTATATCGCCATTATTTGATAATGATTATCATAATCATTTGTAGTTATAAACTCAACTGCCTATTAAGAATAAAATAAGAGGCTATTGATGCCATTGATTTTAGAGGAAAATTAAATAATAGATAAATATCGATTCCTGTTACGCGAATTAAAATTTTATAAAAAATTGAGTCACCAGTGATGTATATTTAAGTATTTATAACGCAAAACGGGCCACATTAATTGTGGCCCGCGTCAAGATTAACAAATACTCTGCGAATTAAAATAAACGCGCTTTGGCCTCGGCAATGGCCGATGCGACTTGTTGGGGTGAAACACCACCTTTAGCCACACGCTTATCTAAACAAGATTGTAACGCCAGAATCGGATAAACATCATCGTCAATGACTGCACTGAATTTTTGCAAATCACTTAGCGCTAAAGCCTCTAATGCTTTCTCCTGACGAATAGCCTCAACCACCGCCTCACCAACAATATGGTGTGCTTCACGGAATGGTACGCCTTTGGCGACCAGATAATCAGCTAACTCAGTCGCATTGGCATAACCTTGCTCAGCCGCTTCTTTGCAACGTGGCCGTTTCACTTGAATGCCATCCAACACCAGCGCCGCCATATGTAAGCAGTCAAGCCAGGTATCGAGTGCATCAAACAGCCCTTCTTTATCTTCTTGCATGTCTTTGTTATAAGCCAGAGGCAAGCCTTTTAGCGTCATCATCATCCCGGTCAATGCACCCTGTACCCGACCACATTTCCCACGGATTAATTCCAACGCGTCTGGATTTTTCTTTTGCGGCATCAGTGAAGAGCCTGACGTGACGCGGTCAGATAAGTCGACAAACGCCGCTTCGCCACTGTTGAAGAAAATCAAATCTTCAGCAAAACGGGATAAATGCACCATACCAATACTGGCATCAGACAGTAATTCCAACACATGGTCACGGTCAGAAACGCTGTCCAGACTATTACGTGTGGCCGAAGCAAAACCTAGCCAACCCGCCAGTTGTTCACGATCGATAGCATAGGCTGTTCCGGCCAAAGCACCACTGCCTAACGGGCTGACATCCAAGCGTTTTAGGGTATCTTGTAGGCGGCTTTCATCACGGGCTAGCATTTCAGCATAGGCCAGA
This sequence comes from Yersinia canariae, assembly GCF_009831415.1. Classification (NCBI taxonomy): domain Bacteria; kingdom Pseudomonadati; phylum Pseudomonadota; class Gammaproteobacteria; order Enterobacterales; family Yersiniaceae; genus Yersinia; species Yersinia canariae. The sequence goes on along the minus strand of NZ_CP043727.1, from coordinate 128,915 downwards.
CACCAGTGTGCAAAGGTCACAGGTTGAGCACGCTGCAAATGGGTATAACCCGGCATCACTGCATCCTGATTGGCTTCAGCAGTGATAACCAGCGCTTGTTGCAACTGTTGCACCGCGGTTTTTAATTCGGTTATCTGGAATTTGCACCACAATTTCAGGTCAGTTGCCACTTGGTCGTTACGGCTGCGCCCTGTATGCAGTTTTTTGCCTAAATCACCAACTTTATCAATTAGTTTCGTTTCAACCCAACTGTGAATATCTTCTGCATCACTGGCTAAAATAGCGTGTGGATCGGCCTGTACTTCCTCTAGTAAAATACAGAGTGCCTGCTCAAGCTGTTGCTGTTCAGCCGCCGTCAAAACGCCAACCGTGACCAGTGCTTTCGACCAGGCAACAGAACCAATAATATCCTGCTCTGCCAGTCGGTAATCAAACCGCAAGGAATCATTAAATTGCTTAAATCGCTGATCTGCTGCCTGACTGAACCGTCCGCCCCACAATGCCATAATCTTGCTTCCCTAAATTCTTAATAAAAAATCATAATAGTCTGTTTGAACAGTATTAAGCCAGAATCCGTGTACCAATCGGCACGCCATTAAATAATGCAGGCAACTGATCAGCATGACGCCAACTGGCAATATCCACTGGGCGGCCCAATGAGCGAGCCGCATCCAGCGCCGCATTCACTTTAACGACCATGCCGTCAGTGATGATGCCCTGCGCAATCAGTTGCTCGGCTTTTTGTGCGGTCATTTCAGCAATTCGCTGGCCTTTGCCATCTAAAATCCCACTGACATCTGACAGCAAAATTAAATCGGCTCCCAATGTCGCGGCCAGAGCCGTGGCTGCCTGATCAGCATTTACATTCATCAGACTACCCTCTTTGGTGATACCAATAGAGCTGATGATTGGCATGTAATTTGCGGCCAGTAAGGTTTGGACTAAAGCCGGCGAGCCAGCTTCCGCCTTGCCCACATGGCCGAGTGCTGCATCCAGTGGTGTGACCGACACGGTATTACCATCGCCCAAACATAAGCCAACAGCATTGATGTCATGTTTCACCGCCCAAGCCAGCAACGTTTTGTTGGCGGTGCCCGCTAATGCACCTGTAATAATGTCAATTTGATCGGCTGGCGTCACGCGCAGGCCGTTTTTCTTCACGACCGGCAACGCGAGCTTTTTCATCAGATCATCAACTACGCAACCACCACCGTGCATAATCACAAGCGGGCGCTCATGCTTCTCACGATAGGTCACCAATGCAGTAAACAGGCGTTCCAGCGCTTCTTCGCTGTCGAGCAACACGCCACCTAATTTAATGACCAACGGGTTTATCATGTTTCGCCTCAATATAATTGGAAAAAATGTCTGTTCCGACTCTGTCGCAAACCGCTCTGTTACCGACTGTTTTATTGTTCACAATAGGGACTGGGTTTCCGCAAAACCAAAACGTATATTCATGCATTGCACCGCCTGCGCCGCCGCGCCTTTCAGCAGGTTATCTTCTGTCGCGACAATAATTAAATGCTCGCCCTGCACAGAGAAACCAATATCGCAGAACGGCAGGCCCACCACCGCTTTTAGCGCCGGCACGCCTTGCTTATAGAGCCTTACCAGTGGTTTGTCCTGATAAGCATTGTGATACGCCTCGGCGATATCTTGTGCCGTCACACCTGCTTTTAGGCGGCAAGTAATAGTCGCCAAAATACCGCGTGCAAAATTCCCCAAGTGCGGAGTAAAAATCACTGGCGTACCAAGGTGGGCAACAATTTCCGGCTGATGACGATGATTAAACAAACCATACGGCTGCAAACTCACTTCACAGAAACTGTTGCCAATACTGGCCTTGCGCCCCGCACCACTGACACCGCTGACGGCGTTAATCACCGGCCATTGCGCATCATTGAGCAAATCGCCATCCACCAACGGCTTAAGCGCCAGTTGGGATGCGGTTGGATAACAACCGGGTACCGCGATCAATTGGGCCTGCTTGATTTGTTCGGCCTGCCATTCAGCTAATCCATAGACCGCTTTATTCAGCCAATCGGCATGTTGATGCTCAAAACCGTAATACTGACTATAAAACGCCGCATCCTGAACCCGGAATGCGCCGGAGAGATCGAATACCACACAACCCGCCGCCAGGAATTGCGGTGCTAAATCATGGCTGACCTCATGAGCGGTGGCGAGGAAGACGACATCAACACCTTTTGCCGCTTGAGCCACATCCACCAAGGGTTGCAGCGGAAGATCAATAATGCCTTTTAGTTGCGGATGCAGATCAGAAAGCAATTTTCCTGCATCTGCACTTTGCGCTGAAACCGTTAAACCGGTTATGTTCATATGTGGGTGACGATTCAGGTAAGCCGTAAGCTCCGCTCCGGCATAACCACTGGCACCAACAATCAGCGTATTTAACATGGGTTCCGTTTACCTTCTGAGTATTCTTACCTAGGTATATACCCCATTATGAATATGGGTATAACAACATAAGTAGTCAAAACCGGCATTTGGGTTCTCAGCAAGGTTTTACTGTTCCCCCACGTGATTGAGCATTGACATTTTCGTAAATTTAAGGGTGTTTTTAGGTTCCCTTACGCTCAAGCTTAATGTATTTTTATTCATAATTAATGCATGAATATTGATACTACCCTAACCAAAGGCTGTCAACAGTGAAGATGAAATTACCTCCATTTATTGAGCTGTATCGGGCGCTAATCGCAACGCCATCGATCAGCGCAACCGATAGCGCCCTCGATCAAAGCAATGAGGCGTTAATCAACTTGTTGGCCGGATGGTTTGCTGATTTGGGTTTTCGCGTCGAAATCCAGCCTGTCCCGGAGACACGCCACAAATTTAATCTGCTCGCCAGCATCGGAGAGGGCCACGGCGGGCTGCTATTGGCAGGTCATACCGACACCGTCCCTTACGATGAAGGCCGCTGGACCCGAGATCCCTTCACTCTGACCGAACATGACAATAAATTGTATGGTCTGGGTACTGCCGACATGAAAGGCTTCTTTGCCTTTATTCTTGATGCAGTGCGTGATATCGATGCCAGCACATTGAGTAAACCACTGTATATTCTCGCGACCGCCGATGAAGAAACCACCATGGCGGGCGCGCGCTATTTTGCTGCTTCCACCCAATTACGCCCTGACTTTGCCATTATTGGTGAGCCAACATCACTGCAACCGGTGCGAGCACATAAAGGCCATATTTCCAATGCTATCCGTATTACGGGTCAGTCCGGCCATTCCAGTGATCCGGCGCGCGGCGTTAATGCTATTGATTTGATGCATGAATCTATTACCCAGTTAATGAAGCTGCGTACCACCCTGCAAGAGCGTTATAACAACCCAGCATTTGCCATCCCTTATCCCACCATGAATTTCGGTCATATCAATGGTGGTGATGCTGCAAACCGTATCTGTGCTTGCTGTGAATTACATATGGATATCCGCCCATTGCCAGGGCTGACATTAAGTGATCTGGATGAATTGATGACGGAAGCACTGGCCCCCGTCAGTGCCCGCTGGCCGGGCCGCTTAAGTATTGATGAACTGCATCCGCCGATTCCGGGCTATGAATGTCCGACAGATCATCATATGGTCGGGGTTATCGAGAAATTACTGGGTGAGCGTACGGCGGTGGTTAACTACTGCACCGAAGCCCCGTTTATTCAGCAAATTTGCCCGACATTAGTGCTGGGGCCCGGCTCCATTAATCAAGCTCATCAACCAGATGAATTCATTGATATGGCCTTTATCGAGCCAACACGCGAGTTGATTGGCCAGTTAGTTGATCATTTCTGCCAGCAGAAATAACCATTATGGGGTAGGCGGATCAATATTGCCGATAAGCCAGACTGATAATCTGGCCTTGGTAATTAAATTTCAGCAATATCCCTAAAAATGATGTTTTTTTGCTAAAAATAGTGTCAATTGGGGTATGGAATTGAACGTGGCGAGTGGATTTGTCCATCTTTGCCTTTTGGATGAAACTAATTTACAAAAAGAAACCATAAAAGTTTATACCCAAAGTCATTGGCGTTGCAGCCAGGCAGCAAGTGAACAAATCCCGATGAGCTGACATTGGTCAGTGATTCCGGTGAGTGAGCGTTGCTAACAACTCTGCGGCGTCAAGGGCGAAGGGGATATGGGTCAGGGGTCATATGAACGAACAATATTCCGCAATGCGAAGTAACGTCAGTATGCTCGGTAAACTACTCGGGGACACAATCAAGGAAGCGCTCGGCGAGCACATTCTGGATAGAGTAGAAACCATCCGTAAATTATCTAAATCTTCGCGTGCTGGTAATGAAGCAAGCCGTCAGGAACTGCTGACAACACTGCAAAATTTATCCAATGACGAGCTGCTGCCGGTAGCCCGTGCTTTTAGCCAATTCCTCAATCTGACGAATACGGCTGAGCAATATCACAGCATTTCGCCGCATGGTGAAGCCGCAAGTAACCCGGAAGCTCTGGCCCAGCTCTTCACCCGTTTGAAAGATAAAAAGCTGAGCGAAAAAGACATGCGCAGCGCGGTGGATGAGTTATCCATTGAGCTGGTGCTAACCGCTCACCCAACTGAAATTACCCGCCGGACCCTGATTCATAAGCTGGTCGAAGTGAATTCCTGTCTGAGCCAGTTGGATCACAATGACTTAGCCGATTACGAACGCAACAAGATCATGCGTCGTTTGCGGCAGTTAGTCGCACAATCATGGCATACCGACGAAATTCGTAAAATTCGCCCTTCCCCGGTTGATGAAGCAAAATGGGGCTTTGCTGTTGTTGAAAACAGCTTGTGGGAAGGTGTGCCAGCTTTCCTGCGTGAATTTAACGAGCAGTTGCAAAACTCTCTTGATTACCGCTTGCCGGTAGAAGCGGTGCCGATCCGCTTCACCTCGTGGATGGGCGGCGACCGTGACGGTAACCCGAATGTCACCGCTGAAATTACCCGTCATGTGCTGTTACTAAGCCGTTGGAAAGCAACTGATTTATTCCTGCGCGATATTCAGGTATTGGTGTCAGAGCTTTCCATGTCGGAATGTACGCCAGAACTGCGTGAGTTGGCGGGCGGCGATGAAATACTCGAACCCTATCGTGAACTGATGAAGCACGTGCGCACTCAGTTGAACAATACTCAGGCTTATCTGGAAGCACGCCTGAAGGGCGAGCGCGTATTACCGCCAACAGATTTACTGGTCAGCAATGACCAGCTGTGGGATCCGCTATACGCCTGTTATCAATCCCTGAAAGCGTGTGGCATGGAAATCATCGCCAACGGCCAGTTACTCGATACCTTGCGCCGCGTGCGCTGCTTTGGCGTACCATTGGTGCGCATTGATGTCCGCCAGGAAAGTACCCGTCACACCGATGCCATTGCTGAACTGACCCGCTATTTGGGTCTGGGTGATTATGAAAGCTGGTCTGAAGCTGATAAACAAGCTTTCCTGATCCGCGAACTGAACTCCAAACGCCCATTAGTTCCACTGAAATGGGAACCCAGTGCAGACACCCAAGAAGTGCTGGAAACCTGCCGGGTGATTGCCGAAGCGCCGCAAGGCTCTATCGCCGCGTATGTGATTTCCATGGCAAAAGTGCCATCAGACGTGCTGGCGGTGCATTTACTGCTGAAAGAAGCTGGCTGCCCATTCACTCTGCCAGTAGCGCCATTATTCGAAACCCTTGATGACCTGAACAATGCTGACGACGTGATGACCCAGTTACTGAACATTGACTGGTATCGCGGCCTGATCCAAGGCAAGCAAATGGTGATGATTGGCTATTCTGACTCGGCGAAAGATGCCGGTGTGATGGCCGCGTCTTGGGCACAATATCGCGCGCAGGATGCTTTAATCAAAACCTGCGAGAAAGCCGGTATCTCCCTGACACTGTTCCATGGCCGTGGTGGTTCTATCGGTCGCGGTGGTGCGCCTGCGCATGCCGCTTTGCTTTCTCAGCCTCCGGGCAGCCTGAAAGGCGGCTTACGTGTGACTGAGCAAGGCGAGATGATTCGCTTTAAATTTGGTCTACCGGAAGTCACTATTAGCAGCCTGGCACTGTACGCAGGGGCGATTCTGGAAGCTAATCTATTGCCGCCGCCAGAACCGAAGAAAGAATGGGTTGAGGTGATGGATATTCTGTCTGATGCCTCTTGCGATATGTATCGTGGCTATGTGCGCGAGAATCCCGAATTCGTCCCTTACTTCCGCGCCGCAACGCCAGAGCTGGAATTAGGCAAGCTGCCATTGGGTTCACGCCCAGCCAAACGCCGCCCGAACGGCGGGGTTGAAAGCTTGCGCGCCATTCCGTGGATCTTCGCCTGGACACAAAATCGCCTGATGTTACCTGCGTGGTTGGGTGCGGGGGCAGGTTTGCAGAAAGCTATCGATGCCGGTAAGAAAGAAGCATTAGCCACGATGTGCCGCGACTGGCCGTTCTTCTCAACCCGCATTGGTATGCTGGAAATGGTGTTTGCTAAAGCAGATTTATGGCTGGCCGAATATTATGACCAGCGCCTGGTGGATAAATCATTGTGGCCGTTAGGCCAGCAATTACGCGACCAACTGGAAGCCGATATTAAAGTGGTGCTGGCCATTGCTAACGATGATCACTTGATGGCTGATTTGCCGTGGATTGCCGAATCTATTGCGCTGCGTAACGTGTATACCGACCCACTAAACGTCTTGCAAGCGGAGCTGTTGCACCGTTCGCGCCAGCAAGAACACCCCGATGCCCGCGTTGAGCAAGCATTGATGGTGACCATTGCGGGTGTGGCGGCTGGGATGCGTAATACAGGTTAATCATCCGTAGAGCTGCATAATATGATATGACCAAACGGGCCAAGCGCCCGTTTTTTATTGTCCACTCAGCACGTTAGATTCATCCGCTTATCCATCCTCGTTTTATGACAGACTTGTATTGGTAATTGACTCATTATTAACCTAATAAAACCATTTTTATTAATAATATTAGGAATCAATATGAGTATTCAAAGATCAACCCAGAGCGCATCTCCGAAAGTTCATTTTAGCGATATCAAAGCGGTGAAAAGCTCGCTAAAGGAATTAACAAGCACTAAATTGAGTGGTGGTCCATTAATGTCGGGCAAATTAGCTGATATAAAAAATAGTTGCGAAAACTTGCAAACAAGGCTTGATTCGCAGCACACAAAGGCAACAGATGATAAAAAACTAAAAGTTGGAGAACTGTTGAAACAAGTTACCAACCTAATTAATAAAAACGCACCACGAACAGAGGAAAGCAATAATTTAACCGAGAAAAAAACAAATCATTTTAAAGAAAAAGACCTTAAGAACTCTTATATTCGTATGAGCCAAGGTCTCGACTTCTCTAGTAACACAAAATCACATAGACAGGATGTGGCGCTGTAAATAAAACAAAAACCTATTTCAGCTTTATATAATAAACCCGCCAATCGCCGGGTTTAATCTATCTAAACTACGGCCTCACCCCAAGGGTATGGCAAATCGCATAGCTCAATTCTGCACGATTCAGTGTGTAGAAATGGAAATCCTTCACCCCTTCGCGACTGAGGATCTTCACCATGTCCATGGCCACCGATGCTCCGACCATTTTGCGCGTCTCAGGGTCGTTATCCAGCCCTTCAAAAATAGTGGTCATCCAATTAGGCACTCGCACATTGGTCATTGTGGCAAAGCGCTGAAGTTGCTTAAAGTTAGATACGGGTAAAATGCCGGGAACTATCTCCACGTCAATGCCGGTTGCCACACAACGGTCGCGAAAACGCAGATAACTTTCCACATCAAAGAAGAACTGAGTGATTGCGCGGTTAGCACCGGCATCAATCTTACGTTTCAGATTAATCAGATCCGCTTGCGCACTTTTCGCTTCCGGATGCACTTCCGGGTAAGCGGCAACGGAGATATCAAAATCACCCACATCTTTCAGTAAGCTAACTAAATCAGAAGCATACATTTCTGGCTTGCCGCTATCTGGCGGTAAATCACCGCGCAAAGCAACAATATGGCGGATGCCGCTATTCCAGTAATCAGTGGCAATATCACGTAACTGAGTCGGAGAAGCATCAATACAAGTCAAATGCGGTGCGGCTTCAAGCCCAGTGCGCTCTTTAATTCCTTTGATGATGCTGTGAGTGCGATCGCGCTCACCGGAGTTAGCGCCATAAGTCACGGAGACAAATTTTGGTTTTAGAGTGCTCAGACGATCAATCGAGCTCCACAGGGTGTCTTCCATCTCGCTGGTACGCGGCGGGAAAAACTCAAAAGAAACATTAATCTGGCCTTGCAGCTCTGCCAAACTTTGATTCAGCGCTTCCCGCTGGTTTGCGTGGAAAAAACTCATACCCTGTTACCCCATTGCCTGTTGTCATCATTTTGACGACTTATGTTATCTGTCATTTATTTTTTATAAGCGTCTATACGTTTAGACGTCTAAATAGAAAATGACCGAAGTTGGCTAAAGAGTCAACTTTTAAATAAGTTTAGAACGATGATTAATATTCACACGCAATGCGCAGAAAATTCATGTAGCAACTTCACCTCCCCTGCGGCAAGCAGAGGAGGCGAATAAGTGCGGGTTACAACAGTTGGGATAAGCGGTTTAAATCAGACTGAATAGCGCCAGCGGTGACATCACGACCAGCTCCTGGGCCACGGATGACCAACGGATTATCGCGATACCAACGGCTCTCAATGGCAAATACGTTATCGCATGGCAGCAAAGAAGCTAATGGATGGTCAGCACGTACCGCTTCAACACCCACTCGCGCCTTACCATTGGCATCAAAGCGGGCAACGTAACGTAACACCAGACCCATTTCATTCGCGGCTTCTAAACGCTGAATCATTTGCTGATTCAATGCTTCACCATTTTCAAAAAATTGATCCACTGAGCCAACATCGGCACCAGCAGGTACGAGTGATTCCACCCGCACCTGATTCGGTTCAATGTCGTAACCGGCTTCGCGGGCTAAAATCACCAGCTTGCGCATGACGTCTTGCCCAGACAGGTCCACTCGCGGGTCAGGTTCTGTCAGCCCTTGTTGCCAGGCTTGGTCCACCAGATCGGTAAAGGGCACTGTGCCGTCAAATTGCAGGAATAACCAAGATAGAGTGCCGGAGAAAATACCGCTGATCGCCAGAATACTGTCACCGCTATCTCGCAGGTCGCGCACGGTGTGGTTGACTGGCAAACCCGCCCCTACCGTGGCGTTATACAGCCAATGGCGGCCTGTTTTAGCAAAAGCATCGCGGATTTGGCGGTAATTATTGCTACTGGATGCTCCGGCTAATTTATTGGCACTGATAACATGGAAACCGTAGCTGGCGAAATCCAGATATTGCTCTGCCAGTGACTCACTCGCAGTCACATCCAACACCACCAAATCATCAAATGGATGCGCACGCATCCACAAAAATAGCGATTCTTCATCCTGCTCTTGGGCTTCGTCATCGTAAAATGCCAGTGTCCGACTGGCATCCAGCCCGTCATAACTCAGCAGACTGCGGCGGCTATCCACCACTCCCGCCAGCACGAACTCAAAACCACTGCGAGCTGAGATATTTTTTTGCTCACGAGCAAATAGCTCCAGCCAACGGGCACCAATATTACCTTTACCAAACAACATTAAACCGATGCGCTTCTCCGCGCGGAATAGCGACTGATGTAATCCCTGAATCAGATGTTCAGTCGGCCCTAGGCGCAGTACCGCGACCAGACTAATGCCGTCTTCTGCCTGCCAAATAAACTCGACCGGCTGATCTTTCAGTTGCTGATAGAAACGGTGGCTATGCAGTGGGTTCTTGCTGACCCCCGCCCCCACCAAAGCAACCAATGCCAGCCCTTCACGCAGAGATAATTTCCCCGGCAGGGTGGCATCTTCCAGCACTCTTAATGCGCTGTTAACCACTTCTGAGGTATAGCAAAGTTGCAATAGATTGCGGTCAGGATGAATGCCGGTCGCCAACGGCTTGATTTGTGCGCGCTTGAGCAGCAAGTCGATCTCTTTTTGTGCCAGCGAGAAATCATGGTGGCTGGCAATCTGCAATTCGATAAGACAGACATCATCATGGCTGGTAACAATCTTGGCACCGGAGCCAGAAGCCAGTACGCGCTCAATTCGGGTTGAACCTTGTTCTGGCTGATAACTACAACGCAGTTGCAAATCAATATCACTGCCCGAAACCGGCTGTAGTGTGCGGGTGTGCAACACCGGAGCCGCCAGACGGGCCAATTCACTGGCTTCATCCAGGCGCAGTAATGGCAACAAACAGGCGTCTTTCACTTTGCGCGGGTCAGCACTGTATACCCCAGCCACGTCACTCCATATCGTGACGCGTTCGACCCCCGCCAGTGCGCCAACTTGTGTCGCGGAATAGTCACTGCCGTTACGCCCTAACAGCACGGTTTCACCCGTGTTATTGCGCGAAATAAACCCGGTCACCACCAGACGTTGATGTGGGTGCTGCACCATCAATTGTTGCAACAACGGATAAGAGCGGCCCTCGTCGATTTGTGGCTGCGCCGCGCGTTCAGCACGCAGGAAACTGCGAGCATCAAGCCAGGTAGCTTCCATATCAAGTTTGTTCAATACCGCCGCCATCAGACGGGCGGACCAAATCTCACCATGGCCGACCACTTCAGCATAAATGGCATCGTCGACTTTGTTATCTAACAGACCAGCCAGGCGCTCCAAATCATGGATAAACTCACTAATCAGCGGCTCAGCCATTTCTGGAGACAATAAGCCGCTAATCAGGTCATGTTGGTAACGACGCAGATTTTGCTGCACCTGATGGGCAGAAAGACGATCACTTTGACTGAGTTTCAACCAGCTAATCAGCTGGTTTGTTGTACTACCTGCCGCAGACACCACCATGAGATCGCCGGGATGACTGTAATTGGCCATGATATTGGCCACTCGCAGGTAACACTTCACATCCGCAAGACTACTACCACCAAACTTATGCAGTTGACGGCCAGTCACCGCCGCTGCTACCGCTGTTGCATTCATACTTACCTCGGTCTCGCCAACTGGAAAGCATTTTCCAAATCGGCAATCAAATCTTCGCTGTCTTCGATACCCACGGAAATTCGCAATAAACTATCAGTAATACCTGCGGCAGTGCGCGCTTCTGGCGCCATACCGGCATGGGTCATGGTTGCAGCATGGGAAATCAGGCTTTCAACGCCCCCCAAAGATTCTGCCAAGGTAAATAATTCAAGGGCAGAAAGGAAACGACGCAATACCTGTTCATCACCCTCTAGCTCAAAACTGAGCATCGCACCAAAACCTGACTGCTGACGGCGAGCAATTTCGTGGCCGGGATGTTGTGGCAGAGAAGGATGATACAGCTTTTTCACTAAAGGCTGCTGCTGTAAATAGCGAACAATTTCATCCGCGTTACGCTGCTGTTGAGCCATGCGGGGCGATAACGTACGCAATCCGCGTAATAACAGGTAACTGTCGAATGCCGCACCGGTAACACCGATATTATTCGCCCACCATGCCAGCTCAACAGCCAACTCTGGATCTTTGGCAATCACCGCGCCGGCGACCACATCAGAATGACCATTCAGATATTTAGTACATGAGTGAACCACCAGATCCGCACCGAGAGAAAGAGGCTGTTGCAACGCCGGGCTAAGGAAGGTGTTATCGCAAACTGTTAATGCGCCAACGGCATGAGCTGCTGTGCAAATAGCGGCAATATCCACCACCCGTAACAGCGGGTTACTCGGAGTTTCAATCAATACAAGCTTGGGTTTTTCAGCCAATGCCTGACTCAATGCCACTTCATCGCCTTGGTCAACAAACAGCACCCGATACGCGCCGCGCTTGCTTAAACTGTCAAATAGGCGATAGCTACCGCCGTAACAGTCATGCGGAGCAACCAGTAAATCGCCCGGTTTAAGAAAAGTGGTGCAAACCAAATGAATCGCCGACATCCCGCTGCTGGTCATCACTGCACCAGCACCTCCTTCCAGCTCAGCTAATGCCCGTTGCACGACATCACGCGTTGGATTACCACGACGTGAATAGTCATGGGCGCGCGGCTGATTAAAGTCGATAAAATTATAGGTACTGGAGAGGTGAATCGGGGGGACAACGCAACCGTATTGCTCGTCATCGTTCAACCCGCTACGGACTGCTATTGTTGCCTGTTTACGCGTCATATGGATTTCCACCAGCCGGTTATCGAGAAAATGTTACGCCAGAGTAGACTCACAAATTACGGACGTCAATACATCTGGACATCTAAACTTCTTTGCGTATAGATTGAGCAATGGGATAATAACCGCTAAAATTATAGAGGTTTTAGATATCCTCATGATGTCAGTCAGCTTTCAGTAGTGCTTTGTTTAACCGCAAAGATGGCATAGAAAGGTAATAGCTATCAATAAATAGCAAAAAAGGTTATTTCAGTGACCTTAGTCTAGTAAAATCGACATTTATTTAGTGAGAACAGCGAAGATCGGGCATAATTGGTCGGTTTTCAGAACTTTGTATTTTTCCGACAAATTTAAGGTGTCCCATGGCTGAGTGGAACGGCGAGTATGTCAGCCCTTACGCTGAACACGGTAAGAAAAGCGAACAGGTCAAAAAAATTACGGTATCCATTCCGCTGAAGGTTTTAAAAATCCTCACCGATGAACGGACCCGCCGTCAGGTGAACAACCTGCGCCACGCCACCAACAGTGAATTGTTGTGTGAGGCTTTTCTGCATGCATTTACCGGTCAGCCGCTGCCGAATGACGAAGATCTGCGTAAAGAGCGCAGTGATGAAATCCCGGAAGCCGCGAAGATTTTAATGCGTGAGTTGGGCGTTGATCCCGATACCTGGGAATATTGATTTCCGGTGGCAACTCAGTTTATTGGTTAACATGAACTGGGCTGTAGAAATGAAAAAAGGCGCCTAAGGCGCCTTTTTCGTCTGACGGGCAATAATTACTTCTTAGCACCCGGCACGCTGAAACGCTTGTTGAAGCGGTCAACACGGCCACCGGTCGCAACATCACGCTGCTTGCCAGTGTAGAACGGGTGGCATTCGCCGCACACGTCCAGATTCAGGTCATGACCAACAGTTGAGTTGATCTTGATAACGTTACCGCAAGAGCAAGAAGCAGTAACTAAGTCGTATTTAGGGTGGATACCTTGTTTCATGGAAAACCTCTATATTTAGGCCGTGTCGCTATCCAGCCCTGTACCGCCAGACACCACACGATTGATAAATAACAATTTGATTGTTAACGAACCGCTGCTGACAAAGTGAGCAAGTGTTGTTAACAGGATTTGATATCGAATTATATCAAAGGCGGCGAATAATACAGAATTTGACCAAGCCGCGCAATCGAATCCGCACATTGTGAAGCACGCGGTGTAAACTATTCAATCTTTTATTTATTCAGGCCCATTTTATTTAGCAGGATAAAAATGTATGTCCGTGGTTCAAGTGGCTTTACCCGTTCCTCTGACCCGTACCTTTGATTACCGGCTAGACAGCACTATGGTTTGTCCGGTAGTGGGTGCTCGCGTCAGTGTGCCATTTGGTAAACGTAATGCCATTGGAATTGTGGTGGGTATCAGTGATACCAGTGCTTTCCCTATTGAACAACTCAAAGCCATTGATGCCGTTTTGGACAGTGACAGCCTGTTTCCACCCAGCCTGTGGCGCATCCTCTGCTGGGCCACGGAGTATTATCATTATCCGATAGGCGAAGTGCTGTTTCATGCTTTGCCCATCTTATTGCGACAAGGCAAACCCGCGCAATCCGCCCCATTGTGGCAATGGTTCGCCACAGAGCTTGGCCGCGCCACCCCACCAGAAAGCTTAAAGCGCGCGCCCAAACAGCAGCAAGCTCTTGCCGCATTATTACAAAAGCCGGTTTATCGCCATCAAGTCAATGAAATGGCATTAACGGAAAGCGCGTTGCAAGCATTGCGGAGCAAAGGGTTAATTGATCTTCGGGCGCAGGAAGTTGCTACCACTGACTGGCGTCATGGTTTTTCCGTGCTGGGCGAACGCCTGCGGCTCAACACCGAGCAAGCAACTGCCGTCGGGGCAATTCGCAGTGAAGATACCCAGTTTGCCGCCTGGCTGCTGGCGGGGGTGACCGGCTCGGGTAAAACCGAAGTTTATCTCAGTGTGCTGGAAAATATTCTGGCGCAGGGCCGTCAGGCGCTGGTTTTGGTCCCTGAAATTGGCCTAACCCCACAGACTATTGCCCGTTTTCGCGAGCGCTTCAATGCGCCGGTTGAAGTGCTCCATTCTGGCCTAAATGATAGCGAGCGTTTATCGGTTTGGCTGAGGGCGCGCAACGGTGAAGCCGCCATTGTGATTGGTACTCGCTCCGCCTTATTCACTCCATTCTCCCGTCTGGGCGTCATCATTATTGATGAAGAACATGATAGTTCTTATAAACAGCAGGAGGGCTGGCGCTACCATGCCCGGGATTTAGCCGTGTTCCGTGCCCGCGAAGAAGGTATTCCCATCGTGATGGGGACGGCCACACCTGCGTTGGAAACATTACATAATGTGCAAATGGGTAAATATCGCCAGCTCACCCTGTCGAAGCGGGCCGGTAATGCCAAGCCAGCAATACAGCACTTGTTAGATCTCAAAGGGTTGCCACTCAAGGTGGGCCTTTCTCAGCCGTTGCTAAAACGTATGAAAACCCATTTGCAAGCTGACAATCAGGTGATTTTGTTCCTCAACCGTCGGGGATATGCGCCCGCATTGCTGTGCCATGAATGTGGCTGGATTGCTGAATGTCAGCGCTGTGACCACTATTACACTTTGCATCAGAATCACCGCCAATTGCGTTGCCACCACTGCGACAGCCAGCGCCCAGTGCCACAACAGTGCCCAAAATGTGGTTCGACGCATCTGGTGTCAGTCGGCGTGGGGACGGAACAATTGGAGCGGGAGCTGGCCCCCCTGTTCCCAGACACGCCGATCACCCGCATTGACCGCGATACCACCAGCCGTAAAGGTTCCTTGGAACAACATCTGGCGGATGTGCATCAGGGCGGCGCGCGGATATTGATTGGCACTCAGATGCTGGCAAAAGGCCATCACTTCCCTGATGTCACTCTGGTGGCATTGCTGGATGTCGACGGTGCGCTATTCTCGGCAGATTTCCGCTCGGCAGAACGGTTTGCTCAACTTTATACTCAGGTATCAGGTCGTGCAGGCCGTGCGGGTAAGCAAGGTGAAGTCATTTTACAAACTCACCACCCGGAGCATCCGTTGCTGCAAATTTTGCTACAACAAGGCTACGATGCTTTTGCAAAACAAGCACTTGCAGAACGTAAAAGCGTATTTTTACCGCCTTATACCAGTCATATTATTGTTCGCAGTGAAGACCACGATAACCAGCAGTCGGCGCTGTTCTTGCAACAATTACGTAATTTGCTGGAAGCCAGCCCACTGAAAGACGATGCATTATGGATTATGGGGCCAGTCCCGGCACTTCAGGCCAAACGAAGCGGGCGCTTTCGCTGGCAATTATTGTTACAACACCCCTCGCGGCAATTACTGCAACGGCTCATTAAGACATCTCAGCCGCTCATCAATACCTTGCCACAGGTGCGGAAAGTTAAATGGACTTTGGATGTCGACCCAATAGACAGCTAAATCCTTGCCCTATTTGCCATTGCGACTGTGTTAGTTGCACTCATTAACCCGAATAACTTACTTAAGTAAGCCCATCGGGATTCATTCGTTTACTGTCTTTTAGAAAGGCCAATTATTGGGGTGATTGGTTTTTCCTTAACAGTTTTATTGTTTGATCTATCATTCAAAGCAATCGTTTACCCTGCTTTGTGCGAGCCAGTTCGAAAAACCCCACTTCTGTCACACTTTTAATGCAAATTAGGTAACAAATTGCCCCCACTATCTGTATAGAATGACGGAAAGTCTGTATTCAACCGAAACCACACTGCCCTGAAAGGATATGAGCGCGCTTACCGAAACTGCCGGTTTACGTGTGACAACCCGTTAATATTCTGAGCCACTGGCCACGGGATATCTCAAGCATGAGTGCTGGCTCGGAGCCAGAGCAAGGAGAAAGGCGTTGGAACATAAGAAAGAATTCACGATGGCCACCATGAAAGACGTTGCCGAAATGGCGGGTGTTTCAACTGCGACTGTATCGCGTGCATTGATGAACCCGGAAAAGGTTTCAACAGTGACTCGGCAAAAAGTGGAGCAAGCTGTTCTGGCTGTCGGTTACTCTCCCCATGCTTTATCTCGCAATATTAAACGTAACGAGTCGCGCACTATCCTGGTTATCGTGCCTGATATCAGCGACCCCTTTTTTGCTGACATCATCCAAGGCATTGAACATGCCGCAGCCCAGCAAGGCTATCTGATCTTAATTGGTGATTGTGCGCAACAAACCCAGCAAGAGCGCACTTTCGTTAACCTGATCATCACCAAGCAAATTGATGGCATGTTGCTGTTAGGTTCCAATCTTCCTTTTGATGCCAGTAAAGAAGAACAGCGCAATTTACCGCCGATGGTGATGGCAAACGAGTTTGCGCCGGAACTGGAACTGCCTACGGTGCATATCGACAACCTGACAGCCGCCTATGAAGCCGTTAATTATCTGCATGAGTTAGGCCACAAACGCATCGCCTGTGTGGCCGGGCCGGAGAATTTTCCGCTGTGCCAATATCGGCTACAAGGTTATATTCAGGCGCTGCGCCGCAATGGTATTGCGGTTGACAGTGACTATATTATCCGCGGTGATTTTAGCTATGAGGCCGGAGCAGAAACCTTTGCAACACTGATGGAACTGCCTCATCCTCCGACTGCAATATTTTGTCACAATGATGTGATGGCAATAGGGGCTATGTGGCAAGCCAAGAAAATGGGGCTACGCGTCCCGCAGGATGTCTCAGTCGTCGGCTTTGACGACCTGAAATTGTCACAGTATTGTGATCCGCCCTTGACCACCGTGGCACAACCACGTTATCAAATTGGTCAGCAAGCCATGTTACTATTACTTGAGCAGTTACAAGGGCATTCAGTACAAAGTGGCTCCCGCTTGTTAGACACCGAATTAATCATCAGGGAAAGTACTGCTGCGCCTAAACGCTAGGCAAATATTCAGGGGTTCAGTAACATGACGGACTTATTCCATCATCACGACGCAGCGAAACGATAGTGGCACAAAGAGATTATGTAAGCCGAGGGCGCTCAGGAGCGCGGCGCAAAAGCACCAGCCGAAAAAAACGCAGTGCTCCAGCAGTATCCAAAACCGTGATGGCACTGGCCGTCGCGCTATTAGTGGTATTTGTTGGTGGACTTTATTTCATCACCCACAATAAACCGGGTGAGCTTCCGTTACTGCCCAGCCATGACCCACGTACAGGCAATGGGCTGCCGCCGAAACCGGAAGAACGTTGGCGTTATATTAAAGAGTTGGAAAATCGTCAGATTGGCGTGCCAACACCAACCGAACCGTCTGCCGGTGGCGAAGTCAATACCAAAACACAGCTGACCAATGAACAGCGCCAATTGCTTGAGCAGATGCAGGCGGATATGCGCCAACAACCTACGCAGCTTTCAGAAGTGCCGTATAACCAAGGGATGCAAGTGCCGCGCTCAGCAGTGACCATCAAACCACCGGTCACGAATATGCAGCAGCAGCCATTAACGCCGCCGCGTCAGACGACTGCACCGGTACAGCAGCAAACACAAGCACCACAGACACAAGTGCAGCCGCAGGTCACGACTCCAACGCGTACACCGCAACCGACGGCTCCGGTAACACAACAGGCGGCAACACCGCCGAAGCCGGAAAAAGAGAAAGAAAAAGCACAACGCTGGATGGTGCAATGTGGTTCATTCAAAGCCGCTGACCAGGCCGAATCTATTCGCGCCCAATTGGCATTTGAAGGCATTGAAAGCCGCATTACCGCTGGCGGTGGCTGGAATCGCGTGGTAGTCGGCCCTTACAGCACCAAGGCGGCTGCCGATAAAGCCTTACAGCGTTTGAAAGGCGCTGGTCAGTCAGGATGCATTCCCCTCGCTGTTGGGGGTTGAAAAGTCATAATCCTCCCCCATTTATAATCTCAATATACCCCATACTGTTTTTCTGAATTCAGTATGGGGACTCATTCAGTCTGCAACGAGGGTCTGCTCGTGACAACAATTGTAAGTGTACGCCGTAATGGTCATGTAGTTATCGGTGGTGATGGCCAGGTCACTCTGGGCAATACCGTAATGAAGGGCAACGCTAAAAAAGTACGCCGCCTTTATAACAATAAAGTCATTGCTGGTTTTGCTGGTGGTACCGCTGATGCTTTTACCCTGTTTGAGCTATTTGAGCGCAAACTTGAGATGCACCAAGGCCACCTGACTAAAGCGGCTGTTGAGTTAGCCAAAGATTGGCGCACCGACCGTATGTTACGCAAACTCGAAGCACTGTTGGCTGTCGCGGATGAAACAGCATCACTCATTATCACCGGTAACGGCGATGTGGTTCAGCCTGAAGATGACCTGATTGCTATCGGTTCAGGCGGGCCTTATGCCCAGTCTGCTGCACGCGCGCTGCTGGAAAACACCGAATTGGGTGCTCGGGATATCGTCGAGAAATCTCTGAGTATTGCGGGGGATATCTGTATCTATACCAACCGCTTCCAAACCATTGAAGAATTAACGTACTAGGCGTTATTAACATACAAAGCGTAAGGATAGAGTGACATGTCTGAAATGACCCCACGCGAAATCGTCAGCGAACTTGATAGCTACATTATCGGCCAGGATAAAGCTAAACGTGCGGTGGCTATTGCCCTGCGTAACCGCTGGCGTCGGATGCAACTTAATGAAGAGCTGCGCCACGAAGTTACCCCTAAAAATATTCTGATGATCGGCCCAACCGGTGTGGGTAAAACTGAAATTGCTCGCCGCCTGGCAAAACTGGCCAATGCGCCGTTCATCAAAGTAGAAGCGACTAAATTCACCGAAGTTGGCTATGTTGGTAAAGAAGTGGACTCGATAATCCGCGATCTGACTGATGCCGCCATAAAAATGGTACGTCAACAATCCATTGAAAAAATGCGTTATCGGGCTGAAGAATTGGCCGAAGAACGTATTCTGGATGTGCTCATCCCGCCGGCTAAAAATAACTGGGGCCAGCCGGATGAAGCCCAAGAGCCATCCCCGACGCGTCAAGCTTTCCGCAAGAAACTGCGTGAAGGTCAGTTGGATGACAAAGAAATTGAAATCGATCTGGCGGCCTCACCGGTAGGTGTCGAAATCATGGCGCCTCCGGGCATGGAAGAGATGACTAACCAGTTGCAGTCCATGTTCCAGAACATTGCTGGTCAGAAACAAAAACCGCGCAAAATCAAAATCAAAGAAGCATTCAAACTGCTGATTGAGGAAGAAGGCGCGAAACTGGTTAATCCAGAAGAGCTAAAACAGCAGGCGATCGACGCAGTTGAGCAACACGGGATAGTGTTCATCGACGAAATCGATAAAATCTGTAAACGCGGCCAGACTTCAGGCCCGGATGTGTCCCGCGAAGGGGTGCAGCGTGACTTGCTGCCATTGGTCGAAGGTTGCACCGTATCAACCAAACACGGCATGGTCAAAACTGACCATATCCTGTTTATTGCCTCCGGGGCATTCCAGGTTTCCAGCCCGTCAGACCTAATCCCTGAGTTGCAAGGTCGTTTGCCAATTCGGGTAGAATTGCAGGCACTGACAACAGACGATTTTGAGCGCATCCTGACCGAGCCGAGTGCTTCACTGACGGAGCAATACAAAGCTCTGATGGCAACCGAAGGCGTGACTGTTGAGTTTACTCGTGAAGGGATCCGTAAAATCGCTGAGGCGGCGTGGCAAGTTAACGAGCGCACTGAGAACATCGGCGCACGTCGTTTGCATACCGTGTTGGAACGGCTGATGGAAGATATCTCTTATGACGCCAGCGAAAGTAATGGTCAATCCATTACTATTGATGCGGCATATGTTGGTCAACATCTGGATGAGCTGGTTGCTGATGAAGATTTGAGTCGTTTTATCCTATAACTCGCTTTATCAGCCTTTGCTGGATAAAATGGTTCGCCAAATTAATATTGAGTGGGAGGCATCGCCTCCCACTCTTATTTTTATTATATGATCGTTTTTTAACTCGCCGATATAGGCGGACCAGACTCCTATAAAATGAAGCAGAAAATGAGCCTATCAACTAACACCAACCAGACCCAGGCTTGGCTGGAAAGCCTTCGGCCAAGAACACTGCCACTGGCCTTTGCCTCTATCGTGACCGGCTCAGCTCTGGCTGTCTGGCTCGATAGTTTTAAACCCGCAGTCGCCTTGCTTGCCTTATTAACAGCTGGCCTGCTGCAAATTTTGTCCAATCTCGCCAATGATTATGGTGATGCCATTAAGGGCAGTGATACCGAAGAACGTATCGGGCCATTGCGCGGCATGCAGAAAGGGATGATTACTCGCGAGCAAATGAAAGTCGCGCTGATAATCACTGTCAGCCTGACAGCCATTTCGGGTATCGCCCTCATTACCGTCGCCTGTGAGAAACCCAGCGACGTGTTAGGTTTTTTACTGCTCGGGCTGATGGCCATTGTAGCCGCCATTACCTACACTGTCGGCAGTAAACCCTATGGTTATATGGGGTTAGGTGATATTTCGGTATTAGTCTTCTTCGGCTGGCTGAGTGTCGCCGGGACTTATTATCTTCAATCCGGGCACTTTGACAGTGTCGTCATGCTACCCGCGACCGCCTGTGGTTTACTGGCAACCGCGGTGTTAAATATTAATAATTTGCGCGATATCGAAAATGACAAAGCCAATGGCAAAAACACATTCGCAGTGCGTTTAGGCCCCGTCGTCGCGCGTTATTACCATGCTCTATTGATTGCCGCCGCTATCTTCTGTCTGGCGTTATTTAGCATGCTGAATCTGCATAGCTGGGCGGGTTGGATTTTTATTCTGGCCGTTCCCCTGCTGGTCAAACACGCCTTATTTGTACTGCGTGAACCTACAGCCGCGGGCATGCGCCCGATGCTCGAACATATGGTCAAAGCCGCTCTACTGACCAATATCCTGTTCGCTATTGGCCTAGTGCTCAGTTAATTCAGCCTTTTATTTCCCCGGGCAGCGCCAATAGAACCTGCCCGGAGTGATTTAACAATTGATGATTTTGCCAACAGTAGCCAGAAAGGGATATACTTAACATCCCAGCCGCAACCAGACGTTAATCCTATGAAATATGATACTTCCGATCTCTGTGATATCTATCATGAAGAGGTAAATGTGGTAGAACCACTGTTCTCCAATTTTGGCGGACGTACTTCATTTGGTGGCAAGATAACCACTGTAAAATGTTTCGAAGATAACGGCTTGTTGTTTGATCTACTGGAAGAAAATGGTCTTGGCCGTGTTTTAGTCGTCGATGGCGGTGGTTCAGTGCGCCGCGCATTAATCAATGCTGAGTTAGCTGACTTGGCATTGAAAAACGAGTGGGAAGGCATTGTGGTTTACGGTGCTGTCCGTCAGGTTGATGAACTGGCCGAATTGGATATTGGTATCCAGGCGATGGCCGCGATTCCTGTCGGTGCCGCAGATGAAGGTATTGGTGAGAGTGATATCCGCGTTAATTTTGGCGGGGTGACATTCTTCTCCGGTGACCACTTGTACGCAGACAACACCGGGATTATCTTGTCAGAAGAACCATTGGATATTGAGTGATATCTCTCTGATTTATAGATAATTCTCATTAGATAGGGCGATATTGATATCGCCCTTTTTGTTGCCCTTCAGACTCAAAGTGGCTACGTGACTAGAGGCTTTTAACTGTGCATGAGTGATGTTTTAAGCCAACTGGCACTCAGACCTCTTCCATCTTTCCCAACAGTGCCCGCAGACGATCCTGCCAAACATGCTGTTCTTGTTTCAGTTGCTCATTTTCGCGCACTAGCGCTTCACGGCCACCAGCAGCTTCCTGAACTTCTTGGGACAGGGTGTTATTTTTCTCTTTCAGCTCTTCAATTTCCATCTGTAATAAAGTGATGGTATCAATCGCCTGCTGAACTTTAACTTCCAATTTCTCAAATACTTCAAATGACATTCTTCGGTCCCCTTATGGTAGCAAGGCGTACATCTCTTGGTCGCAGTCATCATTCTTAACTTCAGTTGCTGCATTAACTAAAGCAACCACTGAGAAATGAAACTGCTGTGAATACTGATTTATCGCGCTATATCCATCGAACGAGTGCACCAAGCGCTATGTTTTAGGTGCCCGAGCGCACAAGCAACGCAGTTTGATAAAAACGATGGTCTTGTAAAGTGATGACCTTGTAGGGCGATTGTATGTAGCCAGTCCCCACCTGTCTAGCGCCATACCGGTACAAACCACACTCTGTAGCAATTTCGTGTCAGGAACCATCAGCAAAAACTGAAAAACCACTATGACCCATCGTGTAAAGTTATACACCCCCTTAACAACTAAGGAAGAAAGTACTGGTCTGATCACACTTTTAAAGTCCCTTAAGAGCCGTGGATAACGCGAAATCGCTCATTTTTATGACACACAACACACATTTTGATTTCGCTATTTCTCGTTTGTGCTCGTTAACGATAAATTTACATCACTCCCTTCGCAGTCCGAAGGGCAAAAATAAGAAATACCCTATAAATCTCTGTCTCTAGGACATCTACTATGAGCCAAACCGCTAGTTCGACCTTGAAGGGCCAATGTATCGCGGAGTTTCTCGGTACCGCTCTACTCATCTTTTTTGGTGTGGGCTGTGTCGCCGCATTAAAATTGGCAGGAGCCAGTTTTGGGCAGTGGGAAATTAGTATTATTTGGGGCCTGGGTGTTGCTATGGCCATTTATCTCACAGCAGCGATTTCAGGCGCTCATCTTAATCCGGCAGTCACCATTGCTTTGTGGTTATTTGCCTGTTTCGATCGCCGTAAAGTTATTCCCTACATTTTGGCGCAAATTGCAGGTGCATTTTGTGCAGCGGCCTTGGTGTTCGGCCTCTACTACAACCTGTTCATCGATTTTGAACAGACTCATCAGATAGCACGCGGCAGTGTTGAGAGTCTGAATCTGGCAGGCATTTTCTCTACTTATCCAAACCCTCACATTTCTGTTTTCCAAGCTTTCCTGGTTGAAACCGTTATTACCGCTATTTTGATGTGCCTTATCTTAGCGTTGACTGATGATGGTAATGGTATTCCACGCGGCCCACTGGCCCCGCTCCTGATTGGTATTCTGATCGCCGTTATCGGTGGTTCAATGGGGCCATTGACCGGGTTCGCATTAAACCCAGCACGTGACTTTGGTCCAAAACTGTTTGCTTATTTTGCAGGCTGGGGCGAAATCGCCTTCACTGGCGGGCGTGACATTCCTTACTTCCTGGTACCAATATTCGGGCCTATCGTGGGTGCATTAGTGGGTGCATTCGGTTATCGCGCTCTGATTGGTCGCCATTTACCCTGCGATGTGTGTGCCGTTGATGATGAAGAAACCACGGTGACGACCACAGAACGCAAAGCGTAAATAATAGATACTTAGAAACGGCAACTTAAAAGTAGGCTAACTATGACAACCGAAAATACTACTCCAAAGAAATATATTGTCGCGCTTGATCAGGGAACCACCAGTTCCAGAGCAGTGGTGCTGGACCACGATGCCAATATCGTGAGTGTTTCTCAGCGTGAATTCACCCAAATTTACCCGAAAGCAGGTTGGGTTGAGCACGACCCAATGGAAATATGGGCGACCCAAAGCTCCACTCTGGTCGAAGTGCTGGCCAAAGCAGGTATCAGTTCTGATGAAATTGCGGGTATCGGTATCACCAACCAACGTGAAACAACCATTGTTTGGGACAAAGCAACGGGTAAGCCGGTGTATAACGCGATTGTCTGGCAATGTCGACGCACCGCAGACATCTGTGAAAAGCTGAAAAAAGAAGGTCTGGAAGAATACATCCGCTTCAATACTGGGCTGGTGGTCGACCCTTACTTCTCTGGCACCAAAGTTAAATGGATCCTCGATAACGTAGAGGGCGCGCGTGAGCGTGCTGAGCGCGGCGAACTACTGTTTGGTACTGTGGACACCTGGCTTGTGTGGAACATGACTCAGGGCCGCGTACACGTAACGGATTACACCAACGCATCACGCACCATGATGTTTAATATCCGCACCAAAGAGTGGGATGAGCGCATGCTGAAGGCGCTGAATATTCCGCGCGCCATGTTGCCTGAAGTTCGCCCATCCTCAGAAGTTTATGGCCAGACCAACATTGGTGGTAAAGGCGGTACACGTATTCCAATCGCAGGTATCGCCGGTGACCAACAAGCAGCACTGTTTGGTCAACTGTGTGTACAGCCGGGGATGGCGAAGAATACTTACGGTACTGGCTGCTTCTTGTTAATGAACACCGGGACTGAAGTGGTTCAATCCAAAAATGGCCTGTTGACCACTATCGCCTGCGGCCCACGCGGCGAAGTGAATTATGCACTGGAAGGGGCAGTATTTATTGGCGGCGCATCCATTCAATGGCTGCGTGATGAGCTGAAACTGATTAGTGACTCATTCGACTCTGAATATTTCGCGACTAAAGTCAAAGACAGTAATGGTGTGTATGTGGTGCCAGCCTTCACCGGCTTGGGCGCCCCATATTGGGACCCGTATGCCCGTGGCGCTATCTTTGGCCTGACTCGTGGTGTGAACAGCAACCATATTATCCGTGCAACACTTGAGTCTATTGCTTATCAAACTCGTGATGTATTGGATGCTATGCAAGCAGATTCCGGTGAACGGCTGAAATCACTGCGCGTTGATGGCGGTGCAGTCGCGAACAACTTCCTGATGCAATTCCAAGCTGACATTCTGGGCACGCGCGTTGAGCGCCCGGCAGTACGTGAAAGCACCGCGTTGGGTGCCGCATTCCTAGCGGGTCTGGCAACTGGCTTCTGGAGTGATCTGGATGAAGTGAAGAGTAAAGCGACCATTGAGCGCGAATTCCGTCCAGGGATCGAAACCACCGAACGCGACTTCCGCTATAAAGGCTGGAAGAAAGCAGTGGCCCGCGCCCAAGCTTGGGAAGAGCACGAATAATAACGGTCTGCGGGTAAAATCGAGTCTGTTTTAAGCTCTCTATAACGCGCCATTATCCCCCGATGGCGCGTTTTCTATTGTGAAAAATCTCATCACACCAAAAGACACCCTTACAGCTTCACTTCACAAAGATGATAGAATTCCTGCTTACATTCTTCTATCTTCTATTACCCTAAATAATTCGAGTTGCAGGAAAGCGGCAAGTGAGAGAAGCACCAAGAGCTTACATTAAGTAAGTGACTGGCGTGATTGAGCGTAGCCAACGCAGATGCAGCTTGAAGTATGACGGGGATACAGGTCTAACCATGAAACGTGAATTAGCCATCGAGTTTTCCCGTGTCACTGAAGCTGCTGCGCTGGCGGGCTATAAGTGGCTGGGTCGGGGCGATAAAAATGCTGCCGACGGCGCTGCTGTACGGGCCATGCGTATTATGCTCAATCAGGTCAATATTGATGGGCAGATTGTCATCGGTGAAGGTGAAATCGATGAAGCCCCAATGCTGTTTATCGGTGAGCATGTCGGTACTGGCCAGGGCGATGCTGTTGATATCGCGGTTGACCCTATTGAAGGCACCCGCATGACCGCAATGGGTCAGGCCAATGCGCTGGCGGTATTGGCGGTGGGAGATAAAGGCACATTTTTGCATGCGCCTGATATGTATATGGAAAAGCTGGTGGTTGGCCCTGGGGCAAAAGGGGCAATCGACCTTAATCTGCCACTGGAACTCAATCTGCGCAATATTGCCATCAAGCTCAATAAACCCCTGACTGATTTAACGGTTATCACACTCGCCAAACCGCGCCATGACGGGATCATCGCCGAAATGCAGCAACTTGGCGTCAAAGTGTTTGCTATCCCAGATGGTGATGTTGCGGCCTCCATTTTAACCTGTATGCCAGAAAGTGAAGTGGATGTGATGTACTGCATCGGCGGCGCGCCTGAAGGTGTGATTTCTGCTGCGGTGATACGCGCGCTGGATGGTGATATGCAGGGGCGTTTATTGCCACGCCATCAAGTAAAAGGCGATAACGAAGACAACCGCCGCATGGGTGAGCAAGAACTGGTGCGCTGCAAAACCATGGGGATTGAAGCCGGTAAAGTGTTGTTACTGGGGGATATGGCCCGCAATGACAATGTGATTTTCTCCGCCACCGGGATAACCAAAGGTGACCTGTTGGAAGGTATTTATCGCAAAGGCAACATGGCAACCACCGAGACCCTGCTGATTCGCGGCAAGTCCCGCACTATCCGCCGTATCCGCTCCACCCATTTTCTTGATCGTAAAGACCCGGCTCTGCATGAATTCTTGCTCTAATCCGGTTCATAAATAGCATGAGCAATAAGTCAAAACGGGCGCGACACTCAAGTTTCACCCGTTTTTATTCAGTATTATCAATCAGTTAAACGCGATGTTCTTGCGGTTGCATCCGGTGGGATAACGGCCACCAGCACAACAAAATCAATAGCGCCATGGCAAACATCAACAACCCCAAACTGAATTGCCCGGTTTGTGGCAGCATGGCCGATAACCACGTCGCTAAACCTGACCCGATATTCTGCAAGCCGCCAACCAAAGCCCCTGCCGCACCCGCCAGATAAGGGAAAGGTTCCATTGCCCCGGTCGTGGCAAGAGGAAATAACATCCCGGCACCAAAGAAGAACAGCGCTGCGGGTATCACCAGTGTCCAAATATTCATGATGCCAAACCAGCCGGGTATCCACATCATCAAACCGGCCAGCAGACAGCTGATGACGGAGTGCCACATCAGGTTTTGGAAGGTTTTACCGTCACGACCGGCATACCATGCACCAAAGAACGCCGCCGGAATCGGCAGGATAAATAAAATACTGACCGTCACCCCACTTAACCCTAAGACACCGCCCATCAAGACGCCGGCACTGGCTTCAAATACCGCAATACCGGCTAATGCGCCAATCAACATCACCAGATAACAGCTAAAAGCGCGATCCGATAGCAATAGGCGGAAACTGGCTAGCATTCGCCGCTTTTCGGTTTGTTGCGGGCGAGTCTCCGGTAACCAACGGAACATGCAAAATGCCACCCCACCACATAAAAAGAGCAGAAATGCATAGCAAGCACGCCAGCCGAACAGACTGGCCAACACTCCACCGATCACCGGCGCCATAAGAGGGCTGACCAAAATCCCCATATTCAACATACTGTTAGCGTAACGCAGCGCCGTGCCAGCATATAAATCTCGTGGCATTGTGCGCGCCATTACCCCCGCAACCCCCGTCCCCATGCCCTGCAAAGCACTGGCCGCTACCAGCATAGGCAAACTATCCGACAGCCAGGCCCCTAATGCGCCCAACATAAATATCATCATGCCCGTCAGAATCACCGGGCGACGCCCAATCCTATCTGAGAGTGGGCCGTAAATCAGTTGCGAGAAGCCATAAGTCAATAAGTATGCCGCCATCACGCGCTGCACCGTCCCGGTACGCACTGATAAATCGCGGGCGATATCCGCAATAACAGGGACATAAATGGTTTGCGCCATTTGACCAACAGCAACCAACAGAATCAACATCGCCAACAGGTGGAAATTCTCTATTTTTCTCATTATCTTAACTAATTGTTAGCCGGACTTCGTGTCACACAATCTGGCAGCGAAAAACTGGATTTTGCGACACACCTCACTATTGGCGCATAAGCTAACAAATTCAGATTTTTTAGCGAGCCAGCACGACATATTGCCAAACGGCCGACTGGCAGATAAAAACACCATTGCCGTAAAGTTAACTGTCCATATGCGTGTTGCTGCGCCCTAATTGGGCAATGGCACCCATGGCGAAGAGAGATAACATTTAATCGATAATATTTTTCAGCCAGATGCCATAAAATATGACCATCATTTTAGACATCACATCAGATAAGCATATGACGGGAAAGAAATATGGCTGAATGGGTTAGTGGCAAAATTACTCACATCGAACACTGGACGGACGCTCTGTTTAGTATTCGGGTCAATGCGCCCGTCGATCCCTTTACCGCCGGTCAATTTGCCAAGCTGGCATTAGATATTAACGGTGAACGGGTACAGCGGGCCTATTCCTACGTCAATGCTCCCAGTGACGATAACCTAGAGTTCTATCTGGTTACTGTACCGGAAGGCAAACTCAGCCCGCGCCTCGACCAACTGGCGGTGGGAGGGGAAGTCATGGTGACCAAACAAGCTGCGGGTTTCTTTGTTCTGGAAGAAATTCCGGATTGTGACACGTTATGGATGTTGGCAACCGGCACGGCGATTGGCCCTTACCTGTCTATTTTGCAGGAAGGGCGCGATTTGGAGCGCTTCAAAAATTTGGTTCTGGTTCATGCTGCTCGCTTTGCCCGTGACCTCAGCTATCTGCCATTGATGCAGCAGCTCGAACAACGTTATAACGGCAAATTGCGTATCCAGACGGTTGTCAGCCGTGAAGAATCCCCAGGGTCATTGACGGGCAGAGTCCCGGCGCTGATTGAGAATGGCTCACTGGAAGCTGCTGTAGGCTTGAAGATTGATGCCGAAGACAGTCATGTCATGCTGTGTGGTAACCCGCAAATGGTGCGTGATACCCAGCAATTGCTAAAAGAACAGCGCGGGATGCGGAAACATTTACGCCGTAAACCGGGGCATATGACCAGTGAACAATACTGGTAAAGCTCAGTAACCTCATATCCAAGGGCGCAATAGCGCCCTTTTGCTTTATCAAACCTTATTAACTATTTGCTTTTTCAGCCAAAAATCTCACCGGCACAGCCTCTGGGCCAAAACGGTTATCGCCCTCGGTCCCGAGAAATGCACCACAGTCAATAAACATCATGACAATGATAAGTGTGGGAATAAACCGCCCAACGCCCCATTGCCAGATAGGCGCTAGCATCTGCCAGTTACCGGCCATTAGCATCCATGCGAGCACCATCAATAGCGCCCACCAACCGGCTTTATTGCGGTCATGCAGCCGCTTGACGACCACCGCCGCCGTAGGCCACAGTAAAAAGACAATAGCAAAAGCGGCGGTCTGAGTCGGAAGCCAATTTTGCCCTGCTAATGTAAAAACAACCAACATCGCCAGTAGCCACAACCCGATCCAGATCCAAAAATCACGCCGCCCGATACGGCCTTTAAACGAGAAACACCACTGCTGTATTGTCATCAATAACCTGATCCATTGAACTGATATAACGTAAAGTTGATATGCACAATAGAGTAACTCAACGCCGCAACTAACCTATAATCTTTGCAGTGAATTTTGACAATCACCACCAATTACCGTTTTAATCCCCTACACACACTTCAAACCACGGCGTAAGTCATGAGAAAAGAAATAACCGCAATGCTGACAATACTGCTGCTAATAGCAACGGTTAGCCGCGCTCATGCCGACCCCGAAGCTGGCGGAGATCAGCAGGCAGAAGAGACTCAGCCAACGGCACCTTACCTGCTTTCTGGCGCACCAACCTTTGATTTAACCCTGGTGAAATTCCGTGAGCGGTATAATCATGCCAATCCAACCTTGCCAATCAGTGAGTTTCACGCGATTACGGTAAAGGATGATTCACCGCCACTGACCCGGGCCGCCAGCAAGATTAATGAAAACCTCTATGCTTCCACAGCATTGGAGAGAGGTACGGGCAAGATAAAAACCATACAAATCACTTACCTGCCGATAAAAGGCAGTGAAGAAAAAACAGCCCGATTAATGGCTGTAAATTATATGGCGGCCATGATGCGCCAGTTTGAGCCCACTCTTACGGTCGAACAAAGTATCAGCAACGTGCAGCAACTGCTGACCCAAGGTAAAGGCTTGCCTTTCTTCACCCATCCTGTCGGCGCAATTCGCTATGTTGTGGCAGATAATGGCGAAAAAGGGCTTACCTTCGCTGTTGAACCGATTAAGCTGTCACTATCTGAAGCATAATCTCGCCGTAATTAATGACGAAAAGCAAAGCCATTGCCGCCAATCATCTCTATACTGTTGGACAGGTAAACTGCCTGTCGGGCAGTCATTATTATTGACCCTCGTGTCCCCTTGTTGGAGGAATAAATATGCGTCATCCATTAGTTATGGGTAACTGGAAACTGAACGGTAGCACTCACATGGTTAACGAGCTTATCGCTAACCTGCGTAAAGAATTGAGCACCGTTGAAGGTTGTGGCGTGGCCATTGCCCCACCCGCTATCTATCTGAATCAAGCTAAACATGAATTAGCCGGCAGCCGTATCGCACTAGGCGCACAGAATGTTGATGTGAATCTGTCTGGTGCATTTACCGGTGAAACTTCTGCTGAAATGCTGAAAGATATTGGTGCTCAATACATCATTATTGGCCACTCTGAACGCCGTACTTATCACAAAGAAAGTGATGAATTTATCGCGAAGAAATTCGGTGTGCTGAAAGAAGTCGGTCTGACTCCAGTATTGTGTATCGGTGAAACCGAAGCAGAAAACGAAGCTGGCCAAACTGAAGCTGTTTGCGCTAAACAGCTGGACGCAGTGCTGAACACCTTGGGTGCAAAAGCATTCGAAGGTGCCGTTATCGCTTATGAACCAATCTGGGCTATCGGGACTGGCAAATCAGCTACTCCAGCACAGGCTCAAGCCGTTCACAAATTTATCCGTGACCATATTGCTAAGCAAGATGCCGCCATTGCCGCACAAGTTATTATTCAGTACGGCGGTTCTGTTAACGATAAAAACGCAGCAGAACTGTTCACCCAGCCTGATATCGATGGCGCACTGGTGGGCGGTGCCTCACTGAAAGCTGATGCTTTCGCGGTTATTGTGAAAGCAGCAGCTGCAGCTAAAAAAGCTTAATTTTAGCGGGCAAGTTATTTATAAAGCCGGAGTTACCACTCCGGTTTTTCATTAATACTCTTATGAAATCCTTTCTGATATAAATCAATCCCGTCAGCGCCAACAGGGCCAAGGAATTTTCTTATCTCAATAACCTGATCTGAGATACTTGCCAGGTCACAGCTTAAATAGGTTTTCTTCTGCGCATCAAAAAAATGAACAAAATTACTATCTTTAAATTTAATCAGATTACAGGCATGCCCTTGTTTCGCACCTGGTAGCAGGCTTAGCATAGCTGGGCGATGAATAACAAGAACGCCATTTAATTCATCTGCGGTTTGATATTTTTCTAATTGAGAAATCAGCTCTGAAGCCGACGCCGCACTCTCAAATGGCAGCCCCATATTCCCTTTGACATCTGCACCTCGGAGCTTTGGCATAGCCAGATAAACTTCATTTCTCTCCAATGTCTCTGCAACGGCGGTCGCACAAGAAGCACAGTTAGTTTGACCAAAACCATGGAGACCAAATAGCTTAAGTAAAGCAGCCAGAGGCCGCAGTAACAGAGGCGGCTTCCCCTCACGATTTACGATATCTAACAAATAGTTTGTTAGATAATTCTGTTTGGTGACAAAGCAGCCATAGTTGCTGGGCTTAATACCAAAAGAGGCTTTCTCGTTTGCTATAGCTAATGATGGCGGTGTATAGGTATCCAAGTTTCCCAAATAGTGACAATTCATATCATGAAAAGATTCATCATTTAAACTCTTTGAGCTTTGTAACAATAACGGATTATTTATCCCCAATCCGTTGTTTTCTCCAGACTCTATTAAACTTGAACTCGAACTGAAATTACTAGCGCTGCTAATATTCATCTGCTTTTCTCTCCAATTTACTCAGCATTATTCAATAACGTATTTAACGTGTGTTGGCGAACCGGAGAGTTTTTATCTGTAAGAAGAGAGATAAATTGTGAAAATAATTTGAGCATGGGCGAGGCTGATAAAACAAAGCGCCCGTAAGTATTAATTTACGGGCGCTAAGTCTGCTACAGCTATCAAATCATTATTTTATGTTTTTTATTTTATCGCTTACTTATTTCGTCAAATACGCCGCCAGTCGCAAAATGCACCTGCTGTGCTTTCGTCCAGCCGCCGAAGACGTCATCAATGGTAAATAATTTCAGTTGAGGAAATTCTTTGGCAAACTTGGCCGCTACCGCCGGATCACGTGGGCGATAGTAATTTTCCGCGGCAATGGTTTGGCCTTCAGGTGAATACAAGTATTTCAGATACGCATCAGCCACTTCACGGGTGCCGCGCTTGTCGACCACTTTATCCACCACCGAGACTGTCGGCTCCGCCAAAATAGAAACACTCGGTGTAATGATATCAAACTGGTCTTTACCCACTTCATTCACCGCCAGCAAAGCTTCATTTTCCCAGGCAATCAATACATCGCCAATTCCGCGCTCCACGAAGGTATTCGTGGCCCCACGAGCGCCAGAATCCAAGACTTCCACATTCTTATACAGCTGTTTGACAAACTCTTGTGCCTTAGCTTGATCATTATTATTGTGCTCTAACGCATAACCCCATGCTGCCAGGTAGTTCCAGCGCGCACCGCCGGAGGTTTTTGGATTCGGCGTAATGACCGAAACACCCGGTTTCACTAAATCTGACCAATCATGAATCTGTTTTGGATTCCCTTTGCGAACCAGGAATACGATAGTTGAGGTGTAAGGTGCCGAGTTATCCGGCAAGCGCTTGATCCAATCTTTATCAATACGACCACGCTCAGCAATAGCATCGACGTCATAAGCCAGAGCCAGAGTCACAACATCAGCTTCAATACCATTAATAACCGAGGTCGCCTGCTTGCCCGAACCGCCATGTGACTGGCGTACGGTCACCTTGTCACCGGTTTTCTCTTGCCAATGCTTACTAAATGCCTGGTTATATTCTTGATAAAATTCACGTGTCGGGTCATATGACACATTCAGCAATTGAATATCTTTTGCCATGGCACCTGACGCCAGCAACAGTAATGAAAAACCTACACCCCATTTACGCATTGACCCGCTCCCCAGATTTATTGTCATTAACTTGAATAGTTATTAACTTAAAATGTAATCAACCCAATTGGTTGGCTTGATACTGAGCGTGCCAGAAACTTTCCAGTCAATTAAAGAATAAAAAAGTTTTGATTATATCAATATGAAATATAAAGCCGCTTAAATGCAAAAAGCCCCCGCGAGCGGAGGCCTTTTTTATCGAGCTATTGACTGTTTTAGAACAGTTTTTTCGCTGTGTCGTACCAATCTTCTTTAAATTTACTTTTCTTGTTTTCTGGCGCGATACAAACAGAGATTAATTCATGCACCATCTTCTCGTTCTGTACGCCAACACAGAAACCGCCGTGTGAATAGTCATGATTTTCCAACAGCAGGTCAACAGCATAAGCGCCCATGCGAGAGGCAAGAATACGGTCATAAGGAACCGGAGCACCACCACGCTGGATATGACCCAGAACCGTGCCACGCGTTTCACGACCAGTTTCTTTCTCAATGTATTTGGCCAGTTCGTCGATATTGTCCAGTTTTTCAGTAATAGCAACAATTGCGTGCTTTTTACCTTTCTCGATGCCCGCTTTGATTTCTTTTACCAAATCATCACGCTTGAACTCGACTTCAGGGATCGCGATAAACTCACATCCCCCGGCAATGGCTGCCGCCAGTGTCAAATCGCCGCAATAACGGCCCATGACTTCAACGATGGAAATACGCTGATGCGAGGAAGAAGTATCGCGTAAGCGGTCAATAGCTTCTACCACTGTGCCCAGTGCGGTAAAGAAACCGATGGTGTAGTCAGTACCTGCCACATCATTATCAATAGTGCCCGGCAAGCCGACACAGTGAATTCCGCCTTCTTTGGTCAGTAAATCTGCACCAGCATAAGAACCGTCACCACCGATAACAACCAGGCCATCGATGCCACGGTCTTTCATATTCTGTAGAGCAACTTTACGTTTTTCCGGGTCACGGAACTCAGGGAAACGCGCTGATCCCAAGAAGGTACCACCGCGGTTAATCATATCTGACACGCTATAGCGGTCCAGCTTCCTCATACGGTTTTCGTACAAGCCAAGATAGCCATCTTCAATACCGAAAACTTCCAATCCTGCTGACAAAGCAGCACGAACAACCCCACGAATGGCTGCGTTCATGCCTGGCGCATCACCGCCGCTTGTTAGTACACCGATTTTCTTGACCATGACTACCTCTGAACTTGTAGATGCGATTTTTTAAAATTATTTATTTGCCGATTATGTCTTGCACAGGTGAATAGTACAGAAAATCAGCTTTATGAGCTTAATATTGAATATTATAGCAAAAACACCAAGCTGAATTGATTCAAGTCATGCCATTTGGCGGTATTTTCTTCATGGCTGAACCATTTGTAACCACAGTTTACCTGTAGTTAATGTAGCAATAACTGATGAATAAATTATAACTCCCAATGCGCATGACGTTCTTTCGGTACTACCGCACTAGGATCTTGATGGATAAGTACATCTGCGCCGGGGAAGCGGTGTAATAGCGCCCGCTCCACTTGGTCTGCTAAAATATGCGCCTCCATCAATGGCAGCATATCCTCCATTTCGAGATGAAGTTGAATAAAGCGTGTTGGCCCCGACTGACGTGTCCGCAGGTCATGAGCACCAATGACGCCCGGCCATGAAGTCACAATATCGATAATTTCCTGCCGCTCATCATCCGGCAATGCCCGATCCAACAAAGCTTGTACGGCTTCATAACCCATACGCAATGCGCTATACAGAATATAAACACCGATACCCAACGCAAACAACGCATCCGCCCAATGAAAACCATACCAACTCAATGCCAATGCAATAAGAATAGCACCATTCATCATGACGTCAGATTGATAGTGCAACATATCGGCACGAATAGCTTGGCTCTGTGTTCTTCGCACCACCCAACGCTGAAATGTGACTAATATCAGTGTACTGAATAGTGCAATTAACGTTACCCAGATACCTATGCCAGGATCTTGTAATGGTGTCGGTGATGCCAAATGTTGGAAACCGGTCAAAAACAGGAACAACGCCGAGCCGGAAATAAACATACTTTGCGCCAGCGCAGCCAGAGACTCAGCTTTGCCGTGACCAAAAGTATGTTCTTCATCAGCAGGTTGCAGGGAATAGCGCACCACAAAAAGGTTTGTCAAAGAGGCGGCCAGATCTACCAGAGAGTCAACTAACGCGGCCAACAAGCTCACTGACCCGGTATGCCACCAGGCAAAAATTTTAATTATCAGTAAGATTGATGCCAGCGCAGTGGCACTGAGCGCAGCAGCTTTCACCAAGCGCGCATATTGCGGATCCATAACTCATACCGAATAATATTCAAGGGTTATTAGTATAACGGAAATGAGACAAAAAAAAGCCCCGCCATCATGGCGGGGAAAGACAGGGATGGTGTCTATAGCAAGGAAAACAGGGTATTACTGGGTACTACTTACTTCTGGGCAGAAGAGGGTTGTGCTGCTGGCGCTTGCTGCATTTTTTCAATGCGCTGCTGGTGCTTTTGGTTCAAGGCAGCTTTTTGCTCTGGAGTGAGCAAGTTAAACATTTGGTTACGAACTTTGGCCATTTCGACCTGACGATCAATCTGGTCCTTGGACATTTTCTCGGCCTGCGCTCTGACAGCAGCTTCGTCGAATTTATCCGCGGTAATCAGTTTGTGCATTGCTTCGCGGTCAGCCATATCTACACGAGGCTGGTCTTGGCGAGACTGACGCATTAGGTCACGCATTTGCTGACGTTGCTGTTCTGTCAGATTGACACCATCAAACATGTTATGGTGACCACGGCCATCTTTCTTGTTCATCATCGCACCGTCACCGTGGCACCAGCTATCAGTGGCACCCGCCTTATCGGCAGCGAAGGCGGCTTGAGAGCCGAGAACTAACATTGACGCCATGATTAACGTTGCTACTTTAGTTACTTTGCGCATCATTTAACTCCTAGGTTCTATCTGCTAAGCGATTTATGCTCTGCGATTCAATGAGGAGCAGTCTACCGGTCCGGCTGCAAACTAGCGTCAGTGGATGTAAAACTGGAGTCAGGGCATGTAAAGCTAAGTAAAGTCATGGAATACCGGCAATTGATAACGTATTTTGCGTCAAGAGGAGAAACAATCATGCATAAAATCCTATTAGTTGATGATGATCGTGAACTGACGTCGCTGTTGAAAGAATTATTGGAAATGGAAGGTTTTAATGTTGTTGTTGCTCACGATGGTGAGCAGGCATTAAACCTGCTGGATAGTTCTATCGACTTGTTATTACTTGATATTATGATGCCGCGCAAAAACGGTATCGAAACCTTGAAAGAGTTACGTCAACACCATCAGACCCCAGTAATTATGCTGACGGCACGTGGCAGCGAACTGGATCGGGTACTTGGTCTTGAGCTGGGTGCGGATGATTATCTGGCAAAACCATTTAATGACCGTGAGCTGGTTGCACGAATCAGAGCTATCTTGCGCCGTTCTAACTGGAGCGAGCAGCAGCAAAATGTCGATCAAGGTGCGCCAATACTGGAAGTTGATTGTCTACAATTGAACCCAGGCCGTCAGGAAGCCAGCTTTGAAGGCCAATCGCTGGAATTAACCGGTACAGAATTTACCTTACTCTACCTGTTGGCTCAGCACCTCGGCCAGGTAGTCTCGCGTGAGCATCTCAGCCAGGAAGTGCTGGGTAAACGATTGACACCTTTTGACCGCGCTATTGATATGCACATTTCCAATCTGCGCCGTAAATTGCCGGATCGCAAAGACGGGCTACCTTGGTTTAAAACCCTGCGTGGCCGCGGGTATTTGATGGTCTCTGAAACATGATTAACAGTTTAACGACGCGAATTTTTGCGATTTTCTGGTTTACTTTAGCACTGGTATTAATGCTGGTGCTGATGGTGCCCAAGCTCGATTCGCGTCAAATGACAACCTTGCTCGACAGTGAACAGCGTCAGGGAACGATGCTGGAGCAACATATCGAAGCCGAACTGGCCAGTGACCCAGCCAATGATTTGATGTGGTGGCGTAGGCTTTATCGCGCCATCGAAAAGTGGGCGCCACCGGGCCAGCATTTAGTGCTAGTGACCACGGAAGGCCGTGTCATTGGCGCTCAGCGCCACGAAATGCAAATGGTGCGTAATTTTATCGGCCAGTCAGATAACTCAGACCAGCCGAAAAAGAAAAAATATGGCCGCGTTGAGATGGTCGGCCCTTTCTCCATCCGGGATGGCGAAGATAACTATCAGCTTTATCTGCTGCGCCCAGCCAGTAGCCCGCAATCTGATTTTATCAATTTGATGTTTGACCGGCCGCTGCTGTTATTGATTGCGACGATGTTAATCAGTGCGCCACTGTTGTTGTGGTTGGCATGGAGCCTGGCGAAACCCGCGCGTAAGTTGAAGAATGCCGCTGATGATGTAGCGCGAGGTAATCTGAAACAGCACCCTGAGCTGGAATCCGGCCCACAAGAATTTTTGGCCACGGGTGCCAGTTTCAATCAGATGATCAGTGCTCTTGACAGGATGGTTGTAGCCCAACAACGGCTGATTTCGGATATCTCCCATGAATTGCGAACCCCACTAACCCGCCTGCAACTGGCGACAGCACTGATGCGCCGCCGCCATGGCGAGGGGAAAGAATTGGAGCGTATCGAAATGGAAGCGCAACGGTTGGATAGCATGATCAATGATTTGCTAGTGTTATCGCGCAGTCAGCATAAAAACGAGTTACATCGAGAGCCCATTAAAGCCAATGAACTTTGGTCTGATGTGCTGGAAAATGCACAATTTGAAGCTGACCAGATGGGGAAAACACTGGAAGTGACCGCCCCACCGGGGCCATGGACCTTATTTGGCAATCCTGCGGCCCTCGACAG
This sequence comes from Yersinia canariae, assembly GCF_009831415.1. Lineage (NCBI taxonomy): Bacteria > Pseudomonadati > Pseudomonadota > Gammaproteobacteria > Enterobacterales > Yersiniaceae > Yersinia > Yersinia canariae. The sequence continues at coordinate 91,021 of NZ_CP043727.1, read as the reverse complement.
TGCGCTGGAGAATATCGTGCGTAATGCACTGCGTTATTCTCATCATCACATTGCCGTGGCATTCAGCTCGGATAATCAGGGAATAACTATCACTGTCGATGATGATGGGCCAGGTGTCAGCCCAGAGGACCGTGAGCAGATATTCCGGCCATTCTATCGTACAGATGAAGCGCGAGATCGCGAGTCCGGCGGAACGGGTTTGGGGCTGGCAATTGTGGAAACTGCGGTGAATCAGCATCGCGGTTGGGTACGCGCCGAGGACAGCCCATTAGGGGGGCTACGCCTGATAATCTGGCTGCCACTTCACCCACTCAAAGCTTAATATATCTTTCACACTTGGCGCTGTAAGTGAATGACTGCAACGCCAAGTGTTTAAGATATAAATATTATTATTTATAGACATTGTTACTTATAAACATTGTTATCCGATCATACAGGATCGGGTGGATCGCCCGCGACCTCTCTCTGCCCCTCTTTTTCCAGTAGGCGCTTCTTGCGCTCAATTCCCCAGCGGTAACCTGACAATGCCCCATCCTGACGAATAACCCGATGACAGGGAATAGCCACGGCTAATATATTGGCAGCGCAAGCTCCTGCAACTGCACGCACGGCTTTCGGTGAGCCGATTTTCGCGGCGATATCAGCATAACTGGCCGTCTGACCCACCGGTATCTCTCGTAGTGTCTGCCAAACTCGCTGCTGGAAAGCCGTGCCGCGGATATCCAGTGGCAAATCCAGCCCAAATTGGGGCGCTTCAACGAGCCCAACCACCTGTGCAAACCATTGCTCGAACTCGGCATCCCCACCAATTAATTTCGCTAACGGAAACTTATCTTGTAATTGCTCCACCAGCAGGGCCGGTGAGTCTCCTAACAAAATAGCGCATATCCCCAGTTCACTTTTCGCCATCAAGAGAGCGCCGAGAGAGCTTTCTCCTACAGCAAAATGCAATGTGACATCGCGCCCACCCTTGCGGTAGCGAGTTGGAGTCATCCCCAGTAACTGATTCGATTGCTCATAAAAACGGCCATTGGAGTTATAACCAGCTTCAAAGATGGCATCAGTCACCGAACCTTGTCCCGCCAATTGCTCACGGACTCGCGCACTACGGGTCGCAGTGGCGTATGCCTTGGGCGTTAACCCGGTAATAGATTTAAATAGCCGATGGAAATGAAAAGCACTGAGATTTAGCTCAGCCGCGAGCGCATCTAGTGTATAAGGTGTTTCGGCTTGCTCAATTAAGCGACATGCCTGGCTAACTTTCTCTGCCTGCTGTTGCGCCAGAGATAACTGATTAGGTTGACAACGTTTACAGGGGCGATAACCGGCAAATTCAGCCGCATCATTATCAGCAAAAAATTCAATGTTTTCTGCTTTGGCCTGACGGGATGAACATGAGGGCCGGCAATACACGCCGGTAGTTTTCACCGCATAAACAAACTGGCCATCGGCAGTTTTATCACGATTGAAAATGGCAGCCCAGCGCGGGTCTGGCGCACTGTCTAGAACGCCCCTAATTGATGCCATGATGAATACCCCCATTGATACTGACTGTGGCGACCAACATATAAAATCATTACAGTTGGTACTCTCCGCTCCTTGCTTTCAAATTTTTATTTTATGACATCCTATTATGGTCAACAAAATAGCCAACCGCTGCACTGAGAGGGGGTTTCTGATATCCTGCGCCCCTCATTATTGGGGGACATATGCTTAATATCGTTTTATTTGAACCCGAAATCCCGCCGAATACCGGCAATATTATCCGGTTATGTGCGAATACTGGCTGCCAGCTCCATCTGATTAAACCGTTAGGTTTCACCTGGGATGACAAACGCTTACGCCGTGCGGGTCTTGATTACCATGAGTTTGCTAACATTAAGCATCACCATGATTATCAAGCCTTTTTAGACAGTGAAAATCTCGATGGCGCGCAATCTACCGGAGCACATCCTGCCCGCTTGTTTGCCCTGACCACCAAAGGGACGCCAGCGCATAGCGCCGTCAGTTATCAGGTGAATGATTATCTGCTGTTTGGCCCAGAAACCCGCGGTTTACCGCCCAATGTTTTGGATGCATTGCCTGCTCAACAGAAAATCAGAATTCCAATGCAAGCCGATAGCCGCAGCATGAATCTGTCAAATGCCGTGTCTGTTGTGGTGTACGAGGCCTGGCGGCAATTGGGTTATCCGGGTGCATTACTGAAAGAGTAGTTGTTCCGACCGAAATATGCCGGTGGTCAGCTAGCAACCCAATAGAAAGGTGCATCCTCAAAGGCATTGGAGTTGCAGGTAGGCGGCAAGTGAACGAGTCCCGATGAGCTTACATGAGTAAGTGATTCGGGTGAGCGAACATAGCCAACAACCCTGCGGCTTCAAGGACAAAGAGGATTAGATGCCGTCGCCGTACTCAAACCCGTGGCTCGCCCCATTGAAATGCTGATCCATGTCTAACGAGGGTTTATCACTCTCCGGTTTACCGACAATGCGGGCAGGAACACCAGCGGCTGTTGTATGAGGAGGTACCGCCTGCAACACGACTGACCCGGCACCAATTTTAGCACCACGCCCGACTTCGATATTCCCCAGAATTTTAGCTCCCGCGCCAATCATCACGCCTTCACGGATCTTCGGATGACGGTCACCACTGGTTTTACCGGTCCCCCCTAAGGTGACGGATTGCAGAATGGAAACATCATTCTCAACCACAGCGGTTTCACCAATCACAATGCCGGTAGCATGGTCCAGCATGATGCCGCAACCAATAGTTGCCGCTGGGTGGATATCCACACCAAAAGCGACAGAGACTTGATTTTGCAGGTAAATTGCCAGCGCTTTGCGATCCTGCGCCCATAGCCAATGGCCGATGCGATAAGCCTGTAGTGCATGAAAACCTTTCAGATACAGCAATGGCGTAGAATATTTATCAACAGCAGGGTCACGCAAGCGAACCGCCAGGATATCGCGAGCAGCAGAGACTATCATCTGCGCATCTGCACGATAGGCATCTTCAACCACCTCACGGATGGCAATTGCGGGCATGATGGGATTAGCCAGTTTATTCGCCAGAATATAGCTCAGTGCACTGCCCAAATTTTCATGCTTCAATAATGTCGCGTGAAAAAAACTTGCCAGCATGGGCTCACACTCGGCCAGCGCTCTCGCTTCTGATTTAATGCTACTCCAAACCAGCTCTAACTCTTCTAACGACATTGCATACTCCTGCCCATAAACAAGCCGCCTCGGGGAACGGCCGAAGCGACTAATACCCTGATTCCTTAATACTAAGGATTACGGATATATCTTTATTATTTTATTTCAGCTGAACAACCTAAATGCCGCTTTTCTCATCTTTTTTGGTCCGACCCAATAAGGTCAGTGCCGCTTCACGCGCATTTTTATGGCTGTACAGCACCTGATAAATTTGTTCAGTTATTGGCATTTCAACGCCATAGCGCTGTGCGAGCGCCAGAACTTCCTTGGTATTGCGGTAACCTTCAACCACTTGACCAATTTTATCCTGTGCTTCTTGTACGCCTAACCCCTGCCCAAGCATGATGCCAAACCGGCGATTGCGAGATTGGTTATCTGTGCAGGTTAGCACCAAATCACCTAACCCTGCCATGCCCATAAAGGTGGAGGGATCAGCGCCTAATGCTGAGCCTAAACGCGTCATTTCGGCTAAACCACGGGTTATCAATGCAGTACGCGCATTGGCACCAAAACCAATGCCGTCGGACATCCCAGCGCCAATTGCGATCACATTTTTAACCGCACCACCGAGTTGCACTCCGATAAAATCAGGATTGCTATAAACGCGGAAACTTTTGCCACAATGCAATAGTTGTTGTAGGTCTTCACTAAATTGCACATCGGTCGAAGCCAATGCAATTGCAGTCGGCAAACCGGCAGCCAGCTCTTTGGCAAAGGTCGGGCCGGAAACAACCGCCAGCGGGATGCTCTCTCCCAGCACTTCCCGCGCAACATCCGCCAACAAGCGGCCAGTTTCGGCTTCAAGCCCTTTGGTTGCCCAGACAATTCGCGCATCCGGGCGTAAGTGCGGTTTGAGCTGATTCAATACCGCCCCGAAGACATGGCTGGGCACAACCACTAGCACATCACGGCTGGCTGCCAGCGCGCGTGCCAGATCAGTTTCCAGTAACAGTGTGTCAGGGAAAGGGACATCGGGCAGAAAAGCTTGATTACAACGGTCTTGTTGCAGGGTTTGAATATGCTTAGGGTCGTGACCCCATAACACGACTTGGTGGCCATTACGCGCCAGCGTAATGGCTAATGCGGTGCCGTAAGATCCGGCACCGATGACAGTCATTGAAGCATGGGTGGTGTTCATCAGGCATCCTGACGTTGTTCAGCACCTTCGCCTTCAGCCTGCTGTTGCAGATAGTTCATGAACAGGGCATCAAAGTTAACCGGTGCCAGATTCAGCTGCGGGAAAGTACCGCGAGAAACCAGGCTGGTGATACATTCACGCGCATACGGGAACAAGATGTTCGGGCAATATGCACCTAAGCAATGCGCCAGTTGGGTACCGTCGATACCCGCGATGGAGAAGATGCCGCCCTGCTGTACTTCACACAGGAATGCTGTTTCTTCGCCCAAAGAGGCCGTTACAGTCACACGCAGTACCACTTCATACACATCTTCAGCCAGCTGACTGGAAGCAGTATCAAGATCAAGTTTAACTTCTGGCTGCCAATCCTGCTGGAAAACCTGCGGAGCATTTGGTGCTTCGAAGGAAATATCTTTGGTGTAGATACGCTGGATCTGGAAAGCCATTTCGGTGTTGTTTTGTTCTGACATGTGTATAGATACCCTAAAGTTAGACGTCCTTATTAAACAGCACTTCTGTCGAGAGCCTTTTCCATTAAATTAATGGGCCCACTGACAAGTTAAAGCAGCGGGTCAAGCCCACCGCGCGCATCCAGGGCGTGTAAATCATCACAGCCACCGATATGCTGCCCATCAATAAATATCTGAGGCACCGTCGTCCGCCCGCTGCGAGCAATCATCTCTTCACGTTTGGCCGGGTCACTATCAATTGCGATTTCATGGAAAGCAGCACTTTTGCTATTCAGCAACGCCTTAGCACGATGACAGAATGGGCATGTTGCTTTGGTATAAATCTCAATTTTCGCCATAGGTACACCTCAGTTAAAGTTACAATCTATTGATATAGCGAATATAATTCTTACTTACCGCGCGCCAGTGGCAGATTTTCACCACTCCAGCCGGAGATACCTTCTTTCAAGGTAAACACCCGCTCAAAACCAGCTTTATTCAGCAACTCAGCGGACGCACGTGAAGTTGTCCCTGTAGCACAAACTACAATAATAGGCTGTGCTTTGTGCTTTTCCAACTCAGCTAAACTGCCGTTCTTAATATCACTTGGCAGCAAATTAATAGAGCTGGCGATATGACCTTTGCGATAATCATCACGAGTGCGGATATCAACCACAACCGCATCTTCTTTGTTAATCAGACGCGTCGCTTCACCACGGGTAATCTCTTTGACTTTTGACAGAGTCGTTTTAAAGCTGGTGAAAATTACGGCAACGAACAACGCCACCCAAGCCAAGCTCAAAACTGGATGCTGGCTAATGAATTGCATAATCTCTTGCAACATGGGGGTAAAAACTCCCGTTAGTTAGGGGATAATATTCAAGGTCACAGAGTATACCTGCGCGTTGCGGCAAATACAGCCAATATGCAAGTGCTATTGCAGAAACTGCGAGCAATCTCGGGAAGTTTTGTCGCCTCTTTGATGATTTTTACGCAAAACCCCACACCAATGTTGATCTCTTTGGGCTATTTTTAACCGGTTTTGTAGTAAATTACCGCCTTTCTAATAAGAAAGAGGTTATGCAATGTCGAGCACTAAAAAACCGCTGGTTCTGACAATTCTGGATGGCTATGGTCACCGTGAAGAACAGCAAGATAATGCCATTCTGAATGCCCAAACACCGGTTATGGACCGTTTATGGCAGCAACAGCCTCATACATTAATTGCCGCTTCAGGTCTGGATGTCGGTTTGCCAGATGGGCAAATGGGTAACTCTGAAGTGGGTCACGTTAATTTAGGGGCCGGTCGTATTGTTTATCAGGATTTGACCCGCCTCGACAAAGAAATCAAAGACGGTGATTTTTTCACTAATCCAACGCTAACCGCCGCCATTGATAAAGCGGTTAAAGCAGGCAAAGCGGTCCATATCATGGGCCTGTTGTCTGCTGGCGGTGTTCATAGTCACGAAGACCATATTTTAGCGATGGTTGAATTGGCGGCCAAACGCGGTGCGACTGCAATTTACCTGCATGCGTTCCTCGATGGACGTGACACTCCGCCGCGTAGTGCTGAATCTTCACTGAAACGATTCACTGAAAAATTTTCTGAGCTGGGTAAAGGGCGCATTGCCTCAATTATTGGCCGCTACTATGCCATGGATCGCGATAACCGCTGGGACCGTGTACAGCTGGCCTACGACTTGCTGACCCAAGCAAAAGGTGAGTTTACAGCTGATAACGCGGTTGCTGGTCTGCAAGCCGCCTATGCACGTAATGAAAATGATGAATTCGTCAAACCCACTGTTATTCAGGCCGCAGGCGAACCCGATGCGGCCATGAACGATGGCGACGCGTTGATTTTCATGAACTTCCGTGCTGACCGTGCCCGCCAAATCACTCGCACCTTTGTGAATGCCGACTTTGACGGCTTCAAACGCGATAAAGTGGTTAACTTCGGCGATTTTATCATGCTGACCGAATATGCGGCTGATATTAAAGTGGCTTGCGCTTATCCACCTGCATCACTGGAGAATACCTTCGGTGAATGGCTGATGAAACATGACAAAACACAGTTGCGTATTTCTGAAACTGAAAAATATGCTCATGTCACTTTCTTCTATAACGGCGGTGTTGAAGAGCCATTTAAAGGTGAAGATCGCATTCTGATTAACTCACCAAAAGTGGCAACTTATGACCTACAACCTGAGATGAGCTCGGCAGAACTGACCGAAAAACTCGTCGCGGCCATCAAAAGCGGCAAATATGATGTGATCATTTGTAACTATCCAAATGGCGATATGGTCGGCCACACTGGCGATTTCGATGCTGCGGTGAAAGCAGTAGAAACACTGGATAATTGCATTGAGCAAGTGGTTGCCGCCGTGAAAGCGGTTGATGGCCAATTGCTTATCACCGCCGACCACGGCAATGCTGAGCAGATGCGAGACCCGGCGACCGGTCAGGCGCACACAGCCCACACCAGCCTGCCAGTTCCCCTGATTTATGTCGGCAATAAAGCGGTTAAAGCAGTTGAAGGCGGCAAACTTTCAGATATCGCCCCAACCATGCTGTCACTAATAGAAATGGAAATCCCGCAAGAGATGACTGGTAAGCCGCTGTTCATCGTGGAATAATCTTTCGTTATGAAGGAAAAGGCGTCATTTGCGATCTCCATGGTTACGGAACTGGCCATCAACGGCAATACTGAGAGCTCCTCAGTGTTGCCCAATAAGTTGCTGCGCCGCCCGTGGTCTGCACTGTACGCCAGCGTTTTTTGCGCTGGCGTATTGCTGTTCCCATTATCCAGCCATGCCGTTGATGCCCCCGCTGCTGCAAAAACAGCAGACAACAAAACCCAGTTGAAAACTATTCAGCAAGATATCGCTGAGAAAGAAAAAAGTGTCCAGCAACAAAAACAGCAACGCAGTTCGTTGCTTGACCAGTTGAAACAACAGGAAAATACGATTGCTCAGGCCAGTCGTAGCTTGCATGAAACCCAAAGTACCCTGACTGAACTGGACAAAGAAATCTCCAACCTCACCGCTTCGATTGGAAAGCTACAAAGTAAACAATCCCAGCAACAAGATATCCTGTCAAAACAACTTGATGCCGCCTTTAAGCAAGGCCAACACAGTGGTTTACAGCTTATTTTAAGTGGCGAAGAGAGCCAGCGCAGTGAGCGCATTTTGGCCTATTTCAGCTATCTCAATGAAGCCCGCCAGAAATCTATCGAAGCATTGGAGCAAACCCGCACCAATCTGTCTGCTGAGAAGAAAGTGCTGGAGCAAAAGAAAAACCAGCAAAAAGCTTTATTGGATGAGCAAAAAACTCAGCAACAAAAGCTGGAGCAAGCCCGCACGGCACGTAAGAAAACCCTGACGTCGTTGGAGGCCTCGCTGGAGAAAGATCAGCAAGGTCTGGCGGAGCTAAAACTGAACGAATCACGTTTACGTGATCAAATCGCTAAAGCCGAACGCGAAGCCAAAGCCCGTGCCGAACGCGAAGCTAAAGAAGCCGCTCGCGTACGCGAACAAGTGAAAGCCAAAGAGCAGCAAGCCAAGAAAACGGGCTCGAGCTATAAACCAAGTGAAAGTGAGCGCTCATTAATGGCGCGAACTGGCGGTCTCGGGCGTCCAGGCGGTCAAGCAGTTTGGCCGGTGCGGGGCAATGTGACCCATCGCTTCGGTGAAGCTTTACAAGGTGAGCTACGCTGGAAAGGCATGGTCATTTCCGCACCAGAAGGCAGCGAAGTCAAAGCAATTGCCGATGGCCGGGTGCTACTGGCGGACTGGCTACAAGGCTATGGTCTGGTGGTCGTCGTTGAGCATGGCAAAGGGGACATGAGTTTATATGGCTACAACCAGAGTGCGCTGGTCAATGTGGGCGCACAGGTGAAAGCAGGCCAGCCGATTGCTCTTGTTGGCACCAGCGGTGGCCAGGGCGAACCATCACTCTATTTCGAAATCCGTCGTCAGGGACAAGCTGTTAACCCACAACCTTGGTTAGGAAGATAGAGAACAACGTTAGGGAACACCTATTGCGCTATTTCAATACACGTCGGTTTATCATAGTAAGCACCCTACTCATCGCCAACGCCGCACAAGCGGGCAAACTTTCGATTGTTATTGATGACTTTGGTTATCGCCCTCAGAACGAAAACAAAGTGTTACAGATGCCGCTGCCTATTTCTGTAGCAATCTTACCGAATGCTCCCTACGCCAAAGAAATGGCGGTCAAAGCTCATAATCAAGGGCGCGAAATTCTGATTCATTTGCCAATGGCACCGCTGAGCAAGCAACCGCTGGAGCGCGATACATTGCAGCCATCAATGAGCAGCGAAGAGATCCAGCGTATCATTCGCCAGGCGGTAAATAACGTCCCTTACGCCACTGGCATGAATAATCATATGGGTAGCGCGATGACTTCCAGCTTGCCCGGCATGCAGAAAGTGATGCAGGTACTGGAACACTATCAGCTCTATTTTCTCGATAGCGTCACTATTGGCAACAGCCAGGCCAGTAAAGCTGCCGAAGGCACTGGTGTCAAAGTCATTAAGCGCAAAGTCTTTTTGGATGACTCACAAAATGAAGCCGCAATTCGCCAGCAATTTAATCGCGCAGTAGAACTGGCGCGCCGTAATGGCTCGGCTATTGCTATTGGGCATCCGCATCCGGCTACCATTAAAGTGCTGCAACAAATGTTGCCCCAATTACCTGCCGATATTGTATTGGTCAGGCCTAGTGCGCTGCTGAATGAACCGGTACACAATAATAGCGGCAGCGGCACTGTCTCTTCGGGTAAATCAAAACCGCGTGACCCGGCTAAAGGCGAGCGCCAGAAAGCTATCAAGCAATGCAACACGAAAGCCAGTTATGTTCCGGAGAAAATCTACGCCGATAAGATGTTTATTATCTTAGGTGAGAGCCTGATGCAAAGCCCGGCCGTGACATTTGTTCAGAAGCATTGGCAGCAATATTTCCCACCCGCAGCGCCCGTAACTCCGGTTGATAAACCCGCAGCCGAACAACCTAAAGCTGAAAATCCGTAATGTGCTCAATAAAAACGGGGCGGTCATCATCTGACTGCCCCGCTTTCAACTCGGTAACTTCAAGGCCGAAGGGCATCCCCAAAGTCATTGGAGCTACAGGTAGACTGCCAGTAAACGAATCCTGATGAGCTGACTCAAGTCAGTGATTCAGGTGAGTGCACGCAGCTAACACCCCTGTAGGTTCAAGGACGAAGGGGATTAATCCCAGCCTAAAACCACCTTACCCGACTTACCCGAACGCATGGCATCAAACCCTTGCTGGAATTCATCAATAGAGAAACGATGAGTAATAATTGGGGTTAAATCCAAACCAGATTGAATCAATGCCGCCATTTTGTACCAAGTTTCAAACATCTCACGGCCATAAATCCCTTTGATAAACAGCCCCTTAAATATGACCTGATTCCAGTCAATAGACATATCAGATGGCGGTATCCCCAGCATCGCAATGCGACCACCGTGATTCATTGAGTTGAGCAATGTACGGAAAGCTGGCGGCGCGCCGGACATTTCCAGACCGACATCAAATCCTTCGGTCATACCCAGCTCAGCCATCACATCATTCAGATTCTCTTTGCTGACGTTGACTGCTCGGGTCACCCCCATTTTACGCGCCAAATCCAGCCGATATTCATTCACATCAGTGATAACAACATGACGAGCACCAACATGCTTGCAGACCGCAGCCGCCATAATGCCAATCGGGCCTGCGCCGGAAACCAAGACATCTTCCCCAACTAAATCAAAGGATAATGCGGTATGCACGGCATTACCGAAGGGATCAAAAATAGCAGCAAGCTCATCAGAAATATTGTCGGGGATTTTGAATGCATTAAAAGCAGGAATCACCAAATACTCGGCAAAAGAACCCGGCCGGTTTACGCCGACCCCCACGGTATTGCGACAAAGATGGGTACGGCCACCACGACAATTACGGCAATGCCCACAAGTAATATGGCCCTCACCAGACACCCGGTCACCAATATTAAAACCTTTAACTTCCTGACCGATAGCTACAACTTCACCGACATATTCGTGGCCGACGACCATTGGGACAGGGATAGTTTTTTGTGACCATTCATCCCAGTTATAAATATGCACATCAGTGCCGCAAATAGCTGTTTTGCGAATTTTGATCATGATGTCGTTGTGGCCCAGCTCTGGCTGCGGCACCTCGGTCATCCAAATACCTTCTTCTGCTTTCAGCTTGGACAGGGCTTTCATAGACGAGACTTTCATGAACATTCCTTACGCAATAACGTTAAGCTGTTTGCCAATACGGATGAAGGCCTCTACAGCCCGCTCAACCTGCTCTGGCGTGTGATCTGCGGACATCTGGGTGCGGATACGCGCCTGACCCTTTGGCACCACCGGATAGAAGAACCCGGTAACGTAAATACCTTCTTTCAGCAGCGCATTGGCAAATTCTTGTGCTAGTGTCGCGTCACCCAGCATCACTGGGATAATGGCATGATCGGCACCGGCTAATGTGAAACCGGCGGCACTCATTTTCTCGCGGAATAAACGAGCATTCGACCATAAGCGCTCGCGTAATTCAGCGCCGTCTTCCAATAGAGATAACACTTCAATTGAGGCAGCGACGATTGCCGGGGCCAATGAGTTTGAGAACAAATAAGGCCGTGAACGCTGACGCAACCACTCAACAACTTCTTTACGACCGGCGGTATAGCCGCCTGATGCCCCACCCAGTGCCTTGCCTAATGTGCCAGTGATAATATCAACGCGATCTATCACTTCGCAGTATTCATGAGTACCACGGCCATTCGCACCAACAAAACCAACTGCATGGGAATCATCAACCATCACTAATGCCTGATACTCATCAGCCAAGTCACAGACACCTTTCAAGTTAGCAATCACGCCATCCATAGAGAACACGCCGTCGGTGGCAATCATAATATGGCGCGCACCATCAGCTTTAGCCTGTTCTAACTGGGTTTTCAATTCGCTCATATCATTGTTGGCATAGCGGTAGCGCTTTGCTTTACATAACCGCACACCATCAATGATTGAGGCATGATTCAGCGCATCGGAAATAATGGCATCTTCTGGCCCCAGCAAGGTTTCAAACAAACCGCCGTTAGCATCAAAGCAAGATGAATAAAGAATGGCATCTTCCATACCCAGGAAACTGGCCAGCTTCTGTTCCAGTTCTTTATGAGTATCTTGGGTGCCGCAAATAAAACGAACCGAGGCCATACCAAAACCATGGGTATCCATGCCTTTTTTAGCCGCAGCGATCAGCCGAGGGTGGTTTGCCAAGCCCAAGTAGTTGTTAGCACAGAAATTAATCACATGACGGCCATCGGCCACGGCAATATCGGCTTGCTGGGCAGAAGTTATTATTCGCTCATTTTTATACAGCCCTTCAGCGCGGGTCGTTTTGAGTTGTTGTTCTAATTGCTGATAAAAGGGATTTCTATCAAAAGGCAGGGTCATTCGGTTATCTCCAGAATTGGCAGTTTCACCCTACATTTTACTGCCTGACGGATGAACTGACGAGAAACCTTGTCTTGTATTATAAAAAATGCAGCACATATCACGGTGAACAATCCTAAAGCCGCATAGAAACGGAGAGATTAGCCCCTTCCGGCTGTGCGCTATCCTATGAAATGTTATGATAACGGCAAATAGAGTGTGGGGCATTGTGCCCGACCAAGAAGATTAGCAAGGGTGAACCTGATGATTATCGTCACTGGCGGCGCCGGTTTCATTGGCAGCAACATCGTTAAGGCACTGAATAATATCGGCTATAAAGATATTCTGGTTGTAGATAACCTGAAAGACGGCACCAAATTCGTCAATCTGGTTGATCTGGATATCGCTGATTACATGGATAAAGAAGATTTTGTTGCCAGCATTGTTGCCGGTGATGATATGGGTGATATTGATGCGATTTTCCACGAGGGTGCCTGTTCTTCCACCACTGAGTGGGATGGCAAGTACATGATGGATAACAACTATCAGTATTCAAAAGATATCCTACACTTCTGTCTGGATCGCGCTATTCCGTTCCTATACGCCTCCTCCGCTGCCACCTATGGCGGGCGTACTGACAATTTTATTGAAGATCGTCAGTATGAACAGCCACTTAACGTTTATGGCTATTCCAAATTCCTATTTGACCAATATGTGCGCGAAATTCTGCCACAAGCTGATTCACAGATTTGCGGATTCCGTTATTTCAATGTTTATGGCCCACGCGAAGGCCATAAAGGCAGCATGGCGAGTGTTGCTTTCCATCTGAATAACCAGATCAATGCAGGCGAAAATCCTAAATTGTTCTCCGGCAGCGAAAACTTCAAACGCGACTTTATTTATGTTGGCGATGTTGCCGACGTTAACCTGTGGTTCTGGCAAAACGGTGTCTCAGGTATTTTCAACTGCGGTACAGGTCGCGCGGAATCTTTCCAGGCTGTGGCCGATGCAGTGGTGGATTTCCACCAAAGTGGGCCGGTGGAATACATTGAATTCCCAGAAAAATTGAAAGGCCGTTATCAGGCATACACGCAAGCTGATCTGACTAATTTGCGTGCTGCCGGTTATGACAAGCCGTTCAAAACGGTCGCCGAAGGCGTCAAAGAATACTTGGCCTGGCTCAATCGCTCAGTCTAAATCACTTGCTGCAAGGAATTGATAAACGGTATGAAAATACTGGTCATTGGCCCTTCTTGGGTTGGCGATATGATGATGTCGCAAAGTCTTTACCGCACCCTGAAGGCCAAATATCCGGCAGCAGAAATTGATGTGATGGCACCCGCATGGTGCCGTCCACTTTTGGCCCGAATGCCAGAAGTGCGTCACGCGGTCCCGATGCCATTAGGCCATGGTGTTTTTGCTTTTGAGGAGCGCCGCCGTTTGGGTTTGGCCCTGCGTGAAACGGGATATGATTGCGCTTACGTGCTACCAAATTCATTTAAATCTGCCCTGATACCTTATTTTTCAGGGATTAAACAGCGAACTGGCTGGCGTGGCGAAATGCGCTATTTCTTGCTCAACGACATGCGCATTCTGGATAAACAAGCTTTCCCAATGATGGTCCAGCGCTATGTGGCACTGGCCTATGATAAAGAGCTTATTCGCTCAGCCGACGATTTACCTCAGCCTTTACTATGGCCCCAATTGCAGGTTCAGGATGAAGAAATTGCCGAGATTACGGCGTCATTCAACCTGACAGATAACCGCCCAATTATTGGTTTTTGCCCCGGCGCAGAATTTGGCCCAGCAAAACGGTGGCCGCATTACCACTATGCTTCATTGGCGCAGAAACTGATTGATGTTGGCTATCAGGTCATCTTATTAGGCTCAGCCAAAGATAATGAAGCCGGTGAAGAAATCCGTCAGGCGCTCGATGAAAGTTCTCGCGAATATTGTCTCAATTTTGCAGGCCAAACCTCACTGGACCAAGCAGTAGTGATGATTGCCGCTTGTAACGCCGTGGTCAGCAATGACTCGGGTTTGATGCATGTGGCTGCGGCATTAAATAAACCATTAGTCGCCTTATATGGCCCTAGTAGCCCGGATTTCACCCCACCGCTGTCTGATAAAGCCACAGTTATTCGCCTGATCACTGGTTATCACAAAGTGCGTAAAGGCGACAGTGCTCAAGGTTATCATCAGAGTTTGATTGATATTCAACCTGAACAAGTGATGGCAGCCCTTGAGAAGCAACTCAGCACACAAACCTGCTCAGCGAAAGAGGCCGATTAATGCATGTATTAATCGTTAAAACCTCATCAATGGGGGATGTTTTACATACATTACCCGCGCTGACAGATGCTATGAATGCAATCCCCGGCATTCGCTTTGACTGGGTGGTAGAAGAGGGCTTCAGCCAAATCCCGAGCTGGCATCCTGCAGTAGATAAAGTGATCCCCGTGGCTATTCGCCGTTGGCGCAAAAATTGGTTTGGCAGTGATACCCGGCAAGAGCGTTGTGATTTTAAGCGCGTGGTACAGCAGCGCAGTTATGATGTGGTGATCGATGCTCAGGGGCTGATTAAAAGTGCCGCACTCATTACCCGGATTGCGAAAGGAATGAAACACGGCCCGGATTGTAAAAGTGCCCGAGAGCCCTTTGCCAGTTGGTTTTATAACTGCCGCCATGAGATTGATACCAAACAACATGCTGTCGAGCGTATCCGCCAACTGTTTGCCAAAAGCCTCGGCTATGACAAACCAGAAAGTTACGGTGATTATGCTATCGCGCAACGCTTTTTAAGCGAGTTACCCAAAGATGCCGGTCAGTATCTGGTCTTCTTGCATGCAACCACTCGCGACAGTAAACACTGGCCTGAGAGTCATTGGCTGAAGCTGATTGAGTTGGTCGCACCTACGGGGTTAAAAATAAAATTACCTTGGGGCGCAGAACATGAGTATCAGCGAGCTTTGCGGCTGGCGGAGCATTCTCCTTTTGTTGAAGTTTTGCCTAAACTCAGTCTTCAGCAAGTTGCAGAGGTTCTGGCCGGTGCAAAAGCAGTGGTTTCCGTTGATACTGGCCTCAGCCATCTGACTGCAGCTTTGGACCGCCCTAACATTACCCTGTTCGGCCCAACTGACCCAGGTTTGATTGGTGGCTATGGAAAAAATCAGATAGCAGTGATTTCCGAGCAGAAAAGTATGGATACCATTACGGCTGAAACCATTATGGCGAAATTAGAAACACTGGTTTTATAAGTATTTTCTTTTTTCCCTGGCCATATCTGCTTGAAAAATTCGTTCGTAAGTATTTACTGTGTAATAACAATAGACTTTGATAATTATCAGAGTCTATTGTTTTCGGCATCAAAATAGTTAAGCATTATTAATATGTAACCTGCGTTATTAAGAGAGTCTGTTAATTCACTTTCCGCTAATAACTGCCTATCGGTTTCTCTGAGTATCTAATTAATGATTCAATACATTACCCATAAAACTGAAATTAGATAAACATACGATAAACCACTAAATAACAAAATATTATCAGCTAAAAATATCACTATTGGATAAGCTTATGATATCAACATCTACATGATTCATTACGGCCCTAGGTAATGAAAATCATTCTCATCATTAAACCGGAAAAATCATTTTTATCCCTGCTATTTGTTGAAAATTTATATTCTTTTTTATGAATAACCTGAGCTTACTCGGGTTATCGGGCAACCCCTGTGGAAAAGAGCCTTTCTTGCTCAAATATGGTATTATTCTTAATAATCCATATAAATGAAATTGATAGAATGTTACTGCGTTTATATCAGGTATTACTCTACCTTATTCAACCTCTGATTTGGCTACGGTTGCTGTTACGTAGCCGTAAAGCCCCCGCTTATCGCAAGCGCTGGGGGGAACGCTATGGTTTTTGTGCCGGTAAAGTTGTTGCCGGCGGTATCATGCTGCATTCAGTTTCAGTCGGTGAAACACTGGCCGCTATCCCATTAGTCAGAGCACTACGCCACCGCTACCCATCATTGCCCATTACCGTGACCACCATGACGCCCACCGGTTCTGAGCGCGTCCAATCCGCTTTTGGCAAAGATGTTCATCATGTTTATCTGCCCTATGACCTTCCCGGCTCAGTAAACCGTTTTCTTGATCAGGTGAATCCCAAACTGGTCATTATCATGGAAACTGAACTGTGGCCAAACCTAATCAATGCATTGCATCGTCGCAAAATCCCCTTAGTCATTGCCAATGCACGCCTTTCGGCCCGCTCAGCTGCTGGCTATAAAAAAATCGGTAGTTTTATCCGTAATATGTTGCAACGGATCACACTGATTGCTGCGCAAAATCAAGAAGATGGCGACCGTTTCATTGAATTGGGTCTCAGACGTTCACAACTGACCGTCACGGGCAGCTTGAAATTTGATATTTCTGTTACACCTGAATTAGCCGCCAGAGCCGTGACATTACGCCGTCAATGGGCGCCACATCGGCCAGTCTGGATAGCAACCAGCACCCATGACGGCGAAGAAACTATTTTGCTGGAAGCTCATCGCCAATTATTACAACATTTCCCAACATTGTTGCTGATTCTGGTACCACGCCATCCAGAACGCTTCCCGAAAGCGATTGAATTAACACAAAAAGTTGGGCTGAGCTACACCTTACGCAGCAAAGGCGAGGTTCCGTCGAGCAGTACACAAGTTGTGATCGGCGACACCATGGGTGAGCTGATGTTGCTATATGGCATTGCCGATTTAGCCTTTGTTGGTGGTAGCCTGGTTGAGCGCGGTGGTCATAATCCACTGGAGGCGGCGGCTCATGCTATCCCTGTGCTGATGGGGCCACATACATTTAACTTCAAAGATATTTGTGCCAAGCTGGAACAAGCTGAAGGGTTGATTACAGTGACCGATACCTCGTCGCTGGTGAAAGAAATCACCCAGTTGCTGACAGATGAAGATTGCCGCCTCTATTATGGCCGCCATGCGGTTGATGTATTGCATGAAAATCAGGGCGCACTGCAACGATTATTGCACTTGCTGGAGCCTTATCTACCGCAACGGAGCCACTAAATGAGTGCCCCAAAACGCCTGTCAGTGGTGATGATAGTCAAGAATGAAGCCTCCCTACTGACAGATTGCCTGGCGTCAGTTAACTGGGCTGATGAAATCGTAGTATTGGATTCAGGTAGTGAAGATGAAACCGTTGCTCTGGCCGAGCAGCATGGCGCAAAAGTGTACAGCAACACAGAATGGCCCGGCTACGGCAAACAGCGGCAATTAGCCCAGCAATATGCCACTGGTGATTATATTTTGATGCTGGATGCTGATGAACGTGTAACACCAGAACTTAAAAGTGCGATTGAAGCCGTGTTATTGGCTCCTGAAGAAGGCGCAGTTTATAGCTGTGCGCGGCGGAACCTGTTTTTAGGCCGTTTCATGCGTCATAGCGGCTGGTATCCCGATAGAGTTTCCCGTCTATATCCACGCGATCAATATCGTTACAACGATGATTTGGTTCATGAATCACTTGATAGTGGCTCTGCTAAAGTTATCCCGCTGTCCGGCGACTTACTGCATCTAACCTGTCGTGACTTTTTTGCCTTTCAACGAAAACAGCTTAATTATGCCCAAGCTTGGGCAAATCAGCGCCATCAGCAAGGTAAACGTTGCAGTTATTTCTCGATTCTCAGCCATACTCTCGGGGCATTCTGTAAGACATGGTTATTACGTGCCGGTTTCCTCGATGGTAAACAAGGGCTATTGTTGGCGGTCGTAAACGCACAATATACCTTTAATAAATATGCCGCTCTGTGGGCATTGAGCCATCAATATCAGAAGAGTGAGAAATCATGACTACTAAAGCCATCTATCCGGGGACATTTGATCCTATTACCAATGGGCATTTGGACTTAGTCACCCGTGCCTCAGAAATGTTTAGCCATGTTATTTTGGCTATTGCCGATAGTTCCAGCAAGAAACCGATGTTTACCCTGGCCGAACGGGTAGCATTAGCAAAGCAAGTGACTGCGCCACTGAAGAATGTTGAAGTATTAGGATTCAGTGAACTTATGGCGGAATTTGCCAAAAAGAACAATGCGAATATTTTAGTGCGGGGTTTACGTTCAGTTTCAGATTTTGAATATGAATGGCAATTAGCGAATATGAATCGCCATCTAATGCCAAAGCTGGAAAGTGTCTTTCTGATGCCATCAGAAAAATGGTCGTTTATCTCTTCTTCATTGGTGAAGGAAGTGGCACGCCATGGTGGTGATATCACGCCATTCCTTCCTGCCCCTGTCACTGCGGCGTTGATGAATAAGCTGGCTAAATAGATTAATGCTGGCAGTGGCGGCAAAAAAACGTGCTGCGCTGCCCATGTTTTGCAATTTCAATCACATTCCCACAACGGCGGCATAACTCGCCTGCCCGCCCGTATACCTGCAATTCTTGTGCAAAATAACCCGGCTTACCATCCGACTGTAAAAAATCGCGCAATGTGGTGCCACCCTGCTCAATAGAGTGTAATAGCACGGCTTTGATTGTTGCCACCAGCTGTGTTATCTCGGTTTCGGTTAATGAACCGGCAGCGCGTTCAGGTAGAATACCCGCCGTGAATAGCGATTCACTGGCATAAATGTTGCCAACCCCAACCACCACTTTGTTATCCATCAGCCACTGTTTAATTACGGTACGTTTGTTACGTGACTTCTCAAACAGATATTCCGGAGTAAACTCATCACTCAGCGGCTCTGGCCCTAAATGCGCAAGTACACTACTGGTTTCAAGGTCTTTCGCCCATAACCAAGCACCAAAGCGGCGTGGGTCGGTATAACGCAGTATTTTGCCATTACTGATCACCAAATCGACGTGATCATGTTTTTCCGCTTCAGTTTCTTCTGACAAAATACGCAGACTACCTGACATCCCAAGATGTACGATAATCCAACCGGTTTTCAGTTCTATCAATAAGTATTTAGCCCGGCGTTGAACACTTAACACCGGCTGGTCACTGAGCGCGAGGATTTCATCGGACACTGGCCAGCGCAAGCGGGCATTCCTAACCACGGCATACAGGATTTTCTGGCCGACAAGATAAGGCTCGATCCCGCGTCGGCTGGTTTCAACTTCTGGTAATTCAGGCATGCAACCTCCCTAAACGTATCTCACTGGGCTTTATATAATAAAAAACCCGGCCGAGGCCGGGTTTTCTTAATCCACCAAAATTAAAATTATTTAATTTTAGCTTCTTTGTAGATCACGTGTTGACGGACAACTGGATCGAATTTCTTCAGTTCCAATTTTTCCGGCTTAGTACGCTTGTTCTTCGTAGTGGTATAGAAGTGACCAGTACCAGCAGAAGAAACCAGCTTGATCTTCTCGCGAACACCTTTAGCCATGATTCAGTTCCTTAATACTTCTCACCGCGGGCACGAATTTCGGCCAAGACCGTTTCGATACCCTTCTTATCAATAACACGCATACCTTTAGCAGATACACGCAGAGTTACAAAGCGCTTCTCGCCCTCAACCCAAAAACGGTGAGAGTGAAGGTTCGGCAGAAAACGGCGTTTGGTCGCGTTCATTGCGTGGGAACGGTTGTTACCGCTCACCGGGCGCTTGCCAGTAACTTGGCAGACTCGGGACATGTCTATTCTCCAAAAATCAAATCAGCTCGAGCTTCGTATAGGATTTGGCCGCCTCGTCAGGCTTTAGAGCCCATCTCAGCAAATTCACTGAGAAGACTCACTGTCATCAGGTCAGAAACCCCTGTCACCAGGCTATAAACCTGCTGAGATAGGCTCTTCACGCCAAACCCAAGATTCTCAAAGGTGGCGTAGTATACGCTCTGAAGCGTAAGTGCTCAAGTCCCGAACAGCTAAAGATCCCGAAAGGATCAATTATTATTTCACTAAAGCCATCCGCGCTCGGCAAATGAGACACATTCACCCCGTCCAACCACCAAATGATCGAGCACCCGAATATCCAATAATGAACAGGCTTTTATCACCTGCGTAGTCATCAAACGGTCGGCTTGGCTCGGTTCAGCCTTACCCGACGGGTGATTATGCGCCAGAATCAGCGCGGCGGCATTAACCTTCAGCGCTTCACGCACAATTTCCCTCGGATGGACCTCAACGCTGCTGATGGTACCAGTAAACATCTCCTCATGGCGAATAACACGATGCTGGTTATCTAAAAACATCACTAAAAAAACCTCTCGTTCACGATGAGAAAGAATGTTTTGTAGAAATCTTTGGGTGATATCGGCATTAAGCAGGACACTTTCCCGCATCAGATGAGATGAAAAACAACGGCACGCCAGTTCTGAGATGGCCTGAATCTGGCTATATTTCGAAACACCAATCCCTTTTTTTGCACATAACGCCTGATAATCGGCAGAGATAAGCCCATGAAGCGAGCCGAACTCATCTATCAGGTATTCAGCCATTTTCATTACATGCATGCCCGGAATACCCGTACGTAGAAAAATAGCGAGCAACTCAGCATCAGTCAGTACAGCAGCACCGTATTTAAGCAATTTTTCTCTTGGCGCCATAGCCCCATACCATTCATCCATTCCCTGGCTCCTGTTTATCCCTGAACAGCCCGAGCAGCATGGCAGAAGGTTTTGTGAGCTGCCATACCACGGTTAGCAGCATGCGCAACGCCTCGCAAATTTGATGATTGATAGCATCATGAAATGCCCTGATAGCTAATCTAGCCAGCGGTTATGCTAAAATATCGCCTCTTACGGCTTTCATTTGGACAATCATGATGACGGGACTTTCCGGCAAACATATTGTGCTCGGAATTAGCGGGGGTATCGCCGCGTATAAATCTCCTGAGCTGGTACGCCGCTTGCGCGACAGAGGCGCAGAGGTACGCGTGGTGATGACCAACGCCGCCAAAGCATTCATTACACCGCTCACGTTACAGGCAGTTTCGGGCTATCCCGTCTCTGATGATTTACTCGATCCTGCTGCCGAAGCGGCTATGGGTCATATTGAACTGGGTAAATGGGCTGATTTAGTCATTATGGCCCCAGCAACAGCAGATTTACTGGCCAGAGTAGCGGCGGGTATGGCAAATGACTTGCTGACCACGGTTTGTCTGGCAACCGCAGCACCTATTGCAGCCGTGCCCGCCATGAATCAGCAGATGTACCGTGCTGCGGCCACTCAAGTAAACCTACAGACGCTCGCCAATCGTGGAGTGCTATTGTGGGGGCCAGACAGTGGTAGTCAGGCCTGTGGTGATGTTGGCCCTGGCAGAATGCTGGACCCGCTGGAAATTGTCACATTGGCTCAGGATCATTTCTCTGCGAAACAAGACCTGCAACATTTGAGTGTCATGATTACTGCGGGGCCAACGCGTGAGGCACTTGATCCAGTGCGCTTTATCAGTAATCAAAGTTCGGGCAAGATGGGCTTCGCTATTGCCCAAGCAGCCGCAGCCAGAGGGGCAAAAGTGACTCTGGTTGCCGGGCCAGTAACGCTCCCAACGCCTGCGGGAGTGAATCGTATTGATGTTGTCAGTGCGCTGGAGATGCAGCAAGCAGTTCAAAACTTAGCTGCCCAGCAGAATATTTTTATTTCTTGTGCTGCAGTAGCGGATTACCGCGCCGAGCAAGTTTCTGACGAGAAAATAAAAAAACAGGGCGATGAAATTACGCTTAAGTTGGTGAAAAATCCGGATATTGTTGCTGGGGTTGCTTCGATGGCGAAAAAACGTCCATTTGTTGTTGGATTTGCTGCCGAAACCCAGAATGTGGAAGAATACGCGCGACAAAAACTGGCGCGAAAGAATCTGGATCTTATTTGCGCTAATGATGTATCGCTCGCAGAGCATGGTTTTAACAGTGATACTAATGCCTTGCACCTTTTTTGGCCGACTGGCGAGAAACGTTTACCGCTCAGCGATAAGCACATCCTCAGTCAGCGTTTAATAGACGAGATTGTCAGCCGTTATGATGAAAAAAATCGACATTAAAATTCTGGACCCACGTGTTGGCAATGAATTTCCTTTACCAACTTATGCTACAGAAGGTTCGGCCGGCTTGGATTTACGAGCCTGTCTAAGTGAAGCCGTGGATTTACAGCCAGGGCAAACAACCTTGTTACCTACGGGCTTGGCAATACATATCGGCGATAGCGCACTGGCTGCTGTTATTTTGCCGCGATCAGGGCTTGGGCATAAACATGGCGTGGTATTGGGTAACTTGGTTGGGCTGATTGACTCTGATTATCAAGGTCAGTTGATGGTCTCTGTTTGGAACCGTGGTCAACAACCTTTTACTATCGAGCCAGGCGAACGTATTGCACAAATGGTATTTGTTCCTGTGGTACAAGCAGAATTCAATCTGGTTGAAGACTTTGATCTTAGTGAACGTGGTACCGGTGGTTTTGGTCATTCTGGGCGCCAATAACCTACCCTAGACCTCTATACCGTAAAAAAGCTATCACATAAGCCGCCGGGGCCTAGCCTCAGTGCGGCCGGTATTTGGGGTTTGTTATTAAGTCATTTTTAGCAAGGGTCTACTCGGACATGGCAGAAAAAGAAAATACGAAAAGGAATAGGCGCGAGGAAATTTTGCAGGCTTTAGCACAGATGCTGGAATCCAGCGATGGCAGCCAACGCATTACTACCGCCAAACTCGCCGCAAATGTGGGGGTTTCGGAAGCAGCGCTTTATCGTCATTTCCCCAGTAAAACGCGGATGTTTGATAGCCTGATCGAGTTTATTGAAGACAGTCTGATGTCCCGCATTAATTTGATTCTGCAAGATGAAAAAGAGACGTTTAATCGCCTCCGGCTTATCCTGCTGCTGGTATTAGGATTTGCAGAGCGCAATCCTGGGCTAACTCGCATTATGACTGGGCATGCACTGATGTTCGAGCAAGACCGCTTGCAAGGGCGAATTAACCAGTTGTTTGAACGAATCGAAGTGCAATTGCGTCAAGTTCTACGCGAGAAAAAACTGCGTGATGGACAAGGTTTTATCCATGATGAAGCCCTACTGGCAACGCAGTTACTGGCATTTTGTGAAGGGATGCTCTCGCGCTTTGTTCGTTCAGAATTCCGCTATCGTCCGACGCAAGAGTTTGATGCTCGCTGGCCTCTGATTGTGGCTCAACTCCAGTAAACTCAATTTAAGTTGAGTTTTGAATGATATAAAAAGGGCCTTATGGCCCTTTTTTGTATTCTAGATTTAGAAAATCTTAAACGCCGTACTGTTCGCGATAGTGGCGTACTGCTGCCAAATGATCGGCCATTTCCGGTTTCTCTTCCAAATAACTGATGACATCATTGAGCGTCACAATAGCAATCACTTTGCAGTGATAATCACGTTCAACTTCCTGAATCGCTGAAATCTCACCACGGCCACGCTCTTGGCGGTCTAATGAAATCATCACGCCAGCCAAAGTAGCGCCCTGTGCATTGATAATTTCCATTGATTCACGAATCGCAGTACCAGCAGTTATAACATCATCCACCAGCATGACTCGGCCTTGTAATGCGCTCCCGACCAAGCTACCGCCCTCGCCGTGGTCTTTTGCTTCTTTACGGTTAAAACAGTAAGGCACATCGCGCTCGTGGTGCTCTGCCAATGCGACAGCGGTGGTGGTCGCAATAGGGATGCCTTTATATGCCGGCCCGAATAAAAGATCGAATTCCACGCCACAATCCATCAATGCCGCAGCATAAAAGCGCCCGAGTTTTGCCAGATCAAGCCCAGTATTAAACAATCCTGCATTAAAGAAATAGGGGCTAATCCGCCCAGACTTTAGGGTAAATTCGCCAAACTTCAACACCTGCTTGTTAAGCGCAAACTCGATAAACTCACGCTGATAGGCTTTCATTGGTACTTCTCCTCTCCAGATTGTGACCGCTTTCGTTAATCACTGGGTTTATTAATTTGATACACCACAAACCTGACTCACTACCACTATACAGGCGTGACTCCTTGATTTTCAGGCAAAAAAAAGGCGACTAGCAAGTCGCCTAAATCAATTATTGCTCCAACGCCGCTTTCTGCGCCTGGAAGATAGCCTCTATTCCTCCCCGGGCGAGATCCAACAACGCCAGTAACTCTTCATGGCTAAACGGTTCACCTTCTGCGGTGCCTTGCACCTCAATCATCCGGCCATCTTCCATCATAACCACATTCATATCCGTTTCTGCCGCAGAATCCTCTACGTATTCCAGGTCGCAAAGGGCTTCGCCTTTAACGATACCAACAGAAACTGCCGCGACCAGCCCTTTCATCGGGTTCGCCTTTAATTTGCCGCTAACCACCAACTTATTCAGCGCATCAGCCAATGCCACACAAGCGCCACTGATTGAAGCTGTACGGGTGCCGCCATCGGCCTGCAATACATCGCAGTCTAAAGTGATAGTGAATTCACCCAGCTTCTTCAAATCCACTGCCGCACGTAAAGAACGAGCAATCAGGCGTTGAATTTCTAAAGTACGACCACCTTGTTTACCTTTTGCGGCTTCGCGCGCATTACGGCTGTGAGTCGAACGCGGCAACATGCCATATTCAGCGGTTATCCAGCCCTGGCCTTGGCCTTTCAGAAAACGCGGAACACCCTCTTCAACCGTGGCGGTGCACAATACTTTGGTATCGCCAAACTCAACCAACACGGAACCTTCAGCGTGTTTCGTGTAATTACGGGTCAGGGTCAATGGGCGGACTTGTTGTGCTGCTCGGTCTGCTGGACGCATGGGCTTTCTCCGGCTTTAAATCGATATTGGTCGCGCATTATACGGCCTTAGTGATGTAATGCCTATCCTGCCTGCGCCTCGGAGGCTATAATCCCTACATCTTTTCTTTAAAACGGGTACGCAACAATGATCCGCAGCATGACCGCCTACGCCCGGCGTGACATTAAGGGTGAATGGGGCAGCGCAGCCTGGGAGCTGCGTTCCGTTAACCAACGCTACTTAGAAACTTATATTCGCTTACCAGAACAGTTCCGCAGTCTGGAGCCAGTTATCCGTGAACGCATCCGCGGCCGCTTAACGCGTGGCAAAATTGAGTGCAACTTGCGTTTCGAACTGGATGCTAGCGCACAAAGTTCTTTGATCCTTAATGAAAAACTGGCAAAACAATTAGTTGAAGCCGGTAACTGGGTCAAGATGCAGAGTGATGAAGGTGAAATCAATCCGGTCGATATTCTGCGCTGGCCTGGAGTCATGGCTGCTGAAGAACAGGATTTGGACACTATCAGCACCGAGCTGATGCAGGCACTGGATATTGTGCTAGATGACTTTATCATTTCGCGCGAAACCGAAGGTGCGGCGCTGAAAACCCTTATTGAACAGCGGCTTGATGGTGTTAGCGCGGAAGTGGTTAAAGTCCGAGCGCATATGCCAAACATCTTGCAGTGGCAACGTGAGCGGTTGCTGAGCAAGCTGGAAGAAGCACAGGTTCAGTTGGAAAATACGCGTCTGGAGCAGGAATTGGTGCTGATGGCACAGCGTGTTGATGTGGCGGAAGAGCTGGATCGTTTGGAAGCGCACGTCAAAGAAACGCACAATATTCTGAAAAAGAAAGAGGCTGTTGGTCGCCGCCTTGATTTTATGATGCAGGAATTTAACCGCGAGTCGAATACGCTGGCATCAAAATCAATCAATGCCGAAGTCACTAATTCGGCCATTGAGTTGAAAGTGCTTATCGAACAAATGCGCGAACAAATCCAGAATATCGAGTAATTATATTTATTCATAAGTTTTGCCTGAACCCGGAGAAATCCGGGTTTTTATTACTCTGCATGTGCCAAATAAATCAGAGAAAGGTCTCCCCCATCATCCAATTCTGAGCGGCCGGTTTTTACAAAACCGCACTCGATGTCAGACAACGTGGGACATTCGTTGTTTTTCTCTCGCCACCTAAAGTATGTTGAACACATAGAACCCGTTGCCGATTACTTCCAACAATTTCAGAGGTGAGATCGGAATAATGTGAATAAATAAGGAAATGGACATGCAGTTAACTGTACTGGTTGATAACAATACCCTAATAGATAAATACCTGACAGCCGAACCTGGTGTTTGTTATCACCTTAAAATTGATGGAAAAACGTTTCTTTTTGATACCGGATATTCTGATGTTTTTCTACGTAACGCGGCAATCTTGGGCATTGATATTAGCGATATCGATGGTGTAATTATCTCCCACGGTCATAACGACCATAGCTGGGGATTATCTCATCTCGCTCAACATCTAGACCGGATAAATCACCATAGTGTGAACAAAATAAATCTTGTAGCTCACCCCAACGCTTTTATCCCTAAATACCATGAAGATAAATCAATAGGTGCTAATTTACCGGCAGATAGCTATCCCACCTTTTTCAAACGGATTAATCAGTCAGGTGTTTATTACATTACTGATAATTTGCTTTTTTTAGGCGAGATAGAACGTAGTAACGATTTTGAAGGACTGCATCCTATAGGAAAAACTATTAATTGTTGCGGTCATGAAGTTGACGATTTTGTCATAGATGACAGCGCAATTGTTTATACCAGCGCTGAAGGTATCGTCATCATTACTGGTTGTTCCCACTCTGGGGTCTGCAATATTATTGATTATGCGATTAAAGTCACTGGCGATAAACGCGTCCTAGCTGTTATTGGTGGGTTTCATCTATTAAATGCAGAAGCTTCCATCCTCACCAAGACATCAGATTATTTCAAGCAGCTCAATGCACAAGCTATATATCCCTGCCATTGTACCGATCTAAAAGCCAAAATAGCGCTAGCCAGTTTGGTTAATGTAGAAGAGGTCGGCGTGGGCATGGTACTAAACTTTAAATAGCCGGCAGATGACCACCAATAGATTGCCGCTATCACCGATGGCGGCAGCATGAGTCTCGGGATTGGCTTTGGGATAATCGTGATCGCCCCCAAATAGAATGCCCAGATTGCTTATCACTGGCATACTTTCATCAGTAACTAGTTAAAAACCACACTTATTCCCCATTCCATGCCCCAGTAAACTGTTTCTCATCTTTCCTTTATCACTTTAGGATTTTACCTAAATGAGCATAACGATATAAAAACAGTGCCTTTTATTTTTTTCATGCTTAACTTTCATCACAACCTGAAAGCAGAAAAAGCATTTAATATGATTATCGCTACTATCTACGATCTAGTATGAATAAATTACACATATACTTTATTTGTTGAGTGCTCGCTGAAGAGTCATGCTCCAGAAGCCAAGATGACTGGAAAAGCCAGAGATAGGGTCGCTAAATTTCTGGTTAAGGTAAGTAAAAGACACATATACACTTTTAGGGGGTCGCATATGTTCGAAAACCAAGACACATCGATCCTTAATACCTATTTTGGTACTAATAGCCCCTTTTGGCGGCTTGCTTTTGATAGCCAAGCTTTAGAGTTATCTGCAATTAAAGAGACAACAAATATTGCAATACCTCTCAATTCTGTTCAAACAATGAAAATCCGGAGCTTAACTGGTATTACCGCCAGTTTAGATATTGAAATTGAGATTTATGGTCATCCTCTTCATTTACATCTTGTCGGCCGTAAAATTAATGACAAGGAGTGGGGAGGCACAGCCTCAGCCTATTCTGATACAGAATCTGTCGCTCGTGATTTGGTGATGGGTCTTTCCTTTGCAGAACAAGTCGTCTCTGAAGCCAACTCAGTTATTGTTATTCTCGATAAAGATGGCTATGTGCAACGTTTTAACCACCTTAGCGAAGAATATACTGGCAAGAAAGAGCAGGATGTTATTGGTAAAAATGTCTACGACTTGTTTATGACAGCCAAGGAAGGGGCATCTTCACGGAAAAATATTGAGGGATTTTTTCAGCGTGGCGCATCTTATGAAGTAGAGCGTTGGGTAAATACCGTCAAGGGAAAACGTCTCTTTTTGTTTCGTAATAAATTTGTTCATAGTGGCAGTGGGAAAAACGAACGCTATCTTATCTGTTCTGGTACGGATATTACCAAAGAGCGGCGTGCCCAAGAGCGTCTTAGGATTTTAGCCAATACTGATATGATTACTGGTTTACCTAACCGCCATGCAATTCATGAGCGCATTAACAGTGCAATCCAAACCCGCGGTGAGACCTCTGTGGGGATTATTTATCTCGATCTCGATAACTTCAAAAAAGTGAATGACCATTATGGTCATATGTTTGGTGACCGATTACTAAAAGATGTCTCACTTGCTATTTTAAGTTGTTTGAGTGATGACGAAATGCTTGCCCGGCTAGGTGGTGATGAGTTTATTATTCTCGTTGAAAACGCCACCATGGATTTACTTGAAACGACGACGCAACGAATCCTCAACCGAATGAAATTGCCATTCCGAGTTGGGTTAATCGAGGTATATACCGGCTGTTCAATTGGTATTGCGCTATGTCCAGAACATGGTGACACACTGGAAAATATTATACGCAGTGCAGATACAGCCATGTACACGGCGAAAGAACATGGAAAACAAACCTATTCCATCTTCTCGCAGCAAATGAATAAAAAAGTATCAGAATATGTTTGGCTCGATACCAATTTACGTAAAGGTTTAGAACAGCATCAATTACAAGTCTTTTACCAACCCAAAATATCCACTAAAACCGGAAAGGTGCACAGTGTCGAAGCCCTCGTCAGATGGCTATCACCTGAACGAGGTTTAATTGCGCCTCTGGAGTTTATCTCATATGCAGAAGAATCAGGGCTTATCAGGCCATTGGGTAAATGGGTACTGCAAACATCGATGCAACAAGCCGTGGATTGGAAAAAGCTTGGGATTAATCTACGAATTGCAGTAAACGTTTCTGCCCGGCAATTGATTGATGAAGCTATCGTTACCAGTTTTATTGAATCTCTTGAAGCCAGTGAACTGGAGTCCAGTTTAGTGGACGTCGAATTAACTGAGAGTTGCTTAATTGATAATGAAGATGCCGCCATTAATATAATAAAACAGCTACGGCACTTAGGTGCTCAAGTTCATTTAGATGATTTTGGTACGGGTTACTCTTCACTTTCCCAGTTAGCGCGTATCCCCATTGATGCCATTAAACTGGATCAAAGTTTTGTCCGCCATATTGATACTAATCCTATTTCACAATCCTTGGTGCGAGCCATTATTGTTGTTGCCGAGGCACTTAACATGCAGGTGATTGCTGAAGGAGTAGAGACTAAAGAGGAAGAAGAGTTTCTGGATTCTATTGGCATTGATGAGAAACAGGGTTTTCTTTACGCCAAACCAATGCCCGCAGATGAACTGGAGCATTGGTTGGTGACGCAACACCCTCACCTTTTACTGGATTAGGTGCAAAACTATATTGCCTTTGGTATGGCCGAAGTATGTCTGTCTTGCAACATAACCAGCCGTTCAATATAAGCGATATCTTTCAGTTCAATAGAAAATGCAGAATCAACCCAGTCTTCTGTAATATCCATTAACTCTGAACGTGTTAATTGTAAAACACGCTGGCGAACTCGAATCATTGCCCTCATACCATTAAGCTTAGGCCTGATAGTGTCTATAAATGTCCGCGTCGCGAGATAAGCATCCCCAGGCTGAAATAACTTATCGACTAGACCTCGACTCTCATACCATTCCGCAGCATGAGATTCGCCAGTCCAAATCAATTGTTCTGCCACCCGCATCCCCGCTTTTCTGGCAACCAGTGAATATCCCCCCATGCCAGGAAATAAATTAAATGCAATCTCCGGAAAACCCATTCTGGCTGTCGTTTGTGCCAACACAAAATGATGAGCTAATGCCGCCTCAAATCCCCCCCCTAATGCACTGCCTTCAATCATTGCAATAGAGATAGCGCCAGTATCAAACCCACGAGAAGCCGCATGAACACAATCAACGCAAGCTCGAGCATAAGCCATCAGTGCTTCCCGTTTATGATTTCTGATTGTTTGGGCGAAAAAGTTTAAATCTCCTCCTACATTAAACATATTGGGGACTACTGAACCTGTGACCCAAAAATCTATAGGTAATTTTGACTCTTTAGCGGCTTGGGCTAAGGTCATAATATTTTCGATTAGCTCTAGGTTAAAGCAGGGACGAGGATGAGCGCGCAGTAGCATCCATAAAGTATTACGTCCTTCTTCGTAATAAGCCGATATTTGAGATAAATGGCCGGCTTCAGTAAAAGAGCGGCAGCTAGGCAGATTAATCATATTCATATTCCATCCAATGAGTGAGTTAAACACAGGTCGATCGCCTAATCCTTCTTGAGGAAGTGCTACATTTGCCTTGATAACGGCAACTTAAGCTGGCAGATAAATAGTGAGTCACCCAATAGATAAATGATGAGTAAAGCAGGAAAAATTTAAATGGCTGGCATGTTTAAAGCGTAATTAAAGGCTTTGTAGAATATATACTCTCAAGGGGATCGAATTTCAGATGAAAAAAATCTTCTGATATGGATAAAATACTGACTGAATTTTTATCCCTGACGGATTTCTTATGCTGCAGATTCTGCACTTTCTTTTGGCATTGATTGCTATTACGGTCTTGGCTTTACTGGCTAGTCATGACCGTAAAAATATCAAACTTCGTTATATTTTTCAGTTACTGCTTATAGAGATTGCGCTAGCTTATTTCTTTTTACACTCGGACAGTGGATTAGGTGCAATTAAATATTTTGCTGGATTATTCGAATCTTTGATGAAATTTGCCTCAATAGGCACAAGTTTTGTTTTTGGTGAGATGAATGAACAAGGTTTGGCATTTATATTTCTGAACGTTCTTTGCCCAATCATTTTCGTGTCCGCATTGATTGGTATTTTACAGCATTTCCGTATATTACCGCTCATCATACAGATTGTCGGTACCCTACTATCCAAAGTAAATGGCATGGGTAAACTAGAGTCTTTTAATGCTGTGAGTACATTGATTCTAGGGCAATCAGAGAATTTCATTGCTTACAAAGGCATTATAGCTGATATATCACCGCGCAGAATGTACACCATGGCAGCCACCGCAATGTCGACAGTCTCTATGTCAATTGTCAGTGCTTATATGACCATGCTTGATCCAAAGTTTGTTGTAACAGCACTAATACTGAATATGTTTAGTACTTTTATTGTACTTTCGATTATTAACCCTTACCCCGTCACAGAAGAGCCGGAGTTGAAGCTTAATAAACTTCATGAAGACCAAAGTTTTTTTGAAATGCTCGGAGAGTATATTCTGGCTGGATTTAAAATTGCGATGATTATAGCCGCGATGTTAATAGGGTTTATTGCAATAATCTCAGCTATTAATGCTTTATTTAATACTTTATTCCACATCAGCTTTCAAGGTGTACTGGGATATCTATTTTATCCATTGGCTCTACTGATTGGCATACCTGCTCAAGATGCTTTGCATGCAGGAAGTATTATGGCAACCAAACTAGTAGCAAATGAATTCGTGGCCATGATTGAGTTGAAAAAAGTTGCTGCTGAAATGTCTCCGCGAGGTTTGGGTATTCTCTCTGTCTTTTTAGTCTCATTTGCTAATTTTGCTTCAATTGGGATTGTAGCGGGTGCTATTAAAGGGCTGAATGAGCAACAGGGCAATGTGGTTTCACGATTCGGATTAAAATTGGTATATGGTTCAACTTTAGTCAGTTTACTTTCAGCCGCTATTGCCGGACTTGTCTTGTAAGAAAATATAAGCCACATAAAGTCAATGATATTACTGGCCTTTTACCTCTTGTAAGAGAGATAAAAGGCCAAAACTAAGGTGCGATATTAGCCTTTAAAAATCAACACATACAGGAGCATCTACTCGCATAACAGACTCTTGTGCAAACTGCTGTTTATAACGGGAACGCAAAGATTCAATGGCAGCTTCTTTGTCATCTTTATGAATAAGCATCAATGCCTTACTGTTTTCTTTAGCTACATTGCCATCATTTCCTAGCCATTGCCCTTTAGCATCAATAACTGTCAGGCCATCTTTAAAGCGGCTGGTCACATCATTATCAACAAAAGACTGCCATTCAGTGGGTGAAATAGCAGCCCCATGAGGACGATTCAAGCCAAAATAGAGAGTTGTTTGTGTCATCAACTCACCTTTAATACAGCCGGGAACTGAAACCTTTACCGTTGCTGTATTTGCCTGGCTTGTTCTATCAATACAACCGCTTAGTAATATTCCGATAGCAGTCATACCAGCTAAGAGCCCGACCCGATATTGGAGCGACTTAAGACACATACCCATAATCCCACTGAAGAAAAGATAAAATAGAGATAAAAACTACCATTCGATAAGTCACTCTGCAATCGGGCAGAATAGTGCTCAAATCTAGATTTAGTACTCTTATATCATCTTGATTATCGATTTTTTCCATAGAATTATTAATGATTAATAAATGTATCTTTCATTTTTTATGAATAAATATCAATGTATTAATTAATATCATGATTAGATTAATTAATCTGAAACCCAAGACTTAGAAAATCTCAGTCGCGACAACTTAGTTTAATGACTACTCTGCGGCCCTCGCAGCCCTTAAGAAATTGAATTCAATATGCTACTCAGTGTTCTTTATATTATTGGTATCACCGCTGAAGCCATGACCGGAGCACTGGCTGCGGGACGCCGTCAGATGGATATGTTTGGCGTTATTATCATTGCATCTGCAACTGCCATCGGTGGCGGTTCTGTCAGAGATATGCTGCTTGGCCACTATCCACTTGGTTGGGTTAAGCATCCTGAATATATTGTGATTGTCGCCGTTGCTGCAATTGTCACAACGTGGATGGCTCCATTAATGAAGCATTTGCGCCATTTATTTTTAGTACTTGATGCTATTGGGCTCATTGTATTTTCCATTATTGGCGCACAAATAGCCCTCGATATGGGTCATAGCACTATCATTGCAGCTATTGCCGCGGTAATTACCGGTGTCTTTGGTGGTGTCCTACGCGATATGTTCTGTAACTGTATCCCATTGGTATTTCAGAAAGAAATTTATGCTGGCATCTCATTTGCTGCCGCGTGGATCTATATTGCGCTGCAATACACACCACTATCCCATAACTGGGTTGTTATCATTACACTTGTCACTGGACTAAGTGCTCGATTGCTGGCATTGAGATTTCGACTGGGTCTACCAGTATTTAAATATGAGCATTCTGAACATTAAGTTAAATAAAGGCACTACTCTTTAGGCTGAAACCCTGCAATCCCCTGTTGTGACAAGAAATCAGTCATGATTTGTACTTCTGGATGGTGTAAGAAATGATTAATCTGAGTTGCCCGTATCGATCCAATACCTGATATTAAGCGCCACTCGGCAATACTCTTTTGCTGCAAAGAACGCCAAGGAGAATCAACAGGTATAGCCAACGGGAATCCCAAAGCCTGTAGCCATTGAGAGAAAGGCTGCCGCCTGGCACGTTGAAATTGCTGATAAATCTTTTCTGCCCGCCCCTGTCCAATACCGGGAACCGCCGCAATTTGTTCAACAGACAGTGATAACCAGCCGACTAAATCATTGATAAGCCCATAATGGATAAGATCTCGCCACAACCCACCCCCTACCCCCTGCATATCAAGTCCATTAGCACCACTAAGCCATACTAAGCGAGATAGAAACTGAGGTTCGCACTCAAGAGGTAAGCGGCGGAAACAACTTAGCTGATGAAACTTATCCGCATCAGGCGGGGTAAACTCATGCCGCTGGCTCACTCGCCAGATAACCTCATCCAGCCGTGGAATACCTTGCCCCGCCAGTGTAATAATGACTTGATCACCGGGTATAATATTCCATTGTTTCCAACGGGAAATAGACCCAATATTGACTCTGCGGATCCATTTATCATCAATCTTTACCGGTGTAACCTGTAAAATAGCGGTGATTTTCCCGGTACGCCCAACTGTGAAATGGATATCTTTAATTTCAGTGAGTTGCTGCGGTGGTGGATATTTCCACGCCACAGACCAGTTTCCTGGCACTGATCGCCAATACCGCGCTGAGGGTTCTTCCTCTTGACGAATAACCACGCCATCGGTCACAAAAGGCAGAGGCGTTTGAAACCAAAGCTTCCGCCAGTGGACAACATCGTTAGCTGAAGTAATGGGTTTACTGTAGAGAGCCGTCAAAGGAAATCCCATTTCTTGTAATAGCCTGTTTTTCTCAGCCATATCTTTTGGCCCATCAGGCCACGCCCAAATGAAAATACCTAATTTGGTTAGCAGTGGAGATATAGATTTGCGCATCAGGGCACCTGCAACAGATGCTCTGGCATTAACGCCTCCTGATTTTGCTTGTTGATGGCCCTCCATTTGTAGGAATAACTCCCCTTGCAGGATTAACAAAGGTGGGGCGGTGGCAATATATTGTGGAATAGCAGAAATAAGTGGTGATTTATCCGTCCAGTTCTGGCCTTTCAAACCATTTCCACGGCTTAGAACTTGGGTCAATTTCCCAGTCTGATACACTAGTGTGACCGCAATGCCGTCTATTTTGGGTTGTATCCACAGATTTTTCCGCCCGGATATCCAATTAATGAGCGCAGTTTCATTTTTAAGCTTTTTTAATCCCGTATGAGCAACAGGATGAGGTGTTTTCCCTTTACCCGGTATCAGTATGTTATTCGTTCTATCGGGCAACCCATGGCATGACCGCCATCCATGCAATTTATTCTGCAATTGGTCGTAAATATCATCAGGAAGCAGGCTAATACCCTGCTGGTAATAAGTTACATCCCACTGACGCAGCTGCTTTTCCAATAAATTAATTTCACCTGATATTCTTTCTCCTGACCATTCAGGGCAAATAGGCTCCGCTATGGCATTCCAATTGATAAAACCGACAATCAGCAAGCTTAATATTTTCAGTTTTTTGCACATTCATCAGTACCTCGCTTTGATGGCTGGCAGTAAAACCTGAAAACGTTCATCCGTCGAAGGTGAAAAAATTTAAATGCGCACATGACCCAATAATACTTTTACACTTGCTGCAACAAGCTGAAATTACGCAATGCTCCCCGCAAAATCATAAAAACGTGCTGTTTATGGGCGAAACATTGAGGTGAAATGCGTTGTAACGCTGCATCACGCTTAGCAGCCGTGTATACTGTGCGGAGATTCACACTTCTGCTTTCTATATATCAACCTAATCAACTGAAACGTCATCATGGTTCAAGGCACGCTATACATAGTTTCCGCACCCAGTGGGGCAGGGAAATCAAGCCTGATTCAGGCTTTGTTAAAAACACAACCTTTGTACGACACGCAGGTTTCTATTTCACATACTACGCGTGCTAAACGTCCTGGGGAGAATCACGGCGAGCATTACTTCTTTGTTTCTAAGGAAGAGTTTTGCCAGATGATTGATGACGATGCTTTTCTTGAGCATGCCAAAGTCTTTGAAAATTACTACGGCACCTCACGTCTGGCAATTGAACAGGTTCTCGCAACCGGCGTCGATGTGTTTTTAGATATCGATTGGCAAGGCGCGCAGCAAATTCGCGCAAAAATGCCCACCGCGCGCAGTATTTTTATTTTGCCCCCATCCAAAGAAGAATTGGATCGCCGTTTACGCGGCCGTGGGCAAGATAGCGAAGAGGTTATTGCAAAGCGAATGGCGCAAGCTGTCGCAGAAATGACCCATTACGCAGAATATGATTATTTAATCGTGAATGATGATTTCAATCTGGCATTGTCTGATCTGAAAACCATTATTCGTGCTGAACGACTGCGTTTAGGCCGCCAGAAACAGCGGCATGACGCTTTAATCACCAAATTATTGGCAGACTGAACAGAGTTTCAGTATCATGCCCAGTCATTTCGTCACCTGTGGAGTAGCAGAATTATGGCACGCGTAACTGTTCAAGACGCTGTAGAGAAAATTGGTAACCGTTTTGACCTGGTGTTGGTCGCTGCTCGTCGGGCACGTCAAATCCAGTCCGGCGGTAAAGACGCACTGGTTCCAGAAGAAAACGATAAAGTTACTGTGATTGCACTGCGCGAAATCGAAGAAGGCCTGATTACTAATCAGATTCTCGATGTGCGTGAACGCCAAGAACAACAAGAGCAGGAAGCCGCAGAGATCCAAGCGGTAACCGCGATTGCTGAAGGTCGTCGTTAATTAGACAGTGAGTCTGCCTTGTACCTGTTTGAAAGCCTGAATCTGCTGATTCAACGTTACCTGCCAGAGGAGCAGATTAAGCGCCTCAAACAGGCATATCTTGTCGCGCGTGATGCTCACGAGGGTCAGACACGCTCCAGTGGTGAGCCCTATATCACTCATCCGGTTGCTGTGGCCTGTATTCTCGCGGAGATGCGGCTCGACTACGAAACCTTAATGGCAGCGCTGTTGCATGACGTCATTGAAGATACACCTGCCACTTATCAAGATATGGAGCAGTTGTTCGGGAAAAGCGTAGCTGAGCTGGTCGAGGGTGTTTCTAAACTCGATAAATTAAACTTCCGCGATAAAAAAGAAGCTCAGGCGGAAAACTTCCGCAAAATGATCATGGCGATGGTGCAAGATATTCGCGTCATTTTGATCAAACTGGCTGACCGCACCCATAACATGCGAACACTGGGTTCTTTACGCCCGGATAAACGTCGCCGTATTGCCCGCGAAACTCTTGAAATATATAGTCCACTAGCCCACCGGCTGGGGATCCATCATTTAAAAACTGAGCTAGAAGAGCTGGGTTTTGAAGCGCTCTACCCCAATCGCTACCGCGTCATTAAAGAAGTGGTGAAAGCCGCGCGTGGTAACCGCAAAGAGATGATTCAGAAAATCTTGGCGGAGATTGAAGGGCGTCTGACAGAGGCGGGTATACCTTGCCGCGTCAGTGGTCGAGAAAAGCATCTCTATTCCATTTATTGCAAGATGAACCTGAAAGAGCAGCGTTTTCACTCCATCATGGATATCTATGCTTTTCGGGTTATCGTTAAAGAAGTCGATACGTGTTACCGCGTATTGGGGCAAGCTCACAGCCTGTACAAACCCCGCCCTGGCAGGGTAAAAGACTATATTGCCATTCCTAAGGCTAACGGTTATCAATCGTTGCATACCTCATTAATCGGCCCTCATGGCGTTCCGGTTGAGGTGCAAATCCGTACTGAAGATATGGATCAGATGGCCGAAATGGGGGTTGCTGCACACTGGGCTTATAAAGAGCAAGGTGAATCCGGCACCACCGCCCAGATCCGTGCCCAGCGCTGGATGCAAAGTTTGCTGGAATTACAGCAAAGCGCGGGCAGCTCATTTGAATTTATTGAAAGTGTAAAATCTGATTTATTCCCTGATGAGATTTACGTTTTCACCCCGGAAGGGCGAATTGTTGAGTTACCTGCCGGTGCAACGCCTGTCGATTTTGCTTATGCCGTGCATACCGATATTGGCCATGCCTGCGTAGGCGCACGTGTTGATCGCCAGCCCTATCCGCTTTCTCAGTCATTGAGCAGTGGCCAGACTGTTGAAATAATTACCGCTCCGGGCGCACGACCTAATGCCGCCTGGCTGAATTTTGTTGTCAGCTCGAAAGCTCGCGCCAAAATTCGTCAATTACTGAAAAACCTTAAACGTGATGAATCGGTAAGTCTTGGCCGCCGATTACTAAATCATGCCTTAGGGAATGGTCGTAAACTGTCTGATATTTCTGAAGAAAATATCAAGCATGAATTGGATCGCATGAAGTTGGCGACGCTGGATGATTTGCTGGCGGAGATTGGTTTGGGTAATGCAATGAGTGTGGTGGTGGCTAAAAACCTATTAGGTGACCCCTCCACGCTAGCAACTTCTGGTACCCGTAATCTGTCAATTAAAGGTGCAGACGGAGTCCTGATCACCTTTGCCAAGTGCTGCCGCCCGATTCCGGGTGACCCAATCATCGCCCATATCAGCCCGGGCAAAGGTTTGGTTATTCATCACGAATCTTGCCGTAATATTCGGGGCTACCAAAAAGAGCCCGAGAAATTTATGGCCGTTGAATGGGATCAAGAGACTGAGCAAGAGTTTATTGCTGAAATTAAAGTCGATATGTTCAACCAGCAAGGTGCTTTGGCAAATCTGACCGCAGCGATTAATGCGGCCGAATCTAATATTCAGAGCCTAAATACTGAAGAAAAAGATGGTCGGGTATACAGCGCCTTTATTCGCCTGACTACGCGTGACCGAGTCCATCTGGCTAACATTATGCGTAAAATTCGTATCATGCCGGATGTAGTCAAAGTAAGCCGTAACCGTAATTAACGCCTATGAATCCTCAACGCTATGCGCGGATTTGTGAAATGCTTGCTACCAGGCAGCCGGATCTGACGGTCTGTCTGGAGCAAGTACATAAACCTCATAATGTCTCCGCGATTATTCGTACTGCTGATGCCGTTGGTATTCATCAAATTCATGCGATCTGGCCTAGCCCTGAAATGTATACGCGGCTCTCTTCTGCCGCCGGTAGCAATAGTTGGGTTCAGGTAAAAACACACACTCACATTACCGATGCTATTACTCATTTAAAATCGCAAGGTATGCAAATTCTCGCGACTCATCTGTCTGATAAGGCAGTTGATTTCCGTGAAATCGACTATACCCGCCCAACCTGTATTTTAATGGGACAGGAAAAAACCGGCATATCTGAAGAAGCCCTGGCAATGGCGGATAAAGACATCATTATTCCGATGATCGGGATGGTGCAATCCTTGAATGTTTCAGTCGCCTCTGCGCTAATTTTATATGAAGCACAGCGGCAGCGGCAAAATGCAGGTCTGTATCAGCGGGCACAGAGTGTTTTGTCTGAAGATGAGCAACAGCGGCTATTATTTGAAGGCGGCTACCCCGTGTTGGCGCAAGTGGCTAAACGTAAAGGGCTTTCTCGGCCTCATATTGATGAGCAGGGACAGGTTATTGCTGATGCACAATGGTGGTCTGCCATGCAATCCACGAGTCTTAAATGAAAGGCCGCCTACTGGATGCCGTACCCCTCAGTACACTTTCCGGTGTTGGCGCAAGTCAGGCCGGGAAACTGGCTAAAATGGGTCTGGAAACCATTCAAGATCTGCTACTCCATCTTCCGTTACGCTACGAGGACCGCACCCGGCTATACCGAATTGGCGATCTATTACCCGGCCTTTCGGTCACGGTTGAAGGCGAGGTTCTTCGTTCAGATATTAGTTTTGGCCGCCGCCGTATGATGACCTGTCAAATTAGCGACGGCAGCGGTGTACTCACCCTGCGCTTTTTCAACTTCAATGCCGCGATGAAAAACAGCTTGTCTCCGGGTAAGCATGTGATTGCCTATGGCGAAGCTAAACGGGGCAATACTGGCCCGGAAATTATTCACCCAGAATATCGAGTGCATGGCGAAAATATCGGCGTTGAATTGCAGGAGTCATTGACCCCCGTTTACCCCACCACGGAAGGCATTCGGCAAGCAACCTTACGCAAGCTTATTGATCAAGCTCTGGCGATGCTGGATTCCAGTGTTATTGCCGAGTTGCTGCCGATTGAATTAAGCCGGTCGTTGATCAGCTTGCCAGAAGCTATTCATACGCTGCATCGCCCACCAGCAGATATTCAACTAGCTGATTTAGAACAGGGCAAGCACCCGGCACAGCGGCGGCTGATAATGGAAGAGTTGCTGGCCCATAATCTCAGTATGTTGGCGGTCAGGGCGGGAGCACAAAGCTATCGGGCGCTGCCACTGTTGCCCGAAGAGCAACTTAAACAACGTTTTCTTGCCGCACTGCCCTTCACACCAACTCATGCCCAGCAGCGGGTCGTGGCAGAAATCGAGCAAGATATGACCCACAATTTCCCCATGATGCGGCTGATTCAAGGGGATGTGGGTTCTGGAAAAACACTGGTTGCCGCACTGGCGGCACTGCGCGCTATTGCTCATGGTAAACAGGTCGCGCTGATGGCCCCGACTGAATTATTGGCTGAACAACATGCCACAACTTTCCGCCAATGGCTGGAGCCATTGGGTTTGGAAGTGGGCTGGCTGGCCGGGAAACAAAAAGGCAAAGCGCGTCAGGCGCAACAAGAAGCCGTCGCCAGTGGTCGGGTATCCATGGTTGTCGGTACTCACGCCATGTTTCAGGAGCAAGTGCAATTTTCTGGGTTGGCACTGGTTATTATTGATGAACAGCATCGTTTCGGTGTTCATCAGCGGCTCGCATTATGGGAAAAGGGCGAAGAGCAGGGCTTCCACCCGCACCAGTTAATTATGACCGCGACTCCCATTCCCCGAACTTTGGCCATGACAGCTTATGCTGACCTTGATACTTCGGTGATTGATGAATTGCCTCCAGGTAGAACACCTGTCACGACAGTAGCCATTCCTGACACCCGCCGCAGTGATGTTATTCAGCGGGTCAAAAATGCCTGTCTGGAAGAGGGGCGGCAAGCTTATTGGGTCTGCACATTGATTGAAGAGTCTGAACTGCTGGAGGCCCAGGCTGCTGAAGTCACCTGTGAAGAGCTGAGAATTGCACTGCCAGAAATCAAAGTCGGTTTGGTTCATGGCCGTATGAAAGGGCCAGAAAAACAAGCTGTTATGCTGGCTTTTAAACAGGGTGAATTGCAATTACTGGTTGCCACTACAGTGATTGAAGTTGGGGTTGATGTTCCCAATGCCAGTTTGATGATAATTGATAATCCGGAGCGATTAGGGTTAGCGCAATTGCACCAGTTACGCGGCCGCGTTGGCCGTGGTGCCGTCGCGTCACATTGTGTTCTGCTTTATAAAACGCCCCTCAGCAAAACAGCTCAGATGCGTTTACAAGTGCTACGTGACAGCAATGACGGCTTTGTTATTGCTCAACGGGATTTAGAAATACGTGGGCCGGGTGAACTCTTGGGAACACGCCAGACCGGCAGTGCCGAGTTTAAAGTGGCTGATTTACTACGAGACCAGGCCATGATTCCAGAAGTGCAGCGAGTAGCTCGTCATCTGCATCAGCAATATCCCGAACACGCACGGGCGTTGATAGAGCGCTGGCTACCCGAGCGCGCGCGTTACACTAATGCTTAATCAATAATGCATAAGGGGCGGATATAGCCGCCCCCAAAAAACCATTACCCCACGGCCGCAGGGAAAATTGGCAGTAACAGGTAAAGCTTAATCACGATTACATTGACGATATCAATAAAGAACGCGCCGACCATCGGTACCACCAAGAAGGCTAAATGTGATGGGCCGAAACGATCAGTAATAGCCTGCATATTGGCAATAGCGGTCGGCGTTGCGCCTAAACCAAAACCACAATGCCCTGCGGCTAACACTGCTGCATCATAGTTTTTCCCCATCAACCGATAAGTGACGAAGATAGCGTACAGCGCCATCGCCAGTGCCTGTGCTGATAGAATCACCAGCATCGGTAATGCCAGTGACGCCAGCTCCCACAGTTTTAGGCTCATCAACGCCATTGCTAAAAACAGTGACAAACTGACATTCCCTAGCACTGAAACTGCGCGATCAAAGACTTTATAAAAACCAATTGCCGACACCGTGTTACTGAGGATAACCCCAACGAATAACACACAAACAAAGGTCGGTAACTCAAACATTGTGCCCTGCAGCCCACCAGAAATCACTTGGCCAGCCATGAGGCAAATGGCAATCATGGCAATGGTTTCGACCAATACCAATGACGTTATCATACGGCCAGCAGAAGGCTTTTCGAAAGCAGACGGCACTTCGCTGTCCTCTGGGGTGCCATCCGGTGTGGAAGAGTGTTTTACCAAATAGCGGGCTACCGGGCCGCCAATCAACCCACCCAGAACCAAGCCAAATGTCGCGCAAGCCATGGCAACTTCGGTTGCATTTTCAAAACCATAACGTTCAACGAACACTTTACTCCATGCGGCACCTGTACCGTGCCCGCCTGATAGCGTAATTGAGCCGGCCAATAAGCCCATTAGCGGATCCAACCCCATCAGTTTCGCGAGAGCTATACCAATCGCGTTTTGCATCAATAGCAAACCGACGACAGCAAAGACAAACACACTCAGGGCCTTGCCACCCGCCCGTAAACTGGCCAAGTTAGCATTCAGGCCAATTGTTGCAAAGAATGCCAACATCAAGGGATCTTTCAGCGACATATCAAAGCTGATTTCCCAACCGAGGGTCTTTTGCATCAGCAGCATGAGAAAAGCCACCAGCAATCCGCCGGCAACGGGTTCAGGGATAGTGTACTTTTTTAGAAAAGGGACAGTTTGTACGAGTTTTCGGCCTAATAATAAAACCAGACAGGCCGCGACTAGCGTGCCATAGGTATCGAGATGAAACATCTTGGTACTCCATGCGATTGAAATATCGAATAAAAATATGACGTTAGACAGTTCCTTAATAAACGCCAAAGCAGTAAGAGGGGGATTAGAAAAAAAAATGCCCCGAATTACAAGTTTAGTAATAGAAAAAAATGAAGCCGCACCAGACCGGTATATTTAAAAAAATGCAGCGCAACCGATTGCTTTTGTGAGGCGGATCATTAAAATGCCCTCTTTGCCGATCCGGGAATGCCACTCCATGTCTACGCAATCCGCCGAACTTGATGCACCACAGCAGACAACAACTCGCCCCAGTGAATTAATTTATCGTTTAGAAGACCGCCCTCCACTCGCCCAAACCCTGTTTGCCGCGTGCCAACATTTATTGGCAATGTTTGTTGCAGTGATAACTCCCGGCCTACTGATTTGTCAGGCGCTGGGACTGCCGGCGGAAGATACCCAGCGAATTATTAGCATGTCATTGTTTGCCTCTGGCCTGGCATCGCTACTGCAAATTAAAACTTGGGGGCCAGTTGGCTCTGGCCTGTTATCTATTCAGGGCACCAGTTTTAACTTTGTTTCTCCGCTGATTATGGGAGGATTGGCGTTGAAGAATGGTGGGGCTGATATCCCAACGATGATGGCGGCCTTATTCGGTACTTTGATGGTCGCCTCCTGTACAGAAATTATACTTTCCCGTTTCTTACATCTGGCGCGCCGCATTATCACCCCACTGGTATCCGGTATTGTGGTGATGATTATTGGGCTGTCATTGATTCAAGTTGGGCTGACATCTATTGGTGGCGGTTATGGCGCAATGAGCGACCATACTTTTGGCTCACCTAAAAATCTCTTGTTGGCGGGTGCCGTGCTGTTGGTCATTGTTTTACTCAACCGCCAACGTAACCCGTATCTGCGGGTCGCCTCACTGGTTATTGCCATGGCCGTCGGGTATCTGCTGGCCTGGACACTGGGTATGCTGCCCGAAAGCCGTCCAGTCGTAGATACCGCCCTAATTACCATCCCAACGCCGCTGTACTACGGTTTATCTTTTGACTGGAATCTATTGGTGCCATTGATGCTTATCTTTATGGTGACCTCACTTGAGACCATCGGAGATATCACAGCAACCTCAGATGTTTCAGAGCAACCAGTTCATGGCCCGTTGTATATGAAACGCTTGAAAGGTGGTGTGTTGGCAAATGGTTTGAACTCCATGCTATCAGCCGTGTTTAACACTTTCCCTAACTCCTGCTTTGGTCAGAATAATGGGGTTATCCAATTGACCGGTGTTGCCAGCCGCTATGTTGGTTTTGTTGTCGCGCTAATGCTGATTGTCCTGGGCTTGTTCCCCGCAGTCGCTGGGTTTGTACAACATATTCCAGAACCTGTGCTGGGGGGCGCAACTCTCGTGATGTTCGGTACGATTGCCGCTTCCGGCGTGCGTATCGTGTCACGCGAAACCCTTAACCGCCGTGCAATTATGATTATGGCGCTGTCATTAGCCGTTGGTATGGGTGTCGCACAACAACCGTTAATTCTGCAATTTGCACCTGATTGGGTGAAAACCCTGCTTTCTTCCGGGATAGCGGCTGGCGGTATCACCGCCATCGTACTTAACCTACTCTTCCCACAAGAAAAATAATCTTTGCGCTAATACGTTGCTGAAATGGCCGGTCGTAATCGATACCGGCTATTTTTTTATGCCCTGATAACTGATTGTCTATTGAGCTAATGGACAATTTGCGGCATAAACAGGGTTCCGTATACAGACAGGTGTGGAAAAACCGGATGAAATTTCTCGGGAAAGTGCTGCTAACGTTATTACTGCTACTGGTGCTGTCGATAGTGCTGTGCTACGTACTGCTTCAGACCCGTTGGGCTGCCGGTTGGCTAAGCCATTGGGTCAGTGATAACAGCGAATATCGCCTCTCTCTGGGGAAAGTAGATCACTCATGGTCACAACCTGGGCAAATCAGTATC
The DNA here is from genome assembly GCF_009831415.1 of Yersinia canariae. Classification (NCBI taxonomy): domain Bacteria; kingdom Pseudomonadati; phylum Pseudomonadota; class Gammaproteobacteria; order Enterobacterales; family Yersiniaceae; genus Yersinia; species Yersinia canariae. The sequence continues at coordinate 46,524 of NZ_CP043727.1, read as the reverse complement.
ACTGATGTTTTGCTAGGCCGGGCCAATCAACCCGCGTTTCTTATTGCCCAGCAAGCGGTGTTAGGTCTGAGCTGGCGACAACTGACCGAACCTCGCCATTTTCTTAGCCTTAATTTGCAAAATGGGAGCTTAACTCTCAATAACAGCGCATCACCGCTCCCCTTGCAGGCTGATACGTTGAGGCTGACCAATATGGCGCTGAATACCACCATTGAGCCGCAAAATACGGCGGGTCAGTGGAAAGTGACGGGCCAACAAGTCAATGGTGGGCTCATCCCTTGGCAATCATTGCCGGGTAATAGTTTGGGTGAAAATGCCCAATTCCAGTTCAGTGCTGGCTCATTGACCATTAATGGCATTACAGCCCAAAAGCTGTATCTGCAGGGCTCAATCCAGAAAAAGACCTTTACTTTTAATAACTTCGGGGCTGACCTTGCGCAAGGGGAACTGACGGGTAATGCCAGCCAATCCGCCGATGGCAGTTGGTTGATTGACCGCCTGCGCCTGAGTAATATCCGCCTGCAAACAGCAGCAACTTTAGAAGACGTCTGGGATACATTTTTACAACTTCCCCCCATCACGCTGAAGCGCTTTGATTTAATTGATGCGCGTGTTGAAGGGAAAAACTGGGCATTTAATGACTTAGATCTGACACTTAAAAATATCACGTTTAAGCAAGGTGATTGGCAAAGTGATGATGGCGAGTTATCCCTTAATGCCGGTGATATTATTAAAGGTAATATTCATCTGATTGACCCCATCGCGACATTTACATTGTCACCAGCAGGGGTAGCCATTAATCAATTCTCCACTCGCTGGCAGGATGGCCTGTTAAGAACCCAAGGGAACTGGGCGCGTGATACTCACCGCCTACAGCTTGATGAGCTGACATTGGTGGCTCTGGTTTATACCCTCCCCGCCGACTGGAAGCAGCAATGGCAGCAAACTCTGCCAAACTGGTTGTCCGAGGTCTATGTCAGTAAGTTGAGTGCTAACCGTAACTTATTAATTGATATTAGCCCTGACTTTCCCTTCCAAATTACGTCACTGGATGCCGCAGGGACTAATTTACTGCTAGCCAAAAATCATCAGTGGGGAATGTGGTCTGGCTCATTAATGCTGAATGCCGGGAATGCGACCTTTAATAAAAATGATGTTCGCCGTCCATCATTAGCGTTGAGCGCTAATGAGCAACAAATTACATTTAGTGATTTAAGTGCTTTCACCGCCGAGGGGTTGCTGGAAGCCACTGCAACGATTGACCAAACCCCAGCCCGAGCCTTATCCCTTGATCTGACCGGCCGCTCCGTTGACCTTAATATTTTACAAAATTGGGGATGGCCAGCATTACCACTACAAGGGTTGGGTAATCTGAAACTGCAGATAAAAGGTCATATGGCAGCAGATAAGCCATTGAAACCCACCATTAATGGCTCTCTGCAAGCCACTGACAGCCATGGACAACAAGTTAATCAAATGATGCAACATGGCGAGGTGCGCAGCGTAGCAGGCCAGTAAGGGGCATGCGCCGCGCTTATCAAGTGGTTAACAATGACATTGAACACAAATCGCCGATGACGTGAAGTTTTAACGTCACCGGCGTAAGCAATTCCTCTACATAAGGGGGAAAGACTTAGAATATTCGAAGAAACTTTGCGGCACATAATTATTGATTTTATTTTCATAGCAATAATCAACTATCTGCTGCTTGCTGGAAACACCGACTTTCCTATATATAATTTGTGTGATATTACAAACAGATCCAGTTGATAGGAGGAGTTTTTTCGCAATCTCTTTACTTGAGAATGAATGTAAAATATAAAACAACACTTCCCATTCTCTCTTTGAAAATAGGTCAGATGGGGGGGTAAAAATAAGTGATGTTGGTGCTTTTATCTTACTTAATCGCGAAAGTATAATGTCTTCCACTGGTCTAACATGAAAAATAACACCCTGAGATATACCATTCTCATCTATTAGTGGATATTTATCACAAAAATTAGGTTTTAAATATGAAAGCCCATCCCATGCATGTATTTCAACCGATGTTATACGTTCCTGTAATAACTCCACCTTACGGTCATGGGCCTGAAATTCGGTCTGAAACTCTGCTATAGGTGTCGGAAGCTCACCATCAAGACGCCCTTCGACACAATATTTATCAGGCAATGCTAATAATTTATTAAATCTATTATTTCCATAGACAATACGCGACTGTTTATCTTTTATTCCCCAAGGCTCTGAGCTTCCCTCCCAAAATCTTATGAGTATCTCCAGTGAATCCTTTAAGTGTTTATTCATTATATTCTCCAGTTAAATTTCACTTAATTTAAATTAATGGAAAAGAACCTGAATACTCAAAAAAGCTCTGTGGGATGTAATTATTGATCTTGTTTTCATAACAATATTCTATTACCTGACGCTTACTGGCAACCCCCGTTTTATTATATATTTTTTGAATGATGTTACAGACTGTTCTGGATGATAAGTGGAGTTTTTTGGCAATTTCGGCACTTGAGAATGAATGTATAACATAAAACAGCACCTCCCATTCTCGTTTCGAAAAGAGATCAGATGGGGGAGTAAAAATAAGTGATGTTGGCACTTTTATCTTATTTAAATGCGTTAATATTATATCTTCTACTGGCCGGCCATGACAAATGACCCCTTGAGAAATTCCGTTTTCATCTATAAGTGGATATTTATCAACAAAGTATGGCTGAAAATATGAACGCCCATCCCATGCATGTATTTCAACCGATGTTATGCGGTCTTGCAATAATTCTACCTTGCGGTCATGCTCTTGAAATTCAACTTGAAACTCTGATATTGGTGAAGGAAGTTCGCCATCTAATCGCCCTTCCATGCTAAATTTATTCGGTAATGCTAATAACCTGTGCACTCTATTATTTGTATAAACATACCTTGACTGGTTATCTTTTACTGCCCAAGGTTCAGAGCTATGTTCCCAAAACCTTATTAGCATTTTCAGTGATTTTAAAAGTGCCGAATCCATTATATCTCTCTCCCTGGTTTGATTTTCCTTATCCCTCTAATAATGCTACATCCGCTATAATCAATAAATCTACTGGGCCATATTTCTTGCGGAGTAATACCAATAGCTTCTGCAATAATCATTTCACCCTTTGGCCATGGGCGTGTCAGCGCATTAGAAAGTGTGCCCGGAGATAACCCGCTCTCCCTTGATAAGGCAGAAAGAGAGCCTTTCTTTTTACGTATGGCGGCCAAGATTTCTTGTCTGTGCCAATCTTTATTCACCTTTATTCTCCCTACTTTATAAATGTTATAGATATCACTCAATTTTATAAACTGATAATCAAATAACATTATTAATAACAATCGAAGAAATCACAATTATGAATATATCAAAAAATCACTAGAGAGTGATAACGGATTAAATAACGATTTCTCGGTATCGTCTAGTGTAGAATTTACTCTATTTACCACAGGGTAATATCGCGATGAATATACAAGAAAAGTAAGGGCGTTAATTGAGAAACAATTTAAGAAAGAAATTCGTTATTATATAGAATGTGAAAATTACATTGCCTAAGTTATATTTTCAAATATAAAATATATATTACTGACAATCCAAGTCTATTTAAGAACATTATTACCTGCTGAAGCTTTAAATGCTGCAATAATCATTCATCAAGTCACCCGCTCATTGTTCATCAACGAACGGGCAAGATAAAAATTAGTTAACGCCATCACTCCCCGCATCGACGGGCAAGACCATGTAGGTTCCTGAGAATACCGCGCCGGCATCCTCATCACCGAATAAGTTCACATCTAGCTGAACTCTGGCACGGCGGCCACGAGCCAATCTATCCAGATCACCACTGAGTGAGCTTAGCTCTGCAACGGCTCTTGGTCGCCCAGTAACAGGGGCGCTGTAGCGAATATGGGCATCAGCAAGAATGATGGTGCCGCCTAAATGGCGCTCGCGAAGTAATAACCAAATCAGCCCCCAGCCCGTCAGCGTTGCTAACGAGAAAAGGCTGCCGGCGAATAAGGTATGGTGAGGATTCTGATTACCCGCTTCTGGCATCGTTGTCACAAAGCGCTGACCAGTATATTGGCTGATACGCACCCCCATTTTTTCGCTAAGGGGAATATGGTCATACCAAGCTTGCTGCAATTGGCCACACCAATCAGGACGATGCAGAATATCATCCATGGTGACAACTGGTTTAATCATTAAGAAATGACGAACAGGTGTTGTCTGCGGGGCAGTAATTTCCCCCTGACTAACAAAACCTAATTTAGCGAAAAAGTCGACGGCGTCTTCACGGGCGCTACACACCACCCGCTTTACACCTTCTTGGCGCGCGACAGATTCTAGCGTCATCGCGACTAACGTCCCTAATCCCTTTGCGCGAACTGATGGGTCTACCGCCAGAAAACGAATTGCGGCCTCATTATCAGCATTGATGTATAAACGGCCAATCGCGACAGGTTTGCCTTGCTCATCCACCACCATTTGGTGATGCGCCATCGCGTCATAAGCATCTTTTTCAGAACCTATCGGTTGATGCAGCGGCTTGCGTAACATTTCCCAACGGAATTGATAATAATCTTTAAGTTCTTGTTCTGTTGTGGGCACGCGCAAGTGGTACATAGGAGCATTCTCTCTTTAAAATTATCAATGAAATCTATGTCATAACCCTCAGCTTTGGGTGATATCTTTGTCTCTATACTTGTAACCAGAACGTCACTGGGCCATCGTTTACCAAACTAACTTTCATATCCGCTGCAAATAATCCCGTTTCAGTTTTTACACCACGCTCGCGGCATTGAGCAACAAAATACTGATAAAGCCGGTCAGCTTCTGCGGGAACAGCCCCACGGGAAAAGCCCGGTCTCATGCCCTTTTGGGTATCGGCAACAAGTGTAAATTGTGAAACCACCAGCACACTGCCCCCCGCCTGCTGGACATTCAGATTCATTTTGTCATTCTCATCACCAAAAATTCGGTACCCCAAGACCTTTTCACATAGCCGTTGTGCTTTCTGCTCAGAATCGTCTTGCTCGACGCCGAGCAATATCAACAACCCAGGGCCTATTTCACCTACAACATTCCCATCAACCACGACATTGGCGCTGAGCGCCCGTTGAATCAACGCAATCATAATGCCTTACATCTCCTGACTTTGGCCTTTATCTGCACTTATGGCATGCCGTTGTGCGCGATATTCACCCAAGGTGACAGTGATTTCCGCACCCAACAATACAATGCACCAGCTCCAGTAAACCCAGAGGAATAAAATCGGGATAACGGCCAACACCCCGTAAATCAACTGGTAAGATGGAAACAGCGTGATATACATTGTGAATCCTTTCTTACCCAACTCAAAAAGCAGGGCGGCAACGAGCGCGCCAATAACTGCATCTCGGGCGGGCACCCTAACCGTCGGCACCACACTGTACAATAGCCAAAATGAAACCCAAGAAATCAGTAACGGGAATAGCCGCAGAGTTTCGTCAATCATACTGTCGACTTGGGCATTTGCCAGCCACTGCAATGACAGCAGATATGAACTAATAACCATACTGGCCCCGACGAGAATCGGCCCTAATGTCAGTACCATCCAATAAACAGCAAATGAAAACACCAGTGACCGGTGAACTTTACTGCGCCAGATAATATTGAGCACGCTATCGACGGAGTAAATCAGCAGTAGTGCGGTCACAATTAAACCGCAAGTGCCCACAACCGTCATACGGTTTGAGTTCGCGACAAATTGCTCAAGGTAATTTTGAATAATATCGCCAGTTGCGGGCATAAAATTGGCAAATATGAAGGCTTTCAATTTTATGCTGATATCGGCAAACATCGGAAAAGCAGCAAACAGGGCAAAAATCACCGTGACTAAAGGCACTAGAGAAAGTAATGATACATAGGCCAAATGCCCAGCTAGCATTGTTAACCCATCTTTATCTATTCGGGTATATAGCATTCGCCCGAACGTAATACTGGGTTTTAGAGGTGCAAGTGAGCGAAAACGCAGAAAACTCGCCATGTTTATCTCTCAGCCAATACGGGTAATTAGGCTTTGTTATGGGTTAGCGTGATGTTTAAGGCTAACCCATTAACGTCTGGAGTAAGAACTTATCAGGAAAAATAATCAGGAATAACCTTTCGGTCAGTGACATGTATGCCAGTAATGCCCTCTATTCTGGCTGCAACTATATTCGCCTCGACATCATCAAAGAATACAGCGTGTTCCGCTGGAATATTTTCCGCACTCAGCACATGTTGATAAATTCTGGCTTCAGGTTTGCGCATCCCCAAATCTTGGGACAGATACATATGATCCGCAGCAGCAGCAACCTCGGGGTAATGCTGTGGCCAATAATTGCAATGTAGGCGGTTAGTATTAGACAGCACCACCACGCGGTGCCCTTCAGCCCGTAATTTTTGCATGATCGCGATAACTTCGGGACGTAAAGCCACAAAAACCGCCTGCCAACCTTCAGCAAACTGCTCAAAACTCAGTGATAACCCCATTTCATCACTGAGTTGGCGGGCAAAATCCTCATCACTGATTTCACCGCGCTCATGCTGCTGGAAGACCTCTCCCATCGTAAAGCGCTCACTCAATGTCGCTAACGGAACACTGCTTAATTTACTCCAGACACCCAACACGCGTTTGAAGTCGATATCAACAATCACATTCCCTAGATCAAAGATATACAGCATGACGCTCTCCCAATTAGATGGTGAGTTTTACTGTAACGGGAAAAAAGAACACTGAACAGAGAGAGGAAGAAAAAGGAGGGGTCGGTCAGGAAAAATAATATTTTTACAGGAAGTAAATAGAACAAACAGGTTTCAAGTTACAGGAGGGCGGTAAAGGAACTCAGGGCGCATTAAACGCCCTAAGTATCAGTAGAACCAAGAAGAATTAACCTTCTTTAGGACCACGACCTGCACGCTTACGATCGTTTTCCGTCAAATGACGCTTACGGATACGAATCGACAGCGGGGTAACTTCGACCAATTCATCGTCATCGATGAATTCCAGAGCCTGTTCCAGAGTTTTCTTCAGGAAAGGAACCAGAGTGGTTGCTTCGTCAGTACCGGATGCACGCATGTTGGTCAGCTGCTTACCTGTCAGGCAGTTTACAGTCAGGTCGTTAGAACGTGAGTGAATACCGATAATCTGGCCTTCATACACTTCAGTACCATGACCGATGAACAGCTTGCCGCGGTCTTGCAGTTTGAACAATGCGAACGCAACAGCTTTGCCCTGACCGTTAGAAATCAGTACGCCATTTTGACGTTGGCCGATCTCGCCTGGACGCACATCATCATAATGACTGAATGTGGAGTACAGCAGGCCAGTACCTGAAGTCATGGTCATGAATTCAGTACGGAAGCCAATCAGGCCACGGCTTGGGATCATATAATCCAGACGAATACGACCTTTGCCGTCCGGAACCATGTCCTTCACGTCACCTTTACGCTCACCCATGGCTTGCATTACTGCGCCCTGGTGCTGTTCTTCGATATCCAAAGTTACGCTTTCAAATGGTTCTTGATTGCGGCCGTCGATAACACGGTTGATAACTTTAGGACGAGATACAGCCAGTTCGAAACCTTCGCGACGCATGTTTTCGATCAGAACCGACAGGTGAAGTTCACCACGGCCAGATACGCGGAACGCATCAGAATCTTCAGTTTCTTCAACACGCAATGCTACGTTATGAATCAGCTCTTTGTTCAGGCGGTCAAGAATTTGACGTGAAGTCACGTACTTACCTTCTTTACCACAGAACGGAGAGGTGTTAACGCAGAAATACATAGTAACGGTTGGTTCATCAACAGACAGTGCTGGCAATGCTTCAACAGCATTAACGTCACAGATAGTGTCAGAGATGTTCAACTCACCCAGACCGGTGATAGCCACGATGTCGCCAGCTTCAGCCTCGGTAGCTTCGATACGCTCCAGACCCATGTGAGTCAGAACTTTACCCACTTTACCGTTACGCGTCTTGCCTTCGCTATCAATGATAGTGACTTGCTGGTTTGGCTTAACTTTACCGCGTTTGATACGACCGATGCCGATAACACCAACATAGTTGTTGTAATCCAGCTGAGAGATCTGCATCTGGAACGGCGCTTCAAGCTCAACTTGTGGCGCAGATACATGGTCAACGATAGCTTGATACAACGGAGTCATGTCTGCCGCCATATCATTGTGGTCTTCACCCGCGATACCCATCAATGCAGATGCATAAATGATAGGGAAGTCCAGTTGTTCGTCAGTTGCATCCAGGTTGACGAACAGGTCAAACACCTGATCCACAACCCAGTCAGGACGTGCGCCCGGACGGTCAACTTTGTTGATTACCACGATTGGTTTCAGACCATTAGCAAAAGCTTTTTTGGTCACGAAACGGGTCTGCGGCATCGGGCCATCCATTGCGTCGACGACCAACAGCACAGAGTCAACCATAGACATTACACGCTCAACTTCACCACCGAAATCGGCGTGTCCTGGAGTATCCACGATGTTGATGCGGTAGTCTTTCCATTTAATGGCAGTATTTTTTGCGAGGATAGTTATCCCACGCTCTTTCTCCAAATCGTTGGAGTCCATTACACGTTCAGTTGCTTCAGTACGTTCACCGAAAGTACCAGATTGTTGTAGCAACTTATCAACCAGGGTAGTTTTCCCATGGTCAACGTGCGCAATAATGGCGATGTTACGCAGATTCTCGATCACAGCTTTTTTGCCTCAGGCATTTAGAAATAGCGCGCTATTGTACACGTATTAGGCGAGGGACTAAACAAGATCACAAACTTCTCTTATAAACAACCTAACGGCGGTGTGTTTGTGATCCCTTTCACGGTGCAAAAATAGCCTCCCGGCCCCTTTCTGCACCAATACAGTGCCCAACGGCGCAAATGAAGCACCAAAATAGTGCAATATAACTATCCTGGTGCATACTGAATATCAGCAGACCCCCATGATATGGCATAAATGGGGGATTTGGAAAGTTGGCATAGATTTCGCAATGTATTTTAGCATGAATAGCCAGCGCGAATAACAGTACGAAATAAAAAGTGACAAGTTTGCTGTTTTGACTGATGCACACTTGCAGGTAAAAGGTTTTAGAAACAACTGTTTGTTGAAACAAGAAGTTTTTACCGGCAAAAATGCCAGAGCACCATAAACCTCAGTAATACACGGTAATCGTTCCACGACGACGACTATGACAAATCCGGGAGATATAAGTATGTCCGCTGAACATGTTTTGACGATGCTGAATGAGCACGAAGTGAAATTCGTTGATTTGCGCTTCACCGATACTAAAGGGAAAGAACAGCACATCACTATTCCGGCTCATCAGGTCAACGCTGACTTCTTTGAAGAAGGCAAAATGTTTGATGGCTCCTCGATTGGTGGCTGGAAAGGCATTAACGAATCCGACATGGTACTGATGCCAGACGCCAGCACCGCTGTTATGGACCCGTTCTTCGAAGATTCCACACTGATTATCCGTTGTGACATCCTTGAGCCAGGTACTCTGCAAGGTTATGACCGCGACCCACGTTCTATCTCCAAACGCGCGGAAGAGTTCCTGAAAGCTTCTGGCATCGCAGATACCGTGTTGTTCGGGCCTGAACCAGAATTCTTCTTGTTCGACGATGTTCGTTTTGGTAGCAGCATCCGTGGTTCTCACGTCGCTATCGATGATATCGAAGGCGCATGGAACTCCAGCACCAAATACGAAGGCGGCAACAAAGGTCACCGTCCAGCTGTAAAAGGAGGTTACTTCCCAGTTCCTCCAGTCGACTCTTCACAAGATCTGCGCTCTACCATGTGTTTGACCATGGAAGAAATGGGTCTGGTTGTTGAAGCGCATCACCACGAAGTGGCGACAGCGGGTCAGAATGAAGTGGCAACTCGCTTCAATACCATGACCAAGAAAGCTGACGAAATTCAGATTTACAAATATGTCGTGCACAACGTGGCACACGCATTTGGTAAAACTGCGACCTTTATGCCGAAACCAATGTTTGGTGATAACGGTTCAGGCATGCACTGCCATATGTCTTTGTCCAAGAACGGCACTAACCTGTTCGCGGGTGACAAATATGCTGGTCTGTCTGAAATGGCGCTGTTCTACATCGGCGGTATTATCAAACACGCAAAAGCAATCAACGCCTTGGCTAACCCAACGACTAACTCCTACAAGCGTTTGGTCCCAGGCTATGAAGCACCGGTCATGTTGGCTTATTCAGCCCGTAACCGCTCAGCTTCTATCCGTATCCCTGTGGTTGCCAGCCCGAAAGCTCGTCGTATTGAAGCGCGCTTCCCGGATCCAGCGGCTAACCCATACCTGTGCTTCGCAGCACTGCTGATGGCTGGCCTTGATGGCATCATCAACAAAATTCACCCTGGTGATGCGATGGACAAAAACTTGTATGACTTGCCACCGGAAGAAGAAGCTGAAATTCCAAAAGTTGCAGGTTCACTGGACGAAGCAATGGCTGCATTGAACGAAGACCGCGAGTTCCTGACCCGTGGTGGCGTGTTCACTGACGACGCTATCGATGCTTACATCGAATTGCGTAAAGAAGAAATGGACCGCGTTCGTATGACTCCGCACCCAGTTGAGTTCGAACTGTACTACAGCGTTTAATTTTAATTAGTCGTTTTTTTTGTTGCCGTGGAAACTTTTAGCCCATCTTCGGATGGGCTTTTTTCTCCACTTTTCATTTTCGTCATAATTCCTCTGGCTCAGTTGCGACTGAACCGATAGGATTAATGCACCAAAAGTGTGCAGGAGTCTGCGTAATGGCAACAGGCACGCTGCCCGATGCTGGGCAGATCCTTAATTCTCTCATTAATAGTATTCTGCTATTAGATGATGATTTGGCTATCCACTATGCCAATCCCGCCGCCCAGCAACTTCTGGCGCAAAGCTCCCGTAAACTTTTTGGTACACCTCTGCCAGATTTATTAGGCTATTTTTCTCTCAATATCGATTTGATGCGGGAAAGTCTGAAAGATGGGCAAGGTTTTACCGATAATGAAGTGACATTAGTGGTTGATGGCCGTGCACATATTTTATCGCTGACCGCGCAGTCACTCCCTGAAGGTTTTATATTGCTGGAAATGGCGCCGATGGATAATCAGCGTCGATTAAGCCAAGAGCAATTGCAACATGCACAACAAGTTGCAGCCCGAGATTTGGTGCGCGGGTTAGCTCACGAGATTAAGAACCCGTTAGGTGGCTTACGGGGCGCGGCACAATTATTGTCAAAAGCCTTACCCGATCCGGCACTGCTGGAATATACCAAAGTCATTATTGAGCAGGCTGATCGCTTACGTAACTTGGTTGACCGCTTATTAGGCCCACAGCGGCCCGGTCAACATGTTACACAGAGTATTCATCAGGTTGCTGAACGAGTTTGCCAGCTAGTCTCATTAGAGAAACCGGATAACGTGACGTTAATCCGTGACTATGACCCAAGTTTGCCTGAGTTGGCGCATGACCCCGACCAAATTGAGCAAGTGCTACTGAATATCACCCGCAATGCATTGCAAGCTTTAGGTAAGGCCGGTGGCACAATTACACTTCGGACCCGCACCGCATTTCAGATAACGCTGCATGGCGTGCGCTACCGTTTAGCAGCGCGCATTGATATTGAGGACGATGGCCCAGGCGTGCCAACGCAATTACAAGATACCGTGTTCTATCCGATGGTCAGCGGTCGTGAGGGGGGGACTGGCCTTGGCCTGTCGATTGCCCGCAGTCTTATTGATCAACATTCGGGTAAAATTGAATTTAACAGTTGGCCGGGACATACCGAATTCTCGGTTTACCTGCCTATTCGCCAGTGAGGTTTCTATGCAACGAGGGATAGTCTGGATCGTCGATGACGATAGCTCCATCCGCTGGGTGCTTGAGCGCGCACTGACTGGAGCGGGCCTAAACTGTACAACATTCGATTCCGGTAATCAGGTGTTGGATACGCTGGCCACACAAACCCCGGATGTGTTGTTATCCGATATCCGTATGCCCGGCATGGACGGATTAGCACTGCTGAAACAGATTAAGCAGCGCCACCCCATGCTCCCGGTCATCATAATGACGGCACATTCTGATTTAGACGCCGCGGTGAGCGCCTATCAGCAAGGGGCGTTTGATTATCTGCCCAAACCTTTTGATATTGATGAAGCGGTCGCGCTGGTTGAACGGGCTATCAGCCATTATCAGGAACAGCAACAACCTGCTCGCGCCCAACCCGCCAGTGGCCCTACGGCTGATATCATTGGTGAAGCACCGGCGATGCAGGACGTTTTCCGCATCATTGGCCGCTTGTCTCGCTCCTCTATCAGTGTGCTAATTAACGGGGAGTCGGGGACGGGTAAAGAGTTAGTGGCCCATGCATTACATCGCCATAGCCCGCGCGCCAAAGCTCCCTTTATTGCGCTGAATATGGCCGCAATTCCGAAAGACTTAATTGAGTCCGAGTTGTTCGGCCACGAGAAAGGAGCCTTTACCGGCGCGAATCAAGTCCGCCAAGGGCGTTTTGAACAAGCAGATGGCGGCACACTGTTTTTGGATGAAATCGGTGATATGCCGCTGGATGTACAAACCCGCCTGTTGCGAGTGCTGGCTGATGGTCAGTTCTATCGGGTTGGCGGTTATGCGCCAGTCAAAGTGGATGTGCGCATCATTGCGGCGACTCACCAAAACCTGGAGCTTCGTGTTCAGGAAGGTAAATTCCGTGAGGATTTATTCCACCGTTTGAATGTGATTCGAGTGCATTTACCTCCGCTGCGTGAGCGCCGTGAGGACATTCCGCGTCTGGCCCGCTACTTCTTGCAAGTGGCCGCAAAAGAATTGGGCGTGGAAGCTAAGAATTTGCATCCTGAAACAGAAGTCGCGCTAACTCGCCTGCCTTGGCCGGGGAATGTGCGCCAACTGGAGAACACCTGCCGCTGGCTGACAGTCATGGCTGCTGGGCAGGAAGTCCTTATTCAGGACTTACCTTCTGAGCTGTTCGAGACCAGTACGCCAGATGCTTCCGGTCAGCGGATGCCAGACAACTGGTCAACATTGCTGGCGCAATGGGCTGATCGCGCACTCCGCTCTGGTCATCAAGATTTGTTATCGGAAGCACAGCCCGAAATGGAGCGCACGCTGTTAACGACCGCATTACGTCATACCCAAGGGCACAAACAGGAAGCGGCGCGCTTGTTGGGTTGGGGCCGAAATACGCTAACGCGTAAGCTAAAAGAGTTGGGAATGGAATAGTTTTGTTTGAAAATCACCCTCATCACTGAGGGTGATCTCATCAGATAACGCGGGAGAACTGCTGTCTGCGCGCTTGTTTACGTAAATAAATATCAAAACACATACAGATATTACGAATGAGTAAACGCCCGCGCGGCGTCACACGAATACTTTTATCATCCCGCTCCACCAGCCCATCTTGTTCAAAGGGGGCGAGCAACTCAAAATCTTCAGCAAAATAATCTGCAAAACGAATACCATAATGCTGTTCAATCGGCTGATAACTGATCTGGAAATTACAAATCAGTGTTTTAATCACGTCACGGCGCAAGCAATCATCTTCCGTCATGGTCAGGCCACGCCACAATGCATTGCCGCGCTGCTCCACCACTGCATAGTAAGTCTTCAAATCTTTTTCATTTTGCGCGTAACTGTCACCCAACATGCTAATGGCCGACACTCCCAACCCGAGTAAGTCACTCTCCCCTTGGGTGGTATAGCCCTGGAAATTACGATGCAATTTACCTTCCCGCTGGGCAACGGCTAACTCATCATCTGGCCGGGCGAAATGATCCATACCAATAAACTGATAGCCGGATTCGGTTAAGAAACTGATGGTGTGCTGTAAAATATCCAGCCGCTGTTCAGCGCTGGGTAAATCCGCATCTTTAATTTTGCGCTGTGCCGCAAACAGGCTCGGCAAATGGGCATAATTGAAGACACTTAGGCGGTCAGGACTGAGTTCGGCCACCCGTTTGAGGGTAAACGCAAAACTTTCTGGTGTCTGTTTTGGTAAACCATAAATCAAATCAATATTGGTTGAGTTAAAACCCAAGGCCTTGGCACGGGCAATGAGCGCAAAGATAAAATCTTCATCTTGCTCACGGTTAACCAGCCGTTGAACCTCTTTATTGAAATCCTGCACCCCCATGCTCAGGCGGTTAAACCCTTCAGCACGCAGATGATCGAGCACATCCAGCTCAATTTCACGCGGATCAACTTCAATTGACTGCTCAGCGCCGGGCAGAAAATCAAAGTTTTCACGTAACAGATTCATCAAATGAGTGATTTGTGTTTTATTCAGATAAGTGGGTGTGCCACCCCCCCAATGCATCTGGCTAACCTGACGCCCGGCAAACAACGCAGCACGCTGGCGGATCTCTTGTTCCAATATCGCCAAATATTCATCAGCTTTGTGTTGTTGGCGCGTCACCAACTTATTGCAACCGCAGAAATAACAAAGCTTGTGGCAAAATGGGATATGCACATACAGCGACAAGGGCCGCTGTGGATAACGTTTCACCGCCTGCTGAAAAGCAGATTCATTGTAATCTTCACTAAACTCAAGGGCTGTGGGATATGAGGTATAGCGCGGCCCTGAATAATTATATTTTTGAATCAGGGACAGATCCCAAACTATAGCGTGCTCAGACATGTTCATTCCTTCCGATATTTTCGCTTACCGGGCCGGTTAAGGGGCAGATGTTTTCGTTGTCTGGCCGCAGTAGCGCTGCGCAACCGCATTCTTCGTTGCGACAGTCGCCATAGTTTACCCAATAACCACAGTAGATAACATGTAAGTAGTAGGGCTATTACCGGGATCACCCATTTCATGGTTTAAAATGTATCTTTTGGATTACCGCTCTTCAGTAATTTTAAGATATCTTCCGGCTTTTCTTCGCGCTCTTCATCATCTTCATCGTCGCCCAGTTCAATACCCAATTGCTCCATCAGGGCATCGATACGGTCCAACGTCAGATCAACATAAGCTTGGTCTTCTTTGCTCAAAACTTCATCATTATCAAGTCTGTCCAGCAATGCATCCAAGCGCTCATCGTTTTCCAGCTTAGCCAGCTCTTCTTCCGGTGTCAGACGTGGCTTGGCTTCAACTTTGGCCACAGGCTTAGTGGTTGGCTTCGCTTTTGCCTTGCTCTCGACCATCAAAGGCACCGGCACTTTGCTGCCAATGCGCGGATCTTTTTCTTGAGTTTCGCTTTGACCCTTCTTATTGCCACCCTCGACATTCGTTCTCGCACCTGAGCGATTACCGCTGTGTCTCTTCTGACGTTTGCGCTCGCGGGCTTCAATATCAAGCTCTACACGGGTTTTTTTATGACGCTTTGGCGTTGCGGTGCCTTTCGGGGCCGCACGGTCAGCGCGTGGTGCTTTATTTGGTTGCTTCATAACCTGTGCTCTTAAATGAGTATGGGATCGGATTGAGTATATACCCGTCATCTTCCAAGTTGCAGATGCTCACTTACTGCTTTCCTGCATCTTGAAATTTATTGAGTATAAGATTGGGCGGAATCTAGCAGAAAGAAGAGAAAGAAAAAAGGCGGCAGATTAACCTGTCGCCTTTTTTCGCACCTTCTGCGGAAGGATATCCTTACAGCGCATTCCCTGCACTTACATAACGTCCCGGTTTCTCCCTCCTGCATTTTGCCTTCCTTGCCATCCCTTCAACCCTGAAGGTGACTCACCCGGCACTCCGACCTGTGTCCATAAACATCCCTTTATATAAGCTCCCTATATCATCCCTGGCTCACAGTATATCCATTACATTCCTTAAGCATAGGCAACTCATCCTAAGTCTTTAAGCTCCTTGCCAGCACATCATGTACTGTGAAAAACAAAACCAGTCATTTGTTTTTATTCAAAAAAATAATCATAGAAACAAACTAACCGCTGATAAGTGTAGCCGACTTTTAATAAAGTTTTTCTTAACAATCATTCAATGATAAGCGATTAGTTTTTCCTACAATGACCACTAACTCACAAAAACTATAATTTCACAAAAAAAACAGATGTATGAGTGTCACGATCCCCTGCGAAATAACGTACGAAAGGTAGATACCCTAAATAATTCGAGTTGCAGGAAAGCAGAAAGCGCACTCACATGCAGCTCGAAGTATGACGGGTATAAAGATAAACCCCCTTTTTTCGGCTCGATGCAGTTATAATCGCTGCATGTAAGCTATCTCTCGCGGAGACGACAAATTTTGACTATCAGAAATTATAACTATCACATGACTCACTTCGTCATCAGTGCTCCGGATATTCGCCATCTGCCACGTGATGAAGGTATTGAGGTGGCATTTGCTGGCCGCTCAAATGCAGGTAAATCGAGCGCTCTCAATACATTAACCAATCAGAAAAGCCTGGCCAGAACCAGTAAAACCCCGGGCCGTACTCAGCTAATTAACTTATTTGAAGTGGTTGAGGGCGTACGTCTGGTCGACTTGCCGGGATACGGCTATGCCGAAGTCCCTGAAGAGATGAAACTCAAGTGGCAGCGCGCATTAGGGGAATATTTACAGAAACGTAATTGCCTGAAAGGATTAGTTGTGTTGATGGATATTCGTCATCCGCTAAAAGATTTGGACCAGCAGATGATTACATGGGCTGTCGCCGTCGGCACCCCGGTTATGTTGTTGCTGACCAAAGCCGATAAGCTGGCATCTGGCGCACGCAAAGCCCAACTGAACATGGTTCGGGAAGCGATCATTCCATTTATGGGTGATATTCAGGTTGAAGCTTTCTCATCATTGAAAAAGATTGGCGTTGATAAATTGCGCGAAAAACTGGATACCTGGTTCAGCGAGATCCCGCCGGAAGTGATGATTGATGATTATGACGATGAAGGTGAGTGATTAATAACCGCTAACAGCAGCCCGCAAGGGCTGTGACCCCGAGGGGATATTCATACCGCCCTGAAACGAGTTCCTGACAATATCCCTCACGCCAAAGTAAAAATCATCAAACTCTATTTTTACCGCGGCTATCTCGCTGTTTCTCTTTAGATTCACGAAAAATGCTGACAAAATCCCATAAAAAACGCCCCAGTCAATAAATGACTGGGGCGGCTAATATATAGCCAAATCCGATTACGTGAAGTAAAAGGTCTGAAAGATAGAACATCTTACCTCTGTACCCTACATCTGTAACTCTACATCATTTTTTTGCAGGGCAAAAGAATTTTTTGTTGTATAGTTACACAAATTGGCACGATTCAGCGCACATCACCGCCGCATTATCGCTCCTAAATGTAGCTTAATTACATAAAATGCTTTATTTATCACCACTTACCCACACAACTAATGAGCTTGATCCCAGTTATAGCCCACACCGACATCAACTTTTAATGGCACCGCCAGTTGCATGCTTTGTTCCATCAGCTCACGAATTTTCTGCTCAGCGCTTTCCAATACACTTTCATGCACTTCAAATACCAATTCATCGTGTACCTGCATAATTACCCGCACCAAAGGCTCAGGTTCTTGCTGCAACCATGCATCTACTGCAATCATTGCGCGCTTAATAATATCAGCGGCAGTTCCCTGCATCGGCGCATTGATAGCCTCGCGTTCAGCAGCCTTACGACGAGTTGCATTACGTGAGTGAATGTCTGGCAGATAGAGACGACGGCCATCCAGGGTTGTGACATATCCTTGATCAGCAGCTTGCTTACGTGTGCGCTCCATATATTCCAGCACGCCTGGGTAGCGTTCAAAATAGAGATCCATATAACGTTGCGCTTCCCCACGAGGAATGTTCAACTGCCGCGCCAAACCAAATGCGCTCATACCGTAAATCAAACCAAAGTTAATGGCCTTAGCACTGCGGCGTTGTTCATTCGTGACTTTTTCCAGAGGTAAACCAAAGACTTCCGCCGCCGTCGCGCGGTGAATATCCTTGCCGGCCGCAAATGCAGCTAGCAACCCTTCGTCCTGTGACAAATGGGCCATGATGCGCAGCTCAATCTGTGAATAGTCCGCCGCCATGATGCGATAACCTTCTGGGGCAATAAAAGCCTGGCGTATGCGACGCCCTTCTTCATTTCGCACCGGAATATTTTGCAGATTAGGATCTCGGGAAGATAAGCGCCCGGTCGCAGTGACGGCCTGATGATAAGAAGTATGAACTCGCCCAGAAACAGGGTTAATCATCAACGGCAATTTATCGGTATAAGTACTTTTCAGCTTCGCCAGGCCACGATATTCAAGAATAACTTTCGGCAAAGGGTAATCCAATGCCAATTCAGCCAGTACCTCTTCATTGGTTGAAGCAGCGCCACCTGGTGTTTTCTTCAAGATAGGCAATTTTTGTTTTTCATACAAAATGGCCTGTAATTGCTTAGGTGAGGCGAGATTAAAGGGCTCTTCTGCCAATTCATGAGCCTGTCTTTCCAACTCATCAAGGCGGATAGTCAGTTCTTTAGAATGTGCCGCCAATATATTCTGGTCAATCAGGACACCAGTGCGCTCAATGCAGGACAGGATCGGCAGCAAAGGCATCTCAATTTCTTGGAAAACCCGCTTTAGACCTTCACTTTGCTGTAGCTTCGGCCACAACACCAAATGCAATTGTAAGGTAACATCCGCATCTTCTGCCGCGTAAGGGCCAGCTTGTTCTAAGGCAATTTGGTTGAAAGTAAGTTGGTTTTTACCTTTACCGGCGATCTCTTCAAAAGTAATAGTTTTATGATTGAGATAACGCTCGGCCAAGCTATCCATATCGTGTCGACCGGCAACACTGTCTAAAACATAAGATTCCAGCATAGTATCGAAAGCAATACCGCGCAGTTCTATGTCATAACGCGCCAGCATGCTTTGGTCAAACTTAAGATTCTGCCCCACTTTAAGGGCCTTATCATCTTCCAGTAATGGCTTAAGTTGGGCCAAAACCCAATCCCTATCAAGCTGTACAGGTGCATCCAGGTAATCATGTGCTAATGGCAAATAAGCTGCCTCACCCGGTGCCACAGCAAAAGAGAGGCCAATTAAATTGCTGCTGAGCGTATCAAGACCGTCAGTTTCCGTATCAAAAGCAAAAACCTCCGCTTTCTTAAGCCGCTCAATCCAATCATTTAAAGATGTCTCATCCAAGATAGTTTGATAATTCTCTTGTGAGAGCACAGCAGTAACTTCAGCTACAGGAGCTGATTCTGCTGCAACAAAAGCTTTATTGCTTGTCTGGGCTGCTGGCCTGTCTTTTTTAGCATCCAGCCATTTACCGGCTTCGACATCTGCCAACCAGCGCTTAAATTCATAACGACTGAATAATTGATGCAATTGCTCATCATCCGGCGCTGAGACTTTCAGCTCATCACAAGTGACGTCCAGTTCAACATCCGTTTTAATAGTGGCCAGTTTATAGGAGAGATAGGCAACATCTTTATTCTGCTCTAATTTGGCAGACATTGTTTTTGCACCACGGAATGTTAGCGTGGCTATTTTATCCAAATTGCTAAATAGCGCATCCAATCCGCCCAGACCTTGCAATAAAGCCTGCGCCGTTTTCTCGCCGACGCCCGGTACGCCCGGAATATTATCTGAGGAATCCCCCATCAATGCGAGAAAATCAATAATCAGCTCAGGAGGAACGCCATATTTTTCGCACACTTCTTGTGGCCCTAAAATAGCGTTATTCATTGTATTGATAAGAGTGATATTTGGCGTAACTAATTGCGCCATATCTTTATCACCAGTACTGATTAATACAGCATGACCTGCTTTTTCCGCTTCTTGTGCCAAAGTACCGATAACATCGTCAGCCTCAACGCCGGAAACCACCAATAAAGGCAACCCCATCGCCTTAACCATCTGGTGAAGCGGCTCAATTTGGGTCCGTAAATCATCTGGCATCGGTGGGCGGTGGGACTTATATTCCGCAAAAAGTTCATCGCGGAATGTTTTACCTTTGGCATCAAAAACGACGGCCACATGGCTTGGCCGATATTGCAACAACAGACTGCGCAACATGTTCAACACGCCATACATCGCACCCGTTGGCTCGCCGCTGCCGTTGGTTAACGGCGGGAAAGCATGGTATGCACGATAGAGGTAAGAGGAACCGTCAACAAGGATCAATGGGTTTTCTGCAATCTGGGCCATAGAGTTTCTTCATCTTTATTCAGCAAGGTCTGACGTTAAGAATGCCATAGCTGGCCGCAAGAGACGAATTTTAGCGTCCATTCTTGTGCGAAAAAGAGCATTTTTACATTGTGATCTTAAAGATCCAGATTGTGGATAACTTTGTGAATAAAAACATGAGCAGATTATATCTTTCAACCTGTTTTTTATAGCGTAATATTTTTAACAATAAAAATCAGATAGTTATAATTATGACTTTCTTATTTTTCTGTCATAATTTATTTATCTAATTTGTGGATATTACTTATTTAGTGACTTTAATAAGGTCAGTAATTTTTACTTAAGAGAAATTTACTGATACAAAATTTTTATAACTTCACACAGACTCATTTTATCTTTTTTGCACTAAACAATATGGGCAATTACCTATCACTGAAATAAATAATTCAACCAAAAACAACACCAAAATAAATAAAAGTCAGCATTCTGTTGCATGACTATCACACGAGAAAATATGATATTTTCGGGGCATAGATGGAAGCGGGTTTGATATGAACAGATATTGGAGAAGTGAAAAGAGGGGCTAATAAAATTCAGCCCCTCTTTTTATACTATTATTTCTGTGTCAGTAGGAACTTAACGACATCCGCATACTGTTTAACATAGTTATCCATTGAGCTGGTATCCATGCCATCGTTCTTAATCATATATTTGCCATTAACAAACATCGCGGGTACACCACGTAATTGTAAATCTTCAGCGGCTTTTTGCTGCTGAACAACCAGTGATTTAACCACAAAGCTATTTAATGCTGCGTCATAATCTTCGCCGCTCACACCCGCTTTAATGAAAACGTTACGGATATCATCAGGAGTTTGTACAGTTTGTGTTTTCTGTACACCTTCAAACATCAGTGGAGTGATTTTCTCTTCAACACCTAATGCCATAGCAACAGCCCATGCTTGAGTCAGTTGCTTACCCAATGGGCCAAGGAATTCAACATGGTAACGGGTCATTTTAGTCCCTTCAGGCAGTGCTTTTTTCACGGTCTGAGGAACATGATAAACCTCTTCAAACTGGTAGCAGTGAGGGCAATAGAAAGAGAAAAACTCTAAAACCTGAGGCTCACCAGTGACCGGCTTGTTTAATGTTTGGTACTGAGTACCATCAGTGAATTGTGCTGCCGATGCACTGAATGCCATCACCATGCCAACGAGTGCTAACCATACATTTTTCATACTATAACAATCTCCATTATCTTAGCTTTAGTACATTGGCATCAGCTGTAAAGGGGGTGCCTGCAACAGCTTAACCTGTTCTGTAAATGATGCAGTCTGCTGCAACCAGAAGTCAGACTCCGCCATCCACGGAAAACTTTTAGGAAATGCCGGGTCCTGCCAACGTCTGGCGACCCATGCAAGGTAATAAACCATCCGCATCGCGCGTAACGGTTCAATGAGTGCGAGTTCACGTTGGTCAAAATCAGCAAACTCACCATAAGCTTCTAGCAAGATATCCAACTGAATTAATTGCTCGCGACGCTCACCGTGTAACAACATCCAAAGGTCCTGAACCGCCGGGCCATTTCGAGCATCATCCAAGTCAACAAACATCGGCCCATCACGCCACAAAATATTACCCGGGTGACAATCACCGTGTAATCGTAATGGTAGCCAGTCGGTGTGCCAATACTGCTTTATCGTGCTAATGAGCAGGTCAGTTGCGGCCAGAAATTTATCCCGCTGTTTTGCCGGCACCAACTCACTACTGGCCAATAACTGACGCGGTTCAGTCAGATACTCCTCAATTCCTATTGTTGAGCGAGCAACAAAAAGAGAATCACTGCCCACCTGATGAATTCGGCCTAAATAGCGCCCAACCCACTCTAATTGATCAAGGTTATCAATTTCATACTGACGCCCACCAACACTCGGAAAAACCGTAAAGAAAAAACCACCATGAGTATGCAAGGTGTCCCCATTTAGCGGCAATGGAGCTATCACCGGGATTTCCGACTCTGCCAAATCAAGCGAGAACTGATGTTCCTCCAGAATTTGCTCACGGCTCCAGCGCTCAGGACGATAAAACTTCACCACGTACCGTTTACGATCTTCGTCCATAAACTGATAAACGCGATTTTCGTAGCTATTGAGCGCAGTTAATCCTGAATCCACCCGTAACCCAACCCCTTCGAGGGCATCCATAATCAGGTCAGGGGACAATGTCTGAAAATTAAAAGCAGAGCTGTTCATAACAACATTCAGTCTTTATAAGTGACAGCGGCTCGCTGAGAATAAGAAATAGTATCATCAAAGCCCCTATCTACGCAGACAGGAGTATGACTAATCTTTAATGATGCCACGCGCGCGCAATATGGCAGTTTTAAAGTCTTCTTCATAATCTTTTTTCAGGCCAGGAATCACTTCCGTCGATGCTGAACCGCGCATTTTTAGATGATAAATAAGAATATCGTCCGTTAGCTCTGATAACTCGCCTTCAAAACCAGCCTCATCCGACAGTTTTTGTAAAAACTGCACCAGATTTAAATCGGGCTCTTGCTGCCAGGCTGGATGTAAAAGCTCAATCAGTTCATTAACACGATGGCATTTCATAGCAAATTTATCCTATTTAAAAATATGCTGACAAAGTAGCAGGGATATTCACACAGGGAAAGAGAGCCTATTGTCAATAAAAGTAAATCCTGACCAATCCACCTATTTAAAGATACAATTCGTCAGTCAATCGAATACAGCGGAGTGATGGAAATGCAGCCCAATATTACTGGTGTTATTCTTGCTGGCGGCCGTTCTTCCCGAATGGGAGGTAATGACAAAGGGCTTATTCTTCTTCACGGTAAACCATTGTTTCAATATGTCATTGATAGATTAGAATCTCAGGTTAACGATCTCTTTATTAATGCTAATCGTAATCAAGATCTCTATCAAGAAAGTGGAGTTCCTGTCATTAACGACATCATTACCGGCTTTGTAGGCCCATTGGCCGGCATGCATACGGGTTTGAGCTATTCAGCTACGGAATGGGTTGTATTTGCGCCCTGCGATGTTCCAGCGCTTCCTGACAACTTAGTATCTCAGCTTTGGCAAGGAAAGCAGCAAGCATTGGCGGCCTATGTTCACGATGGTGAGCGAGCGCACCCGACGTTTGCACTAATGCATATTAGTCTGAAACCACTCCTTGCCGAATATCTCGCAAGAGGAGATCGCAAGCTGATGATATTTATGGAAAGTATTAACGCACAGCCGGTAGTATTCAACGGACAAAGCGGTCAATTCAGTAACCTAAATACTCCAGCAGACTGCGATTTATGGGAACAGAGTCAAAGAGGGGTATTATGAGCAAAAAAACACCACCACTATTAGGTATTGCCGCATACAGTGGTACAGGAAAAACAACATTACTCAAAAGCCTGATTCCTTTATTACAACAGCGCCAAATCCGGGTCGGTCTGATTAAACATACGCATCACAATATGGAAATTGACACACCAGGCAAGGATAGCTATGAATTACGTAAGGCTGGCGCGCACCAAACCCTCGTAGCCAGCGATTGTCGCTGGGCGTTAATGACAGAAACCCCAGAACAAAAACCGTTGGATCTGCACTATCTAGCCAGTAGGTTAGATACTACAACTATCGATATAATCTTGGTGGAGGGTTTTAAGCATGAGCCAATCAACAAAATTGCCCTCTATAGAGAAGCCGTAGGAAAACCTTACGCGGATTTAATTGATAAGTATGTTATTGCGTTAGCAAGCGATAAACCAATAGATACAACAGTGAGACAATTAGATATTAATCAGCCAGAACAGATTGCAGACTTTATTTGTCATTGGCTTCAAATGAACTTATCACAACTATAAAACAAAAAAAGGCCACCCGCCAGGGTAGCCTTCTCTTTTATTATTTCGCTATTCGCGCATAACGAACTATCCGCCATCCCACACAAAAAACTAATTTGTTTCAGTTTTCTATATCGCGCGCATAGCAAAAACCCCACGCTTTTGGCATGGGGTCTCGGCTTGATTTGATGCCTGGCAGTGTCCTACTCTCGCATGGGGAGACCCCACACTACCATCGGCGCTACGGCGTTTCACTTCTGAGTTCGGCATGGGATCAGGTGGGTCCACCGCGCTATGGCCGCCAGGCAAATTCTGTCTAAACTAACCCGCTATGCAATCCTACACACAGCCAGCCAGCCCAATCTCGGAACGTCGCTGAAAATCTCTCTCAAATCACCAAAACACCTTCGGTGTTGTAAGGTTAAGCCTCACGGATCATTAGTACTGGTTAGCTCAATGCATCGCTGCACTTACACACCCAGCCTATCAACGTCATAGTCTTTAACGTTCCTTCAGGGGGCTTAAAGCCCCAGGGAAGACTCATCTCGAGGCAAGTTTCCCGCTTAGATGCTTTCAGCGGTTATCTCTTCCGAATTTAGCTACCGGGCAATGCCATTGGCATGACAACCCGAACACCAGTGATTCGTCCACTCCGGTCCTCTCGTACTAGGAGCAGCCCCTCTCAATCTTCCAACGCCCACGGCAGATAGGGACCGAACTGTCTCACGACGTTCTAAACCCAGCTCGCGTACCACTTTAAATGGCGAACAGCCATACCCTTGGGACCTACTTCAGCCCCAGGATGTGATGAGCCGACATCGAGGTGCCAAACACCGCCGTCGATATGAACTCTTGGGCGGTATCAGCCTGTTATCCCCGGAGTACCTTTTATCCGTTGAGCGATGGCCCTTCCATTCAGAACCACCGGATCACTAAGACCTACTTTCGTACCTGCTCGAGCCGTCACTCTCGCAGTCAAGCTAGCTTATGCCTTTGCACTAACCTCACGATGTCCGACCGTGATTAGCTAACCTTCGTGCTCCTCCGTTACTCTTTGGGAGGAGACCGCCCCAGTCAAACTACCCACCAGACACTGTCCTCACCCCGGATCACGGGGCCGAGTTAGAACATCAAACATTAAAGGGTGGTATTTCAAGGTTGGCTCCACGCAGACTGGCGTCCACGCTTCGATGCCTCCCACCTATCCTACACATCAAGGCTCAATGTTCAGTGTCAAGCTATAGTAAAGGTTCACGGGGTCTTTCCGTCTTGCCGCGGGTACACTGCATCTTCACAGCGAGTTCAATTTCACTGAGTCTCGGGTGGAGACAGCCTGGCCATCATTACGCCATTCGTGCAGGTCGGAACTTACCCGACAAGGAATTTCGCTACCTTAGGACCGTTATAGTTACGGCCGCCGTTTACTGGGGCTTCGATCAAGAGCTTCGCCTTGCGGCTGACCCCATCAATTAACCTTCCAGCACCGGGCAGGCGTCACACCGTATACGTCCACTTTCGTGTTTGCACAGTGCTGTGTTTTTATTAAACAGTTGCAGCCAGCTGGTATCTGCGACTGGCTTCGGCGCCGAGAGCAAGTCTCTTTACCTAATGCCAGCGTGCCTTCTCCCGAAGTTACGGCACCATTTTGCCTAGTTCCTTCACCCGAGTTCTCTCAAGCGCCTGAGTATTCTCTACCTGACCACCTGTGTCGGTTTGGGGTACGATTTAATGTTACCTGATGCTTAGAGGCTTTTCCTGGAAGCTTGGCATCAACTACTTCATCACCGTAGTGACTCGTCATCACACCTCAGCGTTGATAAGCAACCGGATTTACCAAGTCGCTCCGCCTACATGCTTAAACCGGGACAACCGTCGCCCGGCTAGCCTAGCCTTCTCCGTCCCCCCTTCGCAGTAACACCAAGTACAGGAATATTAACCTGTTTCCCATCGACTACGCTTTTCAGCCTCGCCTTAGGGGTCGACTCACCCTGCCCCGATTAACGTTGGACAGGAACCCTTGGTCTTCCGGCGTGCGGGCTTTTCACCCGCATTATCGTTACTTATGTCAGCATTCGCACTTCTGATACCTCCAGCAACCCTCACAGGTCACCTTCAACGGCTTACAGAACGCTCCCCTACCCAACAACACCTAAGTGTCGCTGCCGCAGCTTCGGTGCATGGTTTAGCCCCGTTACATCTTCCGCGCAGGCCGACTCGACCAGTGAGCTATTACGCTTTCTTTAAATGATGGCTGCTTCTAAGCCAACATCCTGGCTGTCTATGCCTTCCCACATCGTTTCCCACTTAACCATGACTTTGGGACCTTAGCTGGCGGTCTGGGTTGTTTCCCTCTTCACGACGGACGTTAGCACCCGCCGTGTGTCTCCCGTGATAACATTCTTCGGTATTCGGAGTTTGCATCGGTTTGGTAAGTCGGGATGACCCCCTAGCCGAAACAGTGCTCTACCCCCGAAGATGAGTTCACGAGGCGCTACCTAAATAGCTTTCGGGGAGAACCAGCTATCTCCCGGTTTGATTGGCCTTTCACCCCCAGCCACAAGTCATCCGCTAATTTTTCAACATTAGTCGGTTCGGTCCTCCAGTTAGTGTTACCCAACCTTCAACCTGCCCATGGCTAGATCACCGGGTTTCGGGTCTATACCTTGCAACTAGACGCCCAGTTAAGACTCGGTTTCCCTACGGCTCCCCTATTCGGTTAACCTTGCTACAAAATATAAGTCGCTGACCCATTATACAAAAGGTACGCAGTCACACCACGAAGGTGCTCCCACTGCTTGTACGTACACGGTTTCAGGTTCTATTTCACTCCCCTCGCCGGGGTTCTTTTCGCCTTTCCCTCACGGTACTGGTTCACTATCGGTCAGTCAGGAGTATTTAGCCTTGGAGGATGGTCCCCCCATATTCAGACAGGATGTCACGTGTCCCGCCCTACTCATCGAGTTCACAGCAAGTGTGTTTTTGTGTACGGGAGTATCACCCTGTACCCTGCGACTTTCCAGACGCTTCCACTAACACACAAACTGATTCAGACTCTGGGCTCCTCCCCGTTCGCTCGCCGCTACTGGGGGAATCTCGGTTGATTTCTTTTCCTCGGGGTACTTAGATGTTTCAGTTCCCCCGGTTCGCCTTGCATGGCTATGTATTCACCATGCAATAGTGCAACGAATTGCACTGGGTTTCCCCATTCGGGTATCGTCGGTTGTAACGGTTCATATCACCTTACCGACGCTTTTCGCAGATTAGCACGCCCTTCATCGCCTCTGACTGCCTAGGCATCCACCGTGTACGCTTAGTCGCTTAACCTCACAACCCGAAGGTGTCTTTACAGACATCGTCGTATTGCGATTATTTGAGAGACTCTAATACAGGTTAATCCTTATCTCAGTACTTCTACGGAGAGATAAGTTTCAGCTGTATTGTTTCAATTTTCAGCTTGTTCCAGATTGTTAAAGAGCAATATCTTAAACACGACTCGTTAAAGTCATCTTTAAGATATTTTCAGTTCATAAAGAACCGGTGATAATGTCTTTCACACATTATCGGAGTGGCGTCCCCAAGGGGATTCGAACCCCTGTTACAGCCGTGAAAGGGCAGTGTCCTAGGCCTCTAGACGATGGGGACACAAAAATCCGATTAAATCATTCAACTTAATCGTTTTTGCATCAGCATGAGTCGAAACTCACAACATCAACAGGTGCTCTTGCTCGTTTACATTCATCAGACAATCTGTGTGGACACTGCGCAATGCGTATCGTTAGGTAAGGAGGTGATCCAACCGCAGGTTCCCCTACGGTTACCTTGTTACGACTTCACCCCAGTCATGAATCACAAAGTGGTAAGCGCCCTCCCGAAGGTTAAGCTACCTACTTCTTTTGCAACCCACTCCCATGGTGTGACGGGCGGTGTGTACAAGGCCCGGGAACGTATTCACCGTAGCATTCTGATCTACGATTACTAGCGATTCCGACTTCATGGAGTCGAGTTGCAGACTCCAATCCGGACTACGACAGACTTTATGTGGTCCGCTTGCTCTCGCGAGTTCGCTTCACTTTGTATCTGCCATTGTAGCACGTGT
The DNA here is from genome assembly GCF_009831415.1 of Yersinia canariae. Taxonomy (NCBI): domain Bacteria; kingdom Pseudomonadati; phylum Pseudomonadota; class Gammaproteobacteria; order Enterobacterales; family Yersiniaceae; genus Yersinia; species Yersinia canariae. The sequence goes on along the minus strand of NZ_CP043727.1, from coordinate 18,416 downwards.
GTAGCCCTACTCGTAAGGGCCATGATGACTTGACGTCATCCCCACCTTCCTCCGGTTTATCACCGGCAGTCTCCTTTGAGTTCCCACCATTACGTGCTGGCAACAAAGGATAAGGGTTGCGCTCGTTGCGGGACTTAACCCAACATTTCACAACACGAGCTGACGACAGCCATGCAGCACCTGTCTCACAGTTCCCGAAGGCACCGAAGCATCTCTGCTAAGTTCTGTGGATGTCAAGAGTAGGTAAGGTTCTTCGCGTTGCATCGAATTAAACCACATGCTCCACCGCTTGTGCGGGCCCCCGTCAATTCATTTGAGTTTTAACCTTGCGGCCGTACTCCCCAGGCGGTCGACTTAACGCGTTAGCTCCGGAAGCCACGCCTCAAGGGCACAACCTCCAAGTCGACATCGTTTACAGCGTGGACTACCAGGGTATCTAATCCTGTTTGCTCCCCACGCTTTCGCACCTGAGCGTCAGTCTTTGTCCAGGGGGCCGCCTTCGCCACCGGTATTCCTCCAGATCTCTACGCATTTCACCGCTACACCTGGAATTCTACCCCCCCTCTACAAGACTCTAGCTTGCCAGTTTCAAATGCAGTTCCCACGTTAAGCGCGGGGATTTCACATCTGACTTAACAAACCGCCTGCGTGCGCTTTACGCCCAGTAATTCCGATTAACGCTTGCACCCTCCGTATTACCGCGGCTGCTGGCACGGAGTTAGCCGGTGCTTCTTCTGCGAGTAACGTCAATCACTGCGGTTATTAACCACAATGCCTTCCTCCTCGCTGAAAGTGCTTTACAACCCGAAGGCCTTCTTCACACACGCGGCATGGCTGCATCAGGCTTGCGCCCATTGTGCAATATTCCCCACTGCTGCCTCCCGTAGGAGTCTGGACCGTGTCTCAGTTCCAGTGTGGCTGGTCATCCTCTCAGACCAGCTAGGGATCGTCGCCTAGGTGAGCCGTTACCCCACCTACTAGCTAATCCCATCTGGGCACATCCGATGGCGTGAGGCCCTAAGGTCCCCCACTTTGCTCTTGCGAGGTCATGCGGTATTAGCTACCGTTTCCAGTAGTTATCCCCCTCCATCAGGCAGTTTCCCAGACATTACTCACCCGTCCGCCGCTCGCCGGCGAAGTAGTAAACTACTTCCCGCTGCCGCTCGACTTGCATGTGTTAGGCCTGCCGCCAGCGTTCAATCTGAGCCATGATCAAACTCTTCAATTTAAGATTTGTTTGATTTGCTACTAATGAAAGTAGCGATGCTCAAAGATTACTTTCTGCAAATATGCATTCGAACCGAGGTTCAAATGTGTACTGCTTTGGTCACTCTTCAAGACTTTGATATTTCTTTGCCTGTCGAAACAGGCTTCGATATCGTCTTGCGAGTGCCCACACAGATTGTCTGATAAATTGTTAAAGAGCGTTCGTTACCCGTTTGCCTTGCGGCGAATCTTACGGTAACGCGGGAGGCAGATAATACGCTTTCCCGCTGAAGAGTCAAGAGTTTATTTGTTTTCTTTCGAAGTCAAAGTCTATCTTTTCTCTTCCTGACCCGGCGAAGTATGTTTCGTTGTTCCCGGTCAGTGGAGGCGCATTATAGGGAGTTCCTGACAGCCTGCAACCCCTAATTTGAAAAAACTTTTCAACCGTGTTTTTTTTCAGCAATAATGGGATAAAAGGCCAATGTTTAAACAATTATTAAGCTAAACATTCAATACCCGAGTTAAACAGTAGAGTAAAATAGAAGTATAAGAAGACAGATAGGACAAAACACCATGCAACTAAATACCCAACAACAGGCCGCTCAGCGCAATCTTTCATATCTGCTGGCCGAAAAAATTGGCCAACGCATCCTTGCAGGAGAATATGAAGCCGGCAGTATCTTGCCTGGTGAGATAGAGTTGGGGGAACAATTTGGTGTCAGCCGTACCGCAGTTCGTGAAGCCGTAAAGATGCTCGCTGCAAAAGGGATGTTATTACCGCGTCCACGTATCGGCACTCGCGTTATGCCGCAAACCAACTGGAACTTCCTTGATCAGGAATTACTAACCTGGTGGATGACTAGGGAGAATTTCGATCAAGTCATGCAACACTTCCTTATATTAAGGAGGTCACTTGAACCTCAAGCTTGTTCACTGGCCGCTACCCATGCCAATGAAATGCAGAAAGCCCTGTTAGCATCATTAATGACAGAGATGCGGGAGCTGCATGCCCATTTTAATCGTGAACGCTGGATTCAAGTGGATGCTCAGTTTCATCAATTAATCTATGAAGCCAGCGGTAATCCATTTTTAACATCTTTCGCTAATTTGTTCAGTTCTGTTTATCACAGTTACTTTCGTTCAATTACCGGCGATGAAGTGATTAAGCTGCAACACCATCAAAATATTGTCGATACCATTTTGGCCGGTGATAACCAAGGTGCGTTAGTGGCTTGTCAGGTGCTATTAAAAGAGAAAGACTAACTGCCAAATGTTGTTTATATCTATATATATAGAGAGGGTACTCACGCCCACCCAATATAATCAGGACGGACAATGATAAAATCTGCACGCAGCATGGCGGGCCTCCCTTGGATAGCCGCCATGGCTTTCTTTATGCAGGCTTTGGATGCCACAATACTGAATACTGCACTCCCTTCAATCGCGGAAAGTCTTAATCGTTCACCTCTGACAATGCAGTCGGCCATTATTAGCTACACCCTCACGGTTGCGATGCTAATTCCGGTGAGTGGCTGGCTGGCCGATCGTTTCGGAACTCGGCGGGTTTTCATTTTAGCGGTTTCATTATTTACGATGGGGTCATTACTGTGTGCGCTGTCCGGCTCTCTGCCATTTTTGGTTGCTTCCCGTGTTATTCAAGGGGTGGGTGGCGCTATGATGATGCCCGTTGCCAGACTCGCACTTATCCGAGCTTATCCGCGCAGTGAGTTATTACCAGTATTAAATTTCGTCACCATCCCAGGATTAATTGGCCCGGTAATGGGACCATTATTAGGTGGCTTGCTGGTAACCTACGCCACATGGCACTGGATTTTCATCCTTAATATTCCTATCGGCTTATTGGGCATATTTTATGCTCGCAAATATATGCCGGACTTCACCATGCCAAAACGCGCCTTTGATATTATCGGATTTCTGCTATTTGGTAGCAGTTTAGTCATGATATCCGTGAGCCTGGAAATTATGGGGCGGCCCGATATTGCCAGTTATCTGCCTATTATGGTGCTACTGGCCGGTTTATTGATGCTGCTCTTCTATATATTCCATGCGAAAGGGCATCCAAATCCTCTCATTGGTTTGCCGTTGTTTAAAACCCGCACATTCTCTGTCGGTATTGCCGGTAACGTAGCATCACGTTTAGGTACAGGTTGTGTTCCTTTCTTGATACCACTGATGTTGCAGGTTGGATTTGGTTATTCCGCTATTATTGCCGGTTGCATGATGGCGCCAACGGCCATTGGTTCAATGATGGCTAAATCCGCTGTCACCCAAGTTTTACGTTCATTAGGATACCGCACGGTATTAGTTGGTATTACGGCCATTATTGGTGTGCTGATTGCCTTATTTGCATTTCAATCGCCGGGCATGCCAGCTTGGATGATGATATTGCCGCTATTTATCTTGGGTATGGCGATGTCGACACAATTTACCGCGATGAACACCATTACGTTGGCTGACTTAACAGATAGCAATGCCAGTTCAGGTAACAGTGTCTTAGCGGTAACCCAGCAACTGGCGATTAGTTTCGGGGTGGCTATCAGCGCAGTGGTTTTACGGTTTTACGATGGATTGTCGCTTGGTGATAATGTCGACCACTTCCACTACACCTTTATTACGATGGGGGTGGTGACGTTGCTTTCATCCGTGGTGTTCTTATTACTCAAACCTAAAGATGGCGATAACTTAATTCAGGGCCGTAATGTAAAAAAAGTGAATCAGCCCGCAGAGAGTGAGGTTTAACGGACGGCGACTGAACCGCGCTCAATTAGCTCGGGAGTGAGAATCAGAACCTGTGGTTCCGCTTCCGGGTTATTTAGCCGGTGAATAAGAGTATCAATAGCCAGTTCGCCGAGGTCATCTTTTGGTTGATGAATCGTCGTCAAAGGTGGCGTCATATATTGTGCGATTTCAATATCATCATAACCGATGACCGCCATATCTTGCGGAATCGATAACCCTGCCTGATGCAAAGCCTGATAAACACCAACCGCCATAGCATCATTACTGGTAAATACTGCTTCAGGGGGCTGCGGCAATGCAAGTAACTGCTTCATAGCAACTAAACCGCCACCAAATTCAAAGTCACTGGCAACCTCATAACCTGGAAGCACGGGTAGGCCCGCGCGATCCATTGCCTGGCGGAATCCTTCCAAACGTTCTTTCGCCGGTGTTTTATCTTGTGGGCCAGCAATACAGGCAATACGAGTATATCCTCTAGCAATCAAATACGAGGTTGCCATTTCTCCGCCCAATAAAGAGTTGTCCTGGATGACGTCATTGACCCCTTCGAAAGGCGCCCAGTCCATCATAATAATCGGCAGAGAAGGATAACAACGCAGAATATCCTGCGACGGGCGGTGACTCTCAGTGCACATCAGTAGCAAACCATCGACCCGTTTTTGCATCAGGGTTTCAATGCTACGACTCATGCGATCAATATCGCCCTCGGTATTACACAGAATCAAACTGTAGCCGCGCTCATAGCAACTGCGCTCCACGCCACGTACCACTTCAGCATAAAATGGGTTGCTACTGGCAGTAACTAACATGCCGATAGTCCGAGTTTCGTTGAGTTTTAAACTCCGCGCCAGCGCAGAAGGTGCATAGTGAAGTTGCTTGATGGCTGCCAGCACTTTGTCGCGAATAGGATCGCTAACAAAACGATTCTTATTAATGACATGCGAGACAGTAGAGGTTGATACGCCCGCTAAGCGGGCGACATCTTTCATGGTGGCCAAAGTTATACCCGATCTTGTAAGAAACTGTCGATTTCGGCCCGCCAAGGAATGGAAGGTTGTGCGCCAGAACGAGTCACTGCTATAGCGGCCGCAGCATGCGCAAATCGGACGGCTAAGTCCATCGATTGGCCTTCTAATAAAGCAGTCAGTAATGCTCCATTGAATGTATCACCGGCGGCGATAGTATCCACCGCATTAACTTTGAATCCCGCGACCAACTTACCCTCGCCTTGCTCACTGAGCCACACACCGCGGCTGCCCAAGGTAATAATGACGGTTGCGATACCTTTATCATGCAGAATCTGAGCAGCTTTTGCTGCATCATCATCCAGCTCAATATGAATACCCGTTAAGCGCTCAGCTTCCGTTTCATTTGGGGTAATCATATCCACCAGCATTAACAGCTCATCGGGCAGTTCGCGGGCTGGAGCCGGATTCAGGATAACCTGAGTTTGATGCTGTTTTGCCAATTTAGCGGCGGCGATAACGGTCTCAAGAGGGGATTCCAGTTGCATCAATAATGCATCTGCGTCAATAACTTGCTGCTGATAGCAACCAAGATATTCAGGAGTCACCGCCGAGTTTGCCCCCGCATGAATACCAATAACGTTCTCGCCTTCACCATTAACAAAAATCAGCGCCACACCTGTCGTGGTGCCCGCTACCGCCTCAATAGGTGCGGTATCAATATTATCACTGGCTAACTGCTGGCGTACCCGGTCACCAATATCATCTTCACCCACACAGGCAATAAACGCGATATTCGCCCCGCTACGGCCAGCGGCAACGGCTTGATTAGCCCCTTTTCCGCCGAAAGCAACTTTATACTGCTTCCCGATCACCGTTTCACCTGGACGCGGAAACTGCTCAATATTCAAAATATGGTCGGCATTGATGCTACCCAAGACCACTAATTTACCTGTTTCCATCGTATTTATTCCTATGTAGATGACGTCACCGCCCAGATGACTGCGGCGGCGACGTTATGCCCTGCTTTTCTTTATTATTCTTTAATGAAAAACGTTATTGCTTAGTCACTAACTTCAAGTCAACTGGGATAACGGCTTGTACTTTTTCGCCTTTCAATACTTTATCCGCAGTTTGCACCCCAATAACACCAATCTGGTCAGGACGTTGAGCGATGGTTGCGCCCATTTTGCCGCTTTCGACCGCTTTGATACCATCGTCAGTGCCATCAAAACCAACCACTAACACATCAGTTTTGCCCGCAGTCTGCAAAGCACGCAGTGCGCCCAGCGCCATTTCGTCATTCTGAGCAAAGACCGCCTGAACATCTGGGTGAGCCGTCAGCAAGTTCTGCATGACATTCAAACCTTTAGTGCGGTCAAAATCAGCCGGTTGGCTAGCCAGCAACTGGAATTTGTTTTTTTCCATTGATTGCTTGAAGCCCTCGCCGCGCTCACGAGCAGCAGATGCCCCCGCAATCCCTTCCAACTGAATCACTTTGGCATCAGTACCGACTTTCTTCGCAATGTAATCACCGGCCATTTTGCCGCCGAAACGGTTATCAGAGGCCACGTGGCTCACAACAGTGCCGGCGTTAGCCAAGCGGTCGAGGGTAATCACTGGAATATTGGCCTGATTGGCCATTTTAACCGCGTTGCCGACGGCATCTGAGTCAGTTGGGTTAATCAGCAACAATTTGGTGCCGCGCACAGTTAAATCCTGCACGTTAGCCAATTCTTTAGCCGGGTTGTTTTGGGAGTCCAATATCACCAGGTTGTAGCCAAGCTTATCCGCTTCTTTTTGTGCGCCGTCTTTCATTGAAACAAAGAACGGGTTATTCAGCGTGGAAACTACCAGCGCGATCGTGTCTTTTGCCAGCGCGTTAGCACTTACGGTAGCGCTCAATGCAACAACAGAGATCAATGTAGCCAGTTTCTTCATTTTCATGGTCGCAATTCCTGTAGGGAGAGAGGTTATTTGCTGCTTTTGTTGTCTACCAATACCGCAAGCAGGATAACCACTGCTTTGACGATCATTTGGTAGTAAGAGGAGACACCCAATAAATTCAAACCGTTATTTAAAAAGCCGAGGATTAATGCGCCGATTAGAGTGCCAACAATACGCCCTTTGCCCCCAGCAAGACTGGTACCACCCAAGACAACAGCTGCTATTGCATCCAGCTCATAACCGGTACCGGCTGTAGGTTGTGCTGATGATAAGCGGGCAACTTCAATAATCCCTGCCAATGCCGCTAACAACCCACAGAGTGAATAAACAATGATTTTAACTTTATCAACACTAATACCAGAGAGGCGTGTTGCAGACTCATTCCCCCCCAGCGCATAGATATAACGGCCTAAGCGCGTGTGGTGCAGCATGTACCATGCCGCAATAAAGACAATAGCCATCAACCAGATAGGAGTTGGCACACCAAATGGACGCCCAATACCGAACCAGCCAAAAGTATCTGCCACATCAGTAAAACCGGTATTTATCGGGCTACCATTGGTATAAACCATGGTGACACCGCGCAGTAACAGCATCATGACCAAAGTGGCAATAAATGCCTGCACTTTGCCTTTAGCAACAATCACCCCGGTGATGCCGCCAATAAACGCCCCCAATGCTAACGCGGCACCGACAGCCACCAGCGCATTGACTTCCAGCCCGACAATCGAGGCCGCAACCGCGCCAGTCAGCGCCAATAATGACCCCACTGACAGGTCAATACCGGAGGTCAGGATAACCAGTGTCATCCCGACGGCCATAATGGCGTTGACGGAAGTCTGCTGGAGAATGTTAAACATGTTATTAAGGGTAAAAAAGTTCGGGCTTAGTGACGAAACCACAGCAATCAGCACCAACAGCGCAATCAGTGATTTTTGTTCTAATAACCATTCTTTACTGAACCAGCGCTTTGTCTGGATAGTCTGGGAACTCATATCTGATTACTCCTGCTCGACTCGCTTTTACTTGTCAATAAATCACGTTTACCGACGGCCGCAGCCATCAATACTTCCTGGGTCGCCTGTTCAATAGTGAACTCGCCGCTTAGCTGGCCTTCATGCATCACAAGAATGCGGTCACTCATGCCCAGCACTTCCGGCATTTCCGAGGAAACCAGAATGATGCTCAGCCCTTCTTGTTTGAATTGATTAATTAACTGGTAGATTTCTTTTTTGGCCCCGACGTCCACACCGCGAGTCGGTTCATCAAGAATCAAAACTTTCGGCCGAGTCATTAAGCCACGGGCGATAGCCACTTTCTGCTGATTACCACCCGATAACAAACCAATTGGCTGTTCCATGGAAGGCGTTTTGATATTAAATAAACGTATGAAATCTGCGACCGCCAGTTGTTCATCTGCGTGCTTGAGTGAACCGCCCGCACGGCTGAAATAACGTAATGCCGTCAAAGACATATTCTCTTTCACTGACATTCCCAGCACTAAACCATCGCGTTTACGGTCTTCGGAAATATAAACAATGCCGTTTGCCAAACCGTCCTGCGGTGAATGAGTGACCACTTCGCGGCCATCTAACATTACAAAGCCCGATTTACGCGGCAGCGCACCATAGATGATTTTCATCAGCTCAGTGCGGCCAGCACCCATTAAACCCGCGACGCCCAAAATCTCACCGCTGTAGAGTGTGAAACTGACATTTTCCACCCCTGGCCCGCATAACTGTTTGACCTGTAGACGTTTTTCACCACGCGGTAAATTCAGACGCGGATATTGCTCTTCCAATTTGCGGCCAACCATCATCTCAATCAGTGAGTTTTCAGTCAGCGTATTCACCGGTTTTTCTGCGATAAACTGCCCATCACGGAATACTGTGACGTCGTCGCAAATCTCAAAGATTTCTTTTAAGCGGTGGGAGATATAAACAATGCCACGGCCTTCTGCTTTTAACTCTCTAATAACATTAAATAAAGAAGCCGTTTCGGTATCAGTCAGTGCATCGGTTGGCTCATCCATGATGATGACTTTGGATTCAAAGCTCAGCACTTTGGCGATTTCCACCATTTGCTGATCACCAATGGAAAGCTCGCCCACCAGCCGATGGCTGCTGTAACTGATATTCAGACGCGCCAGCAATAAATCGGCTTCGGCATACATCTTTTTCCAATCGATGCCACCAAAACGATTAACAAACTCACGGCCTAAAAAGATATTTTCTGCGATGGTTAATTGTGGGATCAGGTTAAGTTCCTGATGAATAATGCCGATCCCCGCTTCCTGCGAGTCTTTCGGGCCATTAAACACCACTTCTTTACCCAAGAAATGCTGACTGCCGGCATCTTTATTGTAGATACCGGTCAGCACTTTCATCATGGTCGATTTTCCGGCCCCATTTTCCCCTACCAGCGCCATCACCCTGCCTGGGTAAACACTCAGCGCAGCACCGGAGAGTGCTTTGACGCCGGGAAAGGCTTTATCAATCCCCTTCAGTTGCAGCAAAGGTTGCATAAATGCCTCAGAAAGTTACGCCGGAGCAGAGAATGATGTTAGCAAAGGGGGAACATTCCCCGCTACGAATCACTGCCCGGCTTTGTTTGGTTTGCTCTTTAAAAGCCTCATGGCTGATATAGTGCAAAGCAATTTGGTTTCCCTGGTGTTGCTCAAGTTGTGTAATTTGGGCGAGTAACGTTTCATGGAGTTGCGGGTTATTTTTAATAATTTCCTGCGCAAGGTAAGCACTCTCAACCTGCATTTCTTGCACGACTACCTCAAAAACCTGGAGGAACCCAGGGACGCCTCGAGTCAATGCCAAATCGATACGTGTGGTGGTTGCCGGTATTGGCAGCCCCGCATCACCTATCACAATCTGATCGGTATGGCCCAAGCGGGAGATAACAGCGGAAATATCAGAATTCAGTAATGCGCCTTTTTTCATTTTCTACTCCAACAGCGAAACGTTTCGCTGATACTGAGTTTAGAAAAATAGCCGCAGAAGGCAAACCCAATTTGGTGAAATTGTGATCGCCATCGAAACGTTTCGCTGAACAAATGAAAAGTGGGAATCATAGATGTAGAAAAGGCCGCTATGTTTAACGGCCTTTTCAGATTAAATCTCTACCTGTGTCCCCAGTTCAATAACCCGGTTAGGTGGGATCTCAAACTGATCGGCGGCGCGCAGCGCATTACGGCTGAGGGCAATAAACAGCTTGCCGCGCAAGAACAGATACCACGGCCGTTTGGTCAGAATAAGTGACTCGTGGGACATAAAGAACGAGGTCTCCATCATCTGGCAGGGCAACCCCTCCAAACCGCAGCGATGGAAAATTTCTTCCACATTCGGCGTTTCATGCCAACCATAACTGGCGACGACCCGCCAGAAAGTCGGTGAGAGCTGCTCAATAGTCACTCGATTGACATTATGAACATACGGCGCATCTTCAGTTCGCAGTGTCAGCAGCACAACCCGCTCATGTAATACTTTGTTATGTTTAAGGTTATGCAGTAATGCAAACGGAATCACATTCATCGCCCGAGACATATACACCGCGGTGCCAGGAACGCGTACTGGTGGTGATTTTTCCAGTGAGGCAATCATAGCTTCCAGTGAATTACCGTGTTCATGCATACGGCGTAGCAAACTGAAACGCTCACTTTTCCACGTGGTCATGATGATGAACATCACCAAGCCCAATGACAATGGCAACCAACCGCCGGAGAACAGTTTCAGTGCGTTAGCGGAGAACATCGGCACATCAACAATCAGTAATGCCACCAGCAAGAAATAGACAAAAAAGCGATTCCAGTGCCAATTTTTCAGTGCCACAGTGCAGAACAGAATACTGGTAATGACCATAGTACCCGTCACGGCAATACCATAAGCTGCGGCCAGATTACTGGAGCGCTCGAAGCCGACAATCACTAATACCACCGCCAGATATAGTGTCCAGTTAATCACCGGAATATATATCTGGCCCGACTCCATTTCTGAAGTATGAATAATGCGCATCGGCGGCAAATAACCCAAACGAACCGCCTGGCGAGTCAGCGAAAATACGCCAGAAATGACCGCTTGCGAGGCAATAACTGTTGCTAGTGTTGCCAGTATTAATAACGGAATCAATGCCCAATCAGGGGCAAGCAGGAAGAAAGGGTTTTTGATAGCTTCTGGGTTTTTCAGTAATAATGCGCCCTGGCCAAAATAATTCAGCACCAATGACGGTAAAACCACCGTGAACCACGCCAACCGAATAGGAAATTTACCAAAGTGCCCCATATCCGCATATAAGGCTTCTACCCCGGTAATCGCTAAAACCACCGCGCCAAGAGCAAAGAACGAAACAGACTTATATTCCGTGAAGAAGCTTATTGCCCACTTAGGATTCAGTGCAGCCAGCACTTCTGGGTTGGCGATAATACTGCGCAAACCTAGCAGCGCCAAGGTCAGGAACCAAACCAACATTACTGGGGCAAACAATTTACCAACACTGCCAGTGCCGTGTTTTTGAATAATAAACAGCAGAGTTAACACGGCAATAGAGCAGGGGACAATATAAGGATCAAGAGCAGGAGCGGCAATTTCCAGCCCTTCGATGGCCGACATAACCGATATTGCCGGAGTGATGACCACCTCGCCATAAAAGAAACTGCCGCCAATTAGTCCGAGGATAACCAAAATAGAAGTGGCTCTGGAAGAGGTATTACGCCCAGCCAAAGACATTAACGTTAAAATCCCCCCTTCACCGGCGTTATCCGCGCGCATGACATAGGTCAGATATTTAACCGAGACAATCAGAATTAACATCCAAAAAATCAGTGATAAAAAACCGAATACCACATCAGGGCGGACATCAAAACCATAATGACCAGAAAAACACTCTCTCAGGGTATAGAGCGGGCTGGTACCAATATCACCGTAAACCACCCCAATTGCTGCCAGGGTTACCGCCGATAAAGATTGTTTTTTATGTTCTGTGCTCATAATTGAATTCTTTTTGCTAGAACATCCATAAGCTGATATGTGCGCTGAAGAACCGCAATCACCGGTTCTATATTCTTATACACGCCACCAAAAGGCGCACAGTATGCACCATTTCAATAGATTGCCTACTCTTAAATCAAGCAACCATAAGAGCGAAAATAGATCGACTACAAATAGCTAATGATATAAAAATATTACTAATCAACGATCTATCCTATTGAGAAAAACAGGCCATACCACTAAGAAAATGAGGATTTATTCCCCCCGATCAGGTAAAAATTAATCAACTAATGGAACATATAGAGCAATTATGGCGCAATCATCACAATTAGCTGAAAGAATCTCCCGCTTGAGCAGTGCCCTAGAAAGTGGTCTGTATGAAAGACAGGAAGCTATCCGCTTGTGTTTATTGGCCGCTCTCAGTGGTGAGAGTGTCTTCCTGCTCGGCCCACCGGGGATTGCTAAAAGCCTGATTGCCCGCCGACTGAAATTTGCTTTCCGTAATGCGCGGGCATTTGAATATCTAATGACCCGTTTTTCTACGCCGGAAGAAGTCTTTGGCCCACTCTCGATTCAGGCCTTAAAAGAAGAAGGGCGCTATCAGCGCATGACTGGCGGTTACTTGCCAGAAGCTGAAATCGTTTTCCTGGATGAAATCTGGAAAGCTGGCCCGGCTATCTTGAATACCTTACTCACCGCAATTAATGAAAGACGTTTTCGTAATGGTGATCGGGAAGACAGTATCCCAATGCGCTTGTTGGTGACCGCCTCTAACGAATTACCCGATGCGGACAGCAGCCTGGAAGCGCTTTATGACCGAATGTTAATCCGGTTATGGCTAGATCGCGTACAAGAAAAACAGAATTTCCGCTCTTTGCTCCTTAGCCGGCAAAATGAAAATCATAATCCTGTGGCTGAAAATCTCAGTATCAGTGATGAAGAGTTTTATCAGTGGCAGCCCTTAATAGACAAAATAGCGCTGCCGGATAACTGTTTTGAGCTTATTTTTCAGTTACGTCAACAGCTCAGTGCGCAAGAACATGCGCCGTATGTCTCTGACAGGCGTTGGAAAAAGGCCCTGCGCTTACTGCAAGCCAGTGCTTTTTTCAGTGGGCGGGATGAAATAACCCCTATTGATTTAATTTTGTTAAAAGATTGCTTATGGCATGACCTGAGTTCGCTCAAATTGCTACAGCAGCAGCTTGAACAACTGCTAACTGAGAAGGGATATCAGCAGCAAAGCTTATTAATGAAGCTCCAGCATATTAATGGCCAATGGTTACAACACCAGCAGCAGCAAAGTGACCATCAAGCGCTGACAGTGACGAAACAGAGCGGCATGTTCAGCCGTAAACCGCAATATTCTCTGCCAGACCATCTTACTGACAGCACCCTGACACTGTTCTTGCAAAAACCGCTTAACTTGCATGATATTCAGGTCAATCATCTGCAAATAGAAAAAGAAGCGCTATCTCAATGGCTGAATAAAGGGAGTGCTTTACGCGCCAAATTAAATGGTGTCGGCTATGCCCAATCTATTGATGCCGAAATTGATGAACAACTTCATATCACGGTACTGGATGTGAGCCGCCAGCCATCCATACTGTCACAACCCGGCGCATCCACAACCAGTGTGCCGCCCGAGCTGCTGGTGGAGTTGGCCGAATTGGAAAATAACCTGGCCGAGAAGCGGCGGTTATTCAATCAGCATCAGCCTTGCTTATTCATCCCCTCTTCTTGGTTAGCAAAAATAGAAGCCAGTTTGTTGCAGGTGGCTGAGCAAGTGAAACAGCTACAACAAAAATTACGCGGTCATTAATCGATGCTCAGCCTGGCAACTCTGGATTTGCTACTATCAATAAGTGAAAGCGAGCTTATTGAAGAGATGGTGGTCGGATTACTGGTCTCACCGCAGTTAGCAATATTCTTTGAAAAATTCCCGCGCATTAAACGGGCATTAATGAAAGATATCCCCGGCTGGAAGCAAAACTTGCAACAGCGTATTCGTGAGGCGAAAGTCCCCGCAGGGTTGGCAAATGAATTTGCCTTATATCAACAGAGTTTGTTGGAGGTTAGCCCTCAGTTTTATGCCCATATCCCCGATATTGTGGCGCAGTTACAACAATGGCATTCGCCCTTTGCTACCCAAGCAAAAACATTGCTACAAACTGCTGATTTAGAAAATAATCCCCAAGCCGGTGATAGTTTTCAAACCTTATTTTTACAGCGCTGGCGCGTCAGCCTGACCTTACAAACCATTACTATCCATCATCAGCTACTTGAACAAGAACGCGAACAGCTTTTGGCCGAGTTACAACAGAGATTGGCACTCAGCGGTGCTTTAGAGCCTATTATGGCCACGAATGAGGGTGCAGCAGGGCGGCTTTGGGATATGAGTCAGAGCCATTTGCAGCGCGGTGATTATCAATTATTACTGCAATATGGCGATTTCCTGCAACAACAGCCGGAATTACAGCAATTAGCGGAGCAACTAGGCCGGAGCCGCAGCGCCAAAGCACAACCCACTCCCGAGGCCCGCTACGAACCTTACACCGTCATGGTTCGTCAACCTGATACTGTGCCAGAGGAGGTCAGTGGCATTCATCAGAGCAATGATATTTTGCGATTACTGCCGACTGAGTTAGTTATGTTGGGGATGAGTGAATTGGAGTTTGAGTTTTATCGCCGTTTACTGGAGCGGCGTTTGCTCACTTACCGCTTGCAGGGTGATAACTGGCAGGAAAAAACCTTGCAGCGCCCAGTCAGCCTTAAAAGTCATGACGAACAACCTCGCGGCCCCTTTATTGTCTGTGTCGATACCTCCGGTTCGATGGGGGGCTTCAATGAACAATGTGCCAAAGCTTTCTGTCTGGCCCTGCTACGTATTGCGCTGGCGGATAATCGCCGCTGTTACATCATGCTCTTTGCTACCGAAATCATTCACTACGAGCTATCGTCAGCCAGTGGTATTGAGCAAGCAATACGTTTTCTTAGCCAACATTTCCGGGGGGGAACTGATTTGGCAGCTTGTTTAGCCAATACCCTGAATAAAATGGAAGAGAGAGATTGGTATGACGCGGATGCCGTGATTATTTCCGATTTTATTGCCCAGCGCCTACCGGAGGAATTGATCAGAAAGATTAAAATCCAGCAGCAAGCCCATCAACACCGGTTCCATGCCGTGGCGATGTCAGCCTATGGCAAACCCGGCATCATGCGGATTTTCGATCACATATGGCGCTTTGATACCGGGTTAAAAAGCCGCTTAATACGCCGTTGGAAACGATAATAAATAGCTTTAGTTCAGTAACCCCGCCCCCACGTTAATAGACAAACCCAATATTGTCATATTGAAAACAAAGGATAAAACCGACTGCAATAGCACCACGCGGCGAATATCTGATGTGCCGGTCGAAACATCCGCAGTTTGCGAAGCCACACCAATAGTGAATGAAAAATAGAGGAAATCCCAATAAGAAGGTTCAGTGACCTCTTTAGGGAAAATTAACGGGAGAATAGCGTCCGACTTATCACGGGACAAATAAAATAAATGGGCATAATGCATGGTAAACGCGGTTGGCAATAATAACCACGATACTAATAACGTCATTCCGGTGAGGATTAAATGGAATGCTTTGACCGAGCCAGATAACTGATTCGCCGTGCTTAACTCAAACAGAATAACCAGAATACTCGCCAGACACGCCATGCTGACAATACTCAATACCATCGAAGCACTTTCATCCTGCACTCGAGCTATTAATCTGATTTTTTTCGGATCAGTTCGCAATAATTGCAGCCATAAAAAGAACAAATAGAGCCATGCGAATATATTCCAACTCACCATCAGACGCAGTAATACAGTCAAATGTGATGGCAACAGAAAGTAAGTGATTATTCCTGCGCCAACGGATAATAGCAGCCTTGGACGAGCATGAGAGTAATGTTTAAGAGGGTGAAATCGAGCCATAACGTCAACAACCTTATTGGTGGAATACCTCAGTATTATGCCACCTACAGCATAGATGAAAGAACCCGCTTACGTTTATGATGTTAAAAACCCGCAATAGCGGTATAAGCCATGCGGGTTGAAATAATACAGAAATAGTCTGGCGGGACTTACAGCAGGCCTTCAACCTTCTCGCTGATTTCTGGCCCCCACACCCCACATTGGACCTGGCCAATATGTTGTTGTTGCAGCAATAACATCACTAAACGGGACTGTCCGATGCCACCACCAATGGTCTGCGGCATTTCACCTTTTAGCAGCGATTGGTGCCATTCCAGTTTCAAACGGTCTTCATCAGATGTCAGCGCTAACTGGTGTTTCAGTGCTTGTGCATCCACACGAATCCCCATAGATGAGATTTCAAAAGCATCTTCCAGAACCGGGTTCCAAACAATAATGTCGCCGTTCAACCCGGCAAAACCTTCAGCACTAGCAGTGGTCCAGTCATCATAATCTGGTGCGCGGACATCATGAGACTTGCCATCTGCCAGTTTGCCACCAATCCCAATCAAGAATACCGCGCCCAACTCTTTGGCAATCGCGCGTTCACGGCCCTTAGCATCCAAATCAGGGAATTTAGCGCGCAAACTTTCACTGTGGATAAAATGAATCTGCTCTGGCAGGAAAGGTTTCACACCAAACTCAGTGCTGATTGCCGCTTCAGTTTCTTTAATTGCTGTGTAGATCTTGCTAACAGTGGATTTCAGGTAAGCCAGGTTGCGCTCGCCATCACCCATTACGCGTTCCCAATCCCACTGATCTACATACACAGAATGAATAGCACTGAGGCGATCTTCATCAGGACGCAATGCTTTCATGTGGGTATAAATCCCTTGGTCAGTCCCAAAATCAAAGCGCCCTAAGGTTTTGCGTTTCCATTTAGCTAATGAATGAACAACTTCAAAAGTCGCATCTGGCAAAGTTTTCACTTTTACCTGCACGGCTTTCTCTGACCCAGAAAGGTTATCTTGGGTACCATCACCGACACGGCTCAGGATAGGAGCTTGAACTTCAATTAGCCCCAATTGCTGTTCTAACTGGCGGGAAAAGAAGGATTTTACGAAGCTGATTTGCTGTTGTTTTTGGATAAATTGTTTTTTCATTGCCGTTTTCTCAATTCGTTGTTGTTTATTATGCCATCTGGCTTGTCATCGATTAAGCAACAGAATTGGGGTTAAATTCAATATCCAACAAACAATATTGCCATTTCACTTTTAATCATTCATTTTTATGGCGCTATAATTAAATAATCGATAAAAAAAGGGGGTTAATATGGGTGAAATTTATCAAATCGATAATCTCGATCGCGGCATCCTGAACGCATTAATGGAAAATGCGCGCACACCTTATGCAGAATTAGCTAAAAATTTTGGGGTCAGCCCCGGAACTATTCATGTCCGAGTAGAGAAAATGCGCCAGGCAGGGATTATTACTGCCGCCTGCGTCCACGTGAATCCAAAACAGCTGGGATATGATGTGTGCTGTTTTATCGGCATAATTTTGAAAAGTGCCAAAGATTACCCTTCGGCCCTGAAAAAACTGGAGAGTTTAGAAGAAGTTGTCGAGGCTTATTACACCACAGGCCATTACAGTATCTTTATTAAGGTCATGTGTAAGTCGATAGATGCGCTGCAACAGGTACTTATCAACAAGATCCAGACTATTGATGAGATCCAGTCAACTGAGACGCTTATTTCCCTGCAAAACCCCATTATGCGTACCATCGTGCCCTGACCCCTAAATAACTATACCCACATTATCCACAGGTAGATCCCAGCTGATTCACAGCGTACAATACCGGTTCATTACTTCGGTTGGGTTCTTTATGGCTGACATTACCTTGATCAGTGGCAGTACGCTTGGCAGTGCTGAATATGTTGCTGAACATTTAGCTGAGAAATTAGAAGAAGCAGGTTTCTCCACAGAAACGCTGCATGGCCCGGAATTAGACGAGCTGACTTTAGATGGTATGTGGTTAGTCATCACTTCCACCCATGGTGCCGGTGATCTACCAGACAATCTTCAACCTTTATTAGAACAAATCGAAGAACAGAAACCGGATCTCTCTCAGATTCGTTTTGGTGCCGTCGGTTTGGGCAGTTCAGAATATGACACTTTCTGCGGTGCAGTCAGGAAACTGGATCAAGAATTGATAGCGCTAGGAGCCAAACGTCTGGGTGATATTTTAGAAATAGACGTCATCCAACATGAAATTCCTGAAGATCCGGCCGAGGTTTGGGTTAAAAATTGGATTAATTTGCTCTAATTTGCTTAAAGATCACGCGAACGAATGTGGATAAGTAGGCTTAAAAGCAGGGTAAAAGCGGTACATATCCACATAACAACCTTGGTGACTGAAAGTGCCTGTGCATAACTTGCCATTTAGATCCCAGCTTATACGCAATAGGATCACCGATCATTCACAGCAAACGATCCTCCTTAATCTCATGATCTTTAATGTGAATAATCACTTATCCACAGAGGATCATGATCCTAATAAGAGATCTAATAAAGAGATCTTTAAATAAAAAGATC